>NZ_JAHEBP010000131.1 GCF_024642165.1 Demequina sp.
ACCAGAAGTAACGAAGCTCACCGCGCGACGACGTGGCCGAGGCCTTCGCAGCCGTCCAGCCGATGCTGGACGAGTATGCCGACATCGAGCGACAGCTCGCCGACCCCGCGGTTCACGCGGATGCCGGCAGGGCGCGCACGCTCGGACGTAGGTTTGCGGAGCTCGGTCGCGTTGTCGCCGCGCATCGTGCCTGGAAGGCCGCCTACGACGACCTCGAGGCCGCCCAGGAGATGGCCGGGCTCGACCCGGACTTCGCCGCCGAGGTGCCCGCCATGGAGCAGGCCGCCGAGGCCGCGACCGAGCACCTCCGCCGCATCCTCATCCCTCGGGACCCCGACGACGCCAGGGACGTGATCCTGGAGATCAAGTCCGGCGAGGGCGGCGAGGAGTCCGCGCTGTTCGCCGGCGACCTGCTGAAGATGTACCTCAAGTACTCCGAGTCCCGGGGCTGGAAGGCCCAGGTGCTCGAGGCGACGGACACCGACATGGGCGGCTACAAGGACGTCTCCGTGGCGATCAAGGCCCCGGGCTCGGTGCAGCCCGAGGACGGCGTGTGGGCCCACCTCAAGTACGAGGGCGGCGTCCACCGCGTGCAGCGCGTGCCGGCGACCGAGTCGCAGGGCCGCATCCACACCTCGGCGGCCGGCGTGCTGGTGTTCCCCGAGGCCGAAGCGGTCGAGGACGTCGCGCTCGACATGAACGAGGTGCGCGTCGACGTGTATCGCTCGTCCGGGCCGGGCGGGCAGTCCGTCAACACCACCGACTCCGCCGTGCGCCTCACGCACATCCCCACGGGGATCGTGGTGAGCTGCCAGAACGAGAAGAGCCAGCTCCAGAACAAGGAGTCGGCCATGCGGATCCTGCGCGCGCGCCTGCTCGCCGCACAGCGAGAGGCCGCGGAGGCCGAGGCCT
The DNA here is from genome assembly GCF_024642165.1 of Demequina sp. Lineage (GTDB taxonomy): Bacteria > Actinomycetota > Actinomycetes > Actinomycetales > Demequinaceae > Demequina. The sequence continues at coordinate 913 of NZ_JAHEBP010000131.1, forward strand.
CCGACATGCGCCGGTCGCAGGTCCGCACCGTGGACCGCTCGGAGCGGATCCGCACCTACAACTACCCCGAGAACCGCATCGCGGACCACCGCACGGGCTACAAGGCCTACAACCTTGACCAGGTGCTCGGCGGGGACCTCGATCCGGTGATCCGCTCGGCCATCGATGCGGACGAGACCGCCCGCCTCGCCGCCGCCGAGTAGACCGTAGAATCCGACCGTGCCCACCGTCGGCGCGCGCCTGCGCGACACCACCCGCCGCCTCGCCGAGGCCGGAGTGCCGTCGCCCGATCACGACGCGATCGTGCTCATCGCGCACACGCTGGGACGCGAGCCGTCCTCCATCCGTACCGCCGCCGCGCGCGACGACGACTGGCCGGCCGGCGCGGACCTCGACCTGCTCGAGGCGCGGGTCACGCGCCGCATCGACCGTGAGCCGCTGCAGCACATCACGGGCAAGGCCTACTTCCGCTCGCTCGACCTCCAGGTGGGGCCCGGCGTGTTCATCCCGCGCCCCGAGACCGAGGTGGTGGCCGGGGTCGCCATCGACGCCGCCCGGCGAGCGCTCGAGCTCAGGGGTTCCGTGCGCGTCACGGACCTGTGCGCCGGCTCCGGTGCCATCGGCATCTCCGTCGCGACCGAGATCCCCGAGGCCCAGGTCGCCATGGTGGAGGCGAGCGAGGAGGCGCTGGTCTACCTGCGGATCAACGCGCGCGCGCAGCCACCGGGCGTGCGCTCGCGGCTGCGTTCGGTCTATGCCGATGCGCGCAACTGCCTCCGCCAGTTCGACGCGTGCGCCGACGTGGTGGTCACGAACCCCCCATACGTGCCCACGGCCGCCGTGCCGCGCGACCCCGAGGTGGCGCGCCACGATCCTCCGCAGGCCCTCTACGGCCTGGGCGACGACGGCCTCGACGTCCCCCGCGCCATCCTCGACGAGGCCCAGCGACTGCTGCGCGTCGGTGGGGTGTTGGTGATGGAGCACGGCGACGAGCAGGGCGCCGCGATGCGCGCATACGCCGAGTCCTCCGAGTGGTGGGGCGACGTCCGCACGTTGACCGACCTCACGGGACGCGACCGGATGCTCGTGGCGACCCGTGTCGGGGTCTGAGAGACTGACGCCGTGATCCTTGCGTGCCACGACCCCGCCGCGTGGGGGCCGGCGCTCGACGCCGCCGTCGACGCGGTGGCGCGGGGCGCCGTGGTGGTCCTCCCCACGGACACCGTCTACGGGGTCGGTGCGGACGCCTTCCAACCGGACGCGGTGGCGCGCGTGCTGGCCGCCAAGGGTCGTGGCCGCCAGATGCCGCCCCCGGTGCTCATCCCGGACGTGCGCACGGTCGACGGCCTTGCGCACGACGTGCCGGCCGCGGCGCGCTCGCTCATGGAGGCCTGCTGGCCGGGCGCGCTCACGGTGATCGTGCAGGCGCAGCCCTCGCTCGCCTGGGACCTGGGCGAGACGCACGGTACGGTCGCGCTGCGCGTGCCCGACCACGCTGCCGCGCGCGCCCTGCTGGCGCGCACCGGGCCGCTCGCGGTGACGAGCGCGAACCTCACCGGACAGCCCGCGGCCACCACGGCCGAGCAGGCCGAGGCTCAGCTCGGCGACTCCGTCGCCGTCTACCTCGACGCGGGCGACAGCCCGCTCGGCGTCGCCTCGACCATCGTCGACGCCACCGGCGACCACCTGCGCATCGTCCGGGATGGCGGCGTCTCCCGCGACCGCATCGTCGAGATCGTGGGGGAGCAGTCGCTCGAGGGTGGCGCCGGGTGAAGGTCTATCTGACTCTCATGGCCATCGCGGCCCTCGTCACCTACGTGAGCACACCCGCGATGCGGCACCTCGCGTTCCGCGTGGGCGCCATCACCGCCGTGCGCGCCCGCGACGTCCACACCACCCCCATCCCGCGGCTCGGGGGCATCGCGATCTTCCTCGGCCTGGCCGTGGCGGGCATCGTCGCCTCCGCGATCTCCTTCCTCGACCCCGTGTTCGCCGCCGGCCGCGAGCCATGGGCCGTGCTGGGCGCGGCCGGGATCGTGTGCGCCGTGGGAATGGCGGACGACATCTGGGACCTCGACTGGATGGCGAAGCTCGCGGGCCAGTTCCTGGCCGGACTGGTGCTCGCGTGGGGAGGCGTCCAGCTGGTCACCGTGCCCATCGCGGGCGTGACCATCGGCAGCTCGTATGTGTCGCTCATCGCGACGGTGTTCGTGGTGGTCATCGCGATGAACGCCGTGAACTTCGTGGACGGCCTCGACGGGCTCGCCGCCGGCATGATCGCGATCGGCGGGCTCGCGTTCTTCACCTATACCTACATGCTCGCGCGGTCCGCCTCGCCCGGCGACTACTCCTCGCTCGCCACCATCATCATCGCGATCCTGGTGGGTGCGTGCCTGGGCTTCCTGCCGCACAACGTCCATCCGGCGCGCATCTTCATGGGCGACTCGGGCTCGATGGTGCTGGGACTCGTGCTCGCGGCCGCCGCCATCGTGGTCACGGGCCAGATCGACCCCGCCGTCATCACTGAGCGCGAGCGCATCCCCGCCTTCGTCCCCATCCTGCTGCCGCTCATGGTGGTCGCAGTGCCGCTGGTCGACATGACGGCCGCCGTGATCAGACGAGCGCTGCGCGGCGAATCGCCGTTCTCGCCGGACAAGCACCACCTCCACCACCTGCTGCTGCGCCGCGGCCATTCGCATCGGTGGGCCGTCACCGTGCTCTATCTCTGGACCGCCGTGCTCTCCTTCGGGACGGTCTCCGTGGTGTTCCTCACGGTGAACGGCGCGCTCGTGGTCACCGCCATCGGCGTGGCCGGCGCGGCCGCGGTGACGTTCTCGCCGCGTTTCGCCCGCTTCTTCTCCCGCCAGTGGCGGCGCGCGGGCCACGCGGCTTTCGCGCTCCAGCGCGCCACCCCCGAGGGGCGGCAGCGGCGCGAGGAACGGGACGATGCACGGGTGACGTCGGGCGCGGACCCTCGCCCGGAGGACGGGGAGGGATCGTGACGGCGGAGGAGAGCCTGTATCGCCGCGCGATGCGCCTGACCGTGGTGGTGCTGGCCGGTCTCGCCGTGCTCGGCGCGCTCGTCGGCTGGTTCGTCGCGGGTGCGCCGGGCGCGGTCGCCGCGGCGGTCGGGGCGGCCGTCGCCGCCCTGGGGGCCATCCCCACCCAGGCCGCGATGCTCATCGGCCATCGACGCTCGCCACAGGCCCTCGCCGGAATCGTGGCGTTCTCGTGGCTGGGCAAGATGCTCGTGATCATCGTCGCGCTGCTGCTGCTGCAGGGGGTCGAATCGTTCTATCGCCCGATGTTCGCGGCCACGGCCGTGGTGGGCCTGGTGGTGTCGCTGGCGATCGATCTCTTGACGCTTCGCAAAGCACGTATTCCGTACGTCGACCCGGGTACGTAGTCCCGGGGAAATGCGTTAGGCTTTCGGTCAGTCGACGGGGCCGGACGGCTGTTCGTGCCCGATGATTCATCGCACAGGAGACTTCGTGGGGAACCTACTGGCAGCGGCCATCAGCGCAGAGGCCGCGGGCTCTGAAGAGACGCTGAGCTACTGGCAGCAGCTCTTCAGCTCCGACGGCTTCCACGCCCCCACGATCGCCGACTTCTTCCCTCCCGCCATCCTGTGGGAAGGCACCATCTTCGAGTTCAACCGCATCATGCTCGTCCGCGTCATCGCGGCGATCGCGCTGATCGCGGTGTTCTGGGTCGTCGCCTCGCGCGCCAAGGTGGTGCCCAGCCGCGGCCAGGCCACCATCGAGTTCATCCTCGACTTCGTCAGGGGCCAGATCGTCGAACCCGTCATGGGGGAGAAGGGCAAGCGGTTCCTGCCCTTCCTCACCACGTTGTTCATCTCGATCGTGTTCTTCAACATCACGGGCGTGGTGCCGTTCCTCAACATCGCCGGCACGTCGCTCATCGGCCTGCCGCTGTTCATGGCGCTCTGGGTCTACGTGCTCTACCTCTCCGTGGGCATCAAGAAGCACGGGCTCGGTGGCTACCTGAAGGCGAACCTGTTCCCGCCCGGCGTGCCCAAGCCGATCTACTTCCTGCTGACCCCGATCGAGGCGCTGCAGGTCTTCATCCTGCGCCCGGCGACGCTGGCGCTGCGACTCGCGGCCAACATGATCTCGGGGCACCTGCTGCTGGTGCTGTGCTTCGCGGCCACCCAGTACTTCTTCTTCGCCGCGACCGGAGCCCTCAAGGCCGCCGGCGTGATCTCGTTCGCCGCGGGCTTCGCCTTCGTGTTGTTCGAGATCTTCGTGGCGCTGCTGCAGGCCTATGTCTTCACCATGCTGTCGTCCGTGTACCTCAACATGGCGCTCGAGGACGAGCACTAGAAAGAAAGCTTGCTCCGCCATCACCGGCGGCGCATCAACGGAAGGAATCACACAGTGGACACCACCACTCTCGCGGAGGTCTCCGGCAACGTCGCGACGATCGGATACGGTCTCGCGGCCGTCGGCCCCGGCATCGGCCTCGGCATCCTGATCGGCAAGACCATCGAGGGCATGGCGCGTCAGCCTGAGGTCTCCGGCCAGCTCCGCACCACCATGTTCATCGGTGTGGCGTTCGTCGAGGTGCTCGCGCTGCTCGGCCTGATCACCGGCTTCCTCTTCACGTGATGATCGCCCAGACGCTGCTCGCAGCAGCGGAGGAGCATGGCGAGGAGGCCACGGGGAACATCATCCTCCCCGAGCC
>NZ_JAHEBP010000032.1 GCF_024642165.1 Demequina sp.
TTGCCGCAGCCATAGCGGGAGGGAAACGCCCGGTCCCATTCCGAACCCGGAAGCTAAGCCTCCCAGCGCCGATGGTACTGCACCCGCCAGGGTGTGGGAGAGTAGGACGCTGCGGCGCATTCTTCAGAAAGGCCCCTCCTTGCGGAGGGGCCTTTCGCATTTCTGCCAGGGGTGACGCGGGTACTGATCCAGCGCGCCGGTGGCGGGCTACCCGCACCGTGACCCCGCGGAGTCGTAGCGCAACGGCGTAGTGTGTGGCCCATGTCCAGTCCGGGTGGCCGATGATCGAGGTCAGGCTTGTCGGCAAGCCCCGACTGCTCCGCGACGGCGTCCCCATCCCCGGCCCTCGTGGCTCGAAGTGCTGGGCGCTGCTGGCTCGGCTGGTGCGCTCGCCCGACCCGGTGTCGCGCCAGCAGTTGGTCAACGAACTGTTCTCAGAGGCGGACGATCCGCAGGGCGCCCTGCGCTGGGCCCTTGCCGAACTCCGCCGGCGGCTGGGCATGCCCGAGGCGCTCCGCGGCAACCCCATCGCCCTGGACTTGGACGAGGACACCGTGGTCGACGTCCTGACCCTGCAGTCGGGCTCCTTGCCCGAGCCGTCGCCCCGAGGGACGCTCCTCGAGGGTGTGGAGGTGCAGGCTTCCCCGGGGTTCGAGACATGGATCTTGGTCGAACGGCAGCGGGTGGCCGGCGAGATGATCGGTCTGCTGCGACAGGCGACCCTGCGGGCTCTGTCCGCACGCGACACCTCGCGCGCCATCACCCTCGCCTCCTCCATGGTCGAGATCGCTCCCTTCGAGGAAGGTCCCCACGTGCTCCTGGTGAAGGCTCTGGTAGCGGCCGGTGACCAGGCCGCCGCACAGCGCCATGTGTCAGACACCGAGGCTGCCTTCATGCGGGAGTTGGGCGTGGTCCCTACCGCGGCGCTCCGCACCGCCGCGCGGCCGGCGATCACCCCGTCCACCGCCGGGGTGTCCTCCGTCGCCACCGCGAACTCGTTGCTGACGGCGGGGATGTCCGCCATCGCGGCCGGGGCGGCCGACGGCGGCATCGAGTGGCTTCGCGGTGCTGCAGGAGCGGCCGAAGGCGCTGGAGACCGGTCCCTCGAGGCCACTTGCCTGTTCGAACTGGGCACGGCACTGGTGCACGCCGTCCGCGGTTACGACGACGAGGGTGCCGTGCTGCTCGACGCCGCTTTCGAGGCCGCCACGGAGGCCGGCGCGCAGGACATCGCAGCCAAGGCATTGGCGGAGCTCGCGTATATCGACGTGCTGGCCGCGCGCCGGGAATCGGCCGTCGCGCGGATCGCCGAGGCGTGGGCGATCTCGGAGAGCATGCCCAAGGTGCGGGCGTCCTTGGCTTCCTACGACGCCGTGCACCTGTCCGACTGGGGGCGGCTCGACGAGGCTCTCGACCGCTTCGATGAGGCGATCGACCTCTGCCGCGAGACGGGCAGCGTCCGCCGCGGCATCTGGGCCATGGCCTGTGCCGCCCGCACCGCATACCTCGCGGGGTGGCTGCCCGCCGCCGAGCGCTGGGCCAAGGAGGCGCAGCGCCAGGCGCAGACCGAGCGATGGACCGCGATCCGCCCGTGGCCGGAGGCGTGGCACGCGCATGCGCGGCTCGCGCGCGGCGAGGATCCCGCCGCCGTACGCGTGGACGCGGAGTCGACGTACGCGCTTGCGCGCCAGATCGGGGACCCGTGCTGGGAGGGCATCTCCGCCAAGGTGATGGGGCTCACCTACGTCAAGGACGGCCGGCCCGAGCTGGCGATCCCGTGGCTCGAGGATGCCTCCACCGCGTGCGTGCGCCTCAACGACTCCTACAAGTGGGTGAGCACCGAGGTGCTCGTCACCGATTGCGAGGTGGCGCTCGAGATCGGCGACACGGAGCGGGCCTCCGCCGTCGCGGAGCACGCGCTCGAGGTGGCCGCCCGCGGCGACATGCCGCTGCTGATGCGACGTGCGGAGAGCGTCCTGGAGAGCCTGCGGCCCCACGCGTGATGCGAGAGGTGGAGCCGCAGCGACACTGATCCGCACCGCTGGGCGTTCTGCGCTGCGAAAGCGACACAATTCCGCACCGTTGTTGTGGCGGGTGGGAAGCCAGTGGTGCGGCCGGTGAGAGTTGATGGCCTCGGGACTGAGGTGCCTCGTACAGCGTAGTTCCTGCTAAAAAGTCAATCTGCAAGATTCTTCTCGGAAGTTCTCGACGTCACACGCCTCGTCACACGCGCCCCCGGCACTCTGGCATCACCAGCAACCGAGGAGCACATCATGAGCGTCATCACCATCCACCACCACCTGGGTGACCGTCTCGCCCAGGACGGCACTCTCGCCCACCGCGCCGAGCTCGAGGAGCTCGCCGAGATCGCCCAGGCCTTCGCGCCCGGCGCCGCCGCTGCACTCGTCGACTGGTCCGGCACCGAGATCGCCCGGCTGCGCGCCTACGCGATCGTCAGCAGCGTGATCCGCGGTCGGATCGCCGACACCTACTCCGACGTCCAGCGTGAGGCCCTGGTCCGCGGAGCCTTCCGCCTGGTCGCGTAGGCCGCTCCGCCGCCGGCCCACAGCATCGGGGACGATGCGCGCACCGCGAGTGCCGCATCGTCCCCGTCCTGTGCCACAATGAATCCGATGCGTACCGCGATCACCATTCTGTAGCGCGTCGGGTCACAGCCCCGACGCGCAGCCTCCCGCACCCTGGGAGGCTTTTTTGTTGGGGTTGCGGCTGGCGCACGAGACGAGGAGCTGACGATGACGGATCTCACCGTTGAGGTCTACGACACCACGCTGCGTGACGGCGCCCAGCAGGAGGGGATGAACCTCTCCGTCGCCGACAAGCTGGCGATCGCGCCGCTGCTCGACCAGCTGGGCGTGGGCATCATCGAGGGCGGCTGGCCTGGCGCCGTGCCCAAGGACACCGAGTTCTTCGCCCTGGTCGCCAAGGAGCTGACGTTCACGCACGCGCAGTTCGCGGCGTTCGGCATGACGCGGCGGGCCGGCACCACCGCCGGCTCCGACCCTCAGGTGCGCGCCCTGCTCGACTCCGAGACGCCCATCATCACGTTGGTGGCGAAGTCCGACATCCGCCACGCGGAGCGCGCCCTGCGTGTGTCCGGCGACGAGAACCTCGCCATGATCGAGGAGACGGTCGCGTTCCTGGTGGGCGAGGGGCGCCGCGTGATCCTCGACGCCGAGCACTTCTTCGACGGCTACATGTTCGACCCGTCGTACGCCGTGCGCGCGCTCAAGGCCGCCGAGGCCGGCGGCGCGTCCACCCTGGTGCTGTGCGACACGAACGGCGGCATGCTGCCCGACGACATCTCCCGCATCGTCACCGCGGTCGAGGCGCGCACCACCGCCCAGTTGGGCATGCACGCCCACAACGACTCGGGCTGTGCGGTCGCCAACTCGATGGCGGCGGTCGCCGCCGGCGCCACCCACGTTCAGGGGTGCGTCAACGGCTATGGCGAGCGCACCGGCAATGCGGACCTGGTGGCGGTCGCCGCGAACCTCGAGATCAAGCGGGGCGTGATCGCGCTCAAGGGTGACGGGCTCAAGGAGTCCACCCGGATCGCCCACACGATCTCCGAGATCACCAACATCGCTCCGTTCGCCCGCCAGCCGTATGTGGGCGCCTCCGCGTTCGCGCATAAGGCCGGGCTGCACGCCTCGGCGATCAAGGTGGATCCCGACCTTTACCAGCACACTCAGCCGGAGCTGGTGGGCAACGACATGCGCATGCTGGTGTCCGAGATGGCGGGCCGTGCCTCGATCGAGCTCAAGGGCCGCGAGATGGGATTCGACCTCACCGGCAAGCCGGAGGTGCTCAAGCGCGTGATGGAGCGCGTCAAGAACGCCGAGGCGATGGGGTACACCTTCGACGCCGCCGACGCCTCATTCGAGCTGCTGCTGCGGTGGGAGCTGGGCGAGGCTCCCAAGTACTGGGACGTCGAGACGTGGCGCGTTCGCGTGACCTCCGCGCCCGGTAACCCGCAGCAGGCGGACGCCGAGGCCGTGGTGAAACTGCGCGCCGCCGGCGGCCAGCGGTTCGTCACCGTGGGCGAGGGCAACGGCCCGGTGAACGCGCTCGACCACGCGCTGCGCACGGCGCTCGCAGGCGCCTACCCGACCATCGGTCGCTTCGAGCTGACGGACTACAAGGTCCGCATCATGGACGCCTCGCATGGCACCGACGCGGTGACCCGGGTCCTCATCACCACCGTCGACACCGAGACCGGCGCGCAGTGGCGCACGGTCGGAGTCGGACCGAACATGATTGAGGCCTCGTGGGAGGCGCTCACGGACTCGCTCTTCTACGGGCTCCTCAAGTCCGACGCGACCCCCCAGCCCTAGCCGGGACGGGCATCGTCCGGTAGCGCGCACGGACGGCGCGCATCAGGACTCGATCGGAGCGCGCGCCAGCGTGTAGCGGATCCGTTGACGGACCGCCAGGGAGCCGTCCGCGTCGGCATGTGGCGCGAGTAGCGCCGCCGCGGCCGCCCTGATCGAATCGTGCTCGGCCTCCGGCGCGAAGCCCCACATGGCGGCCTGCCCCGTCGACCGGCTGAACGCCTCCCACTGAGACACGTCCGCGAACCGCACGGCGAGGTCGAGGCTCACCGTCCGGGCATCGACGAAGCCGGCGCCCTCGACCATCGCGATCATGCCGTGGTCGCTGGCGAAGGGGCCGCGGGTGCCGGACGTGCGTGCATCCAGCATCGTGGGCGGTAGGAAAGGCGAGAACAGTCCATCGAGGGCCTCGAACGTCTCGTCACGCTCGCCGAACGTGGCGAGGCCCAGCCGGCCGCCGGGCGCAAGCAGGCCTCGCCAGCGTTCGAGGGCTGCGGCGGGTCCCGGCAGGAAGAACAGGACGAGCGAGGAGGCGATCACGTCGAATGCCCCGGCGGGGAGCGCGGGATCCTGGGCGTCGCCCACGATCACCTCGACATCGGTGGCCCCCAGGGCGTCAGCTGCCTCCCGTGTGGTCGCAACCATCAGCTCGGAGACGTCCAGCCCCACGGTGCTGCCGCCTGGCGCCACCGCGTGAGCCGCCCGCAGCAGCACGGCACCCGCGCCGCAGCCGAGGTCGAGGACGCGCTCGCCAGGTGTGAGCGCGAGCGCCTCGACCAGCCCGGCGGCGATGGGACCGAAGAACTCGACGCCACTGCGGTCGTAGACGTGCGCCAGGCCATCGAAGGTGCGCGCGACGGCCGCTACGCGATCGTCCGTCACGGACCTGGCTCAGGTGGGGCGGCGCAACTGGAAGGGGTCACAATGCTCAATGTCCGCGCATTGTCCTCGCTCGTCAAGCGGGGGCGTTGGGGTCCGGTCCCTAGACGTGAATGCCCACGAACGAGCCGATACCGTACGTGATCACCATCGCGAGCGAACCGCCCATGACGTTGCGGGCGATCGCTCTCATGCGCGGCGCGTGGCCTAGGCGGGCGGAGACGAGGCCCGAGATGGCGAGCGCGACGGCGACGACCGCGAACGTGAGCGGAACCTTGAGCCCGGCGGGTGCCAGGATCGCGGTCAGCAGTGGGAACAGGCCGCCCAGCGTGAAGGCGAAGAGCGACGCGAAGGCCGCGTGCCAGGGGTTGACCAGCTCGTCGGGGTCGATGCCCAGGTGGGCTCGGGCATGCGCGCCCAGCGGGTCGAAGGCCGTCTGCTCGCGGGCGGCGGCCCACGCGGTCTCCTCCGACATGCCGGTCTCCATGTGGAGCTTGGCGAGCTGCTCGAGCTCCCATTCGGGACGGTGCGCGTGCCATTGGCGTTCGCGGTCGAGCTGCGCCTTCTCCGCATCGCGCTGGCTGGAGACCGAGACGTACTCGCCCACGCCCATCGACAGCGCACCCGAGGCGATGCCCGCGACGGCGGCGGTGAGGATGACCCCGGGGGTGGGCTTCGCGGCTACCACGCCCACCAGCAGCGCGGCGATCGAGACGATGCCGTCGTTGGCGCCCAGCACGCCGGCGCGCAGCGCGTTGAGTCGCTGCGACACCCGGTTCTCGTCCGGGAAGGACGAGGTGTGGTGCGGCTCGGTGTCGGTCATGCAATCAAGGTTAGGGAGCGGTCGCGGATCTGACTAGGAAGCCAAACCTTGCCTAACTTTCCTGGTCGGCGCCGTTGCGGGCACGGTTCGAGCGTCACGCCGCGAGCTTGCGCACCTCGATGGGGAGCCGCAGGATGTGGCTCGCCTTCTGCGCCCAGACGATCGCGTCGCCCATGGTGCGCGCCTCGATCACCCAGTAGCCGCCCGACTGCTCCTCGGTGCGCAGGTAGGGGCCGTCGGTGGTCTCGGAGCCCTCGGGATCCGTGGTGACCACATGCGCGCGGGGCGCGGGTTCGAAGGCGGCGGCGGTGACCCAGGCGCCATCGTCGCGGAGCTCGTCGTTGAAGGCGTCGATCTCGGACATGATCTGCGGAAGGTCCCCGGGCGTGTGGCCCGATTCCTGCTCGTAGTACATCGAGAGGTAGAAGTGGGACATGGGCGACCTCCTGGTAGGTCCCCTCAGCTGGCGCCGCCGCAGCGCCGTCTCCCATTGTCACGCCGGCAAGCCGATCCCGCCAGTGTTGGGGGACTCCCACTGGTCGATGGGACGGATGTCAACGGGAGTGACGGCTGTGGCTGTCCCATCCTTCACGCGGGGATGCGGGAGTCACAATCACCAGTGGGAATCGGAGGCGAGCCGCGGGCCCATGATGGCCGTGCCGACGCGCACCATGGTCGCGCCCTCGGCGATCGCCCACTCGAGGTCCTGCGACATCCCCATCGAGAGCTGCCAGGCGCTTGCGAGACCCATCGATCCGCGCTCCGAGCGGATCAGCGCCTGGTCGCGGATCTCCCGCAGCCGCGCGTAGCCCTCGCGGACCGCGGCCTCGTCGGGGGAGTTGAGGCCGATGGTCATGAACCCCGTGACCGTGAGCCCCGGCAGCGCCTGCACGGCGGCGGCGATGGGCAGCGCCTCGTCGGGGTGCACGCCCGCCTTGGACTCCTCGCCGGACACGTTCACCTGGATCATCACGTCGAGCGGCCGCTCGGCCTCCAGCGACAGCCGGGACAGCCGCTCGGCGAGGCGCGCCGAGTCGACCGTCTGCACGCACTCGGCCCAGCGCACCGCCACGGACGCCTTGTTGCGCTGCAGCTGGCCGATCACGTGGATGCGCGCGCCGGCCGCCGCGAGTGCGGGCGCCTTCGCCTCAAGCTCCTGCATGCGGCTCTCGCCCACCAGGATGCCGCCGGCGCGCACCACGGCTACCGCCGCATCGGCGTCCCACGTCTTGGTCGCGACCAGCACCCGTACGCCCGAGCCGGCGCGTCCCGCGGCCGCCTCGGCCACGTGGACGCGGGCCTTGACCGCGGCGAGCGCCGCGGCGGGATCCCAGCCTTCGGGGGTGGGGTGCAGGTCCACTCAGGACTCCTTCGCGAGGGGGGCGGCGACGCCCCGGGTGAGGGTCAGCAGGTCCGCGGGGGCGATCCCGATGTCGAGGCCGCGGCGCCCGCCGGAGACGAACACCGTGTCCCACAGCTCGACCGTCTCGTCGATCGCGGTGGGATGGGGGCGGCGCTGGCCGAGCGGCGAGATGCCGCCCACGACGTACCCGGTGGCGCGTTCCGCATCGGCCGGGGGCGCCATCTCCGCCTTCTTGCCGCCCAGCGCCTGGGCGAGCGCCTTGAGGTCGAGGGTCCCGCTCACCGGCACGATGGCGACGGCGAGCACTCCGTCGACGTATGCGCAGAGCGTCTTGAACACGCGGTCGGGCTCGACGCCCAGGGCGGCGGCGGCCTCGAGGCCGTAGCTGAGGTCCGACGCAGGATCGTGCTCGTAGGGGTGAAGGGTGTGGGCAACCCCCGCCTCGAGGAGAGCGTGGACCGCCGGGGTCGAGCCTCCGGCGGCATGCTTGCGGGACATGAGGCCATTGTGGCCGATGCGCGGACCGGGTTGGCACTACCGTGTCCGGGTGAGTGATGACGCGATGACGGACGTGCAGATGTGGACCGACGGCGCCTGCAAGGGCAACCCCGGCGTGGGCGGCTGGGGCGCTTGGATCCGCTCGGGCGGCAGGGAGAAGGAGCTCTTCGGCGGTGAGAAGGTCACCACCAACAACCGGATGGAGCTCACCGCCGTGATCGAGGGCCTCAAGGCGCTCAACCGGTCCTGCAACGTCACGCTCCACGTCGACTCGCAGTACGTGAAGAACGGGGCGACCACCTGGATGAAGGGGTGGAAGCGCAACGGCTGGAAGACCTCGGACAAGAAGCCGGTCAAGAACGTCGAGCTGTGGCAGGCGCTCGACGAGCAGCTGGCGCGGCACGAGATCACGTGGGTGTGGGTCAAGGGTCACGCCGGGGATCCCGGCAACGAGAAGGCGGACGAGCTCGCCAACAAGGGAGCCGCCGCGGTTCGCTAGGCGCGCGTGACCGATTGTGTCCTCAGGACACTAAGATGGACGATGGTGCCCGTCCTGGCGCGCCCTCGCCACGTCGCCTCGTGTTCAACGGAGAACCCATGTCGCTCGATCGCCACCTGTCCCACCTGCAGAACCCGCCCATCGAGTACCGCCCGGACCTGAGGTGGTGGCTGGCGGAGGCGCTCCACACCGAGCAGACGCTGCGGGAGGAGATCGATGCGGCGCATCGGCTCGGCTTCGGCGGAATGGAGTTCCTCGCGATGGACGAGGCGGGCGTCGACCACGCCCGTTACGGGTGGGGATCGGAGAAGTGGGTCCACGACACGGACGTGGTGGTCGCGGAGACCACTGCGCGCGGCATGTCCGTGAGCTTCACCTCCGGAACCAACTGGTCGAATGCCAACCTGCCGACCATCGATGCCGATCACCCGGCCGCCGCGCACGAGCTCAACTTTGTGGCGGAGGACGTGTCGCGCGCCCGGCCCCGCTCCGGGCCGCTGCCCCGCGTGGATCTGACCGCTGAACGTGAGGAGTCGCAGCTTCCCGGTGAGCGCGTGGCGCCCAGCGAGCAGCACCTGGTCGCCGTGGTCGCCGCGCCCCTCGCCTCGACCACCGACAAGGGCGGCGTGCTCGACGCATCGTCCGTCATCGACCTCACCGCGTCCGTAGCAGACGGCGCGCTCGACTGGGAGCCGGCCGACGGCCGCGACTGGCGCCTGTTCACCTTCTGGCGGCACGGCACGGGCCAGACCGCATCGCCCTCGGCGAGCGTCAACTACACCGTGAACTACCTCGAGCGCGCGGGCGTCGATGCATTGACCGAGTACTGGGACCAGGTGGTGCTCACCCCCAGCCTGCGCGCGCACATCGCGCGCAACGACAGGGTGCAGATGTACATGGACTCGCTCGAGCTCAGCACCTGGGGCGAGGGCGGCATGTTGTGGGGCGCCAACGTGCCGGCCGAGTTTGAGCGGCGTCGCGGATATGCGATCACGCCGTGGCTGCCGTTCCTCGCTCGCGAGGTCGAGCTGATGGCCGCCGCGACGGAGTACCGCTACGAGCCCATCACGGATAGTGACGCGGCCACGGTCGCCAAGGTCCGGCACGATTACGTCGAGACGCTCACGGATCTCTACATCGAGAACATGCTGAGGCCGTTCGCCGTCTTCCTGCACCAGCACGGCATCACGCTGCGATCCGAGATCAGCTATGGGCTTCCGTTCGAGCTCACCCGCCCCGGACCCGAGGTCGACGGCATCGAGACGGAGTCCCTCGAGTTCAGCGGTCAGATCGACGCGTACCGCCTGCTGGCAGGCCCCGCGCACCTGTTCGACAAGATCTACTCGTCGGAGACCGGCGCGACCACGCGCAACCACATGCTGGACCACCGCTTCTACGACCAGATCATCGCGACGCAGTTCGCGGCCGGGGTGACCAAGACAGTGCTCCACGGCTGGGCGAGCGTGTGCGGCGCGGAGGGCTCGACCGAGTGGCCGGGCCACGAGGGCATGTGGCCCATGTTCTCCGAGCGCTTCGACCTCCGTCAGCCGGCGCGCGAGTTCTACCCGCTGTGGAGCCGGGCGGTGGCGCGGTATCAGTACCTGCTCAGGCAGGGGCGGCCGCGCGTCGACGTGGGGATCCTGCGCACCGATCACTTCGTGGACAACCTGCTCGGCTTCGCGTTGGTGGGCGCCGACGGTACCCGCATCCCGGATGAGGTCGCTTACGGGACTATGTGGATGCGCGACCGCGAGGGCTTCTGGTGGCAGGACCTGGGCATGCAGGACGCGGGCTGGACCTACGACTACCTCGACCCGAGCCTGCTGCTTCGCGAGGACGTCTCGTTCGCCGGCGGGGAGGTGCAGCCGGACGGCCCCGGCTATCAGGCGCTGATCGTGTACCAGGACGCGCTGTCCGCGGACGCGGCCGGGCTGCTGCTCGACTGGGCGCGGCGCGGACTGCGCCTGCTCATCGTGAACGGCGCGCGCGAGGTCAAGCTGCTGCTCGCCGGCACGCACACCGTGCACGCCGCCGCCGCGTCGAGGACCCCGGGCCTGGACGGCCGCGACCAGGAGCTCGCCCGCATCATGGCGCAGCTGCGCGCGCTGCCCACCGTCGCCGAGATCGACGACCCGGCGCTGACGGTCGACGCGCTGCGCGGCCTGGGAGTGGCGGGCCGGGCGGAGTTCGTCCACGACAGCACCAGCGTCCTCACCGCCCTGCGGGAGGACGATGCGGCGGTTCACCTGTTCGCGTATCACTTCCTCTATGAGACGGGTGAGCCCACCACCGTCGAGGTCGCTTTGCCTGGCCACGGCGCAGTGTCCCGCATCGACGCCGCGACGGGTGAGGTGCGCGCCCACCGTGGCGTGCGTGTGGACGGCGAGCGGACCGTCGTCACGCTCGCGCTCGCGCCGGGAGAGGCGGCTCTGCTCACGATGGATCGCAGCGCGACCGCGGAGGACAGCGCGCCTGAGCAGACAGTGGAGGTGGCGGCCCTGGACGGCTGGACCATCACGGTCGAGAGCTGGGACGCGGGGGAATTGGAGACGCTCACCGAGGACCGCGGGCTCGGGTACGTGACCACCGAGGTGCGGCCCACGACGGCCGTGACGCGCCTCGCGACCCACGCGACACAGCTCGCGCCGTGGCGGGAGCTGCCCGGAATCGGGCCGGACGTGTCGGGCGTGGGCGAGTACCGCGCATCGTTCTCCCTGGATAGCGCGAGCCTGGCCGCCGGCCGGCTCGAGCTCGACTTGGGGTCGACCTGCGGCGGGCTCGGATCGGTGTCGGTGAACGGCTCCGAGCCGCGCGGCTTCGATACCTCGGCGCCGGTGGTCGACGTGACGGACCTGGTGCAGGAGGGCGACAACACGCTGGTGGTCCGTGTGTCGAGCTCGCTCAGCAACCGGCTCAAGGCGCGCGGCTACTACGAGTCGATCCCGGACATCATGATGCTGATCAGCGCCGGCCAGCATGCGCTGCATGATGTTCCGGTGCGCGACTACGGCCTGGTGGGCCCCGTCCGTCTCCTGAGTCGAGTGTGACGATGGACGCACGGGACCTGCGGCCCGAGGACGTGGTGCCGCTCGAGGGAGGCCAGGGTCCCTCGCTGCGGTCGGTGCTGCATGCGGTCACCACGTTCGGGGTCTCGACGGCGTTCCGGGAGGACGTCATGCGCGATGCGGACTTCCCGTTGGCCGGCGACCTGCCCGCGTTCCTTGCGCTGAACGAGCTCATCTACCGGGGCGTTGCCCGGCCGGCGGAGCTCGCGGACGCCCTCGACACCGGGCGTTCGAACGTCAGCAAGATCCTCCAGCGCCTCGAGCATGCGGGGCTGGTGGTGCGCGGACGCGATCCGGGAGACGGGAGGTCCGTGGTGGTGGTCCTCACCGCCGACGGCCGCGACGTCGGCTCTCGCATCCTGCGCGCGGTCGACCAATCCTCGAAGTTGTTCAGCACGTGGCCGGAGCGGGACCTCGCCGAACTTCATCGGCTGCTGCTGCGGTTGGCGACCGATCTCGACGCTCTGCCGCGGCACACTCTGCGGGAGGTGACCGGGATCCGCCTGGCGGGGGTCTACGACTCTCCGGTGTAGACGTCGATCACGAGCCTGCCCGGGTCGGTGAGCCACGTGACCCGATAGGGGCGCGCGGCGTCGAGTCCGATTCCCACCTGGCTGATGCCCTCGAACCCGCTCACGATCCGCGCCTCCTGGATGGCGGGCGCGTCGGTGGTGAGGATCTGTTGGGGGCCGGCGTAGGTGGGCTGCTCGATCGCGGTGCCGTCGTACCAGGCGGCGAACATGACGTCGAGCGATACAGTGCCCGCCAGCGGCGGCGCGATCGGCTCACCCGAGGGGTCGCCCAGGAAGGTGCTGGACGCGTGCGGCGTGACGGACCAACCGGGCATGTCCGCCGGGCCGTCGAACTCGAACACCCAACGGTCGTAGCACTCGTGCGTGCCCACGCGCATCGTCACCCCCCACAGCGCGTCGCCCCCTGCGCCGGTGCGCAACTGCGCGGACCAATCGTCGGACGATGTGCTGGCGTCCAGGGTGCCGAACGGCTCGCACGTCGCCGCTGTGGGGCTGGTGGTGGGGGTGGGCGTCGGTGTCGCGGTGGCGGCGGTGGCGGCGGGGGAGGCGGTGGCCGTGGCGGTGGGGCTGGCGCTCTGGTCGGGCTCGCCGGTCGATGTGCACCCGCTCAGCAAGGCCGCGGCCGCGACGACCGCGACCAGCAGACGCCGGCCCGTGCGCATACTTCAACGGTACGCCTGTGGGGCGCGCGCCGTGTCGCGAGACGACCCCTGTGAGCGCCGCCGAGGGTGAGAGTTGACATGTCAACCATCAGGCCGCTACCGTTGGTTAAACCAACAACCAATTGAAGGATTCTGATGGACACCGTCTTCCTCATCGCGCGCGTCCTGCTCGCGCTGATCTTCCTGCTCTCCGCGATCGGCCACTTCGCCAACGCAAGCGCCATGGCCCAGTACGCCGACTACAAGGGAGCGCCGGGCGGCAAGTTCGGCGTCATCGCGTCGGGTGCCGCCATGGGCCTGGGCGGACTGATGATCCTGTTCGGGGTCTTCGGCGACATCGGCGCCCTGCTCATCGCGCTGACCCTGATCCCGGTCACCTTCTTCATGCACGCGTTCTGGAAGGAGACCGACGCTCAGGCCAAGCAGACCGAGCAGATCTCCTTCAACAAGAACCTCGGTCTCATCGGCGGGGCGCTCGGGCTGTTCCTGCTGTTCGCCAGCACCGGCCTCGACCTGGGCCTCACCATCACCGGGCCGCTGTTCCACCTGGGCTAGCCGCTGCTTGACCAAAGGGGGACGGCCCGTGCGGGCCGTCCCCCTTCGTCATGCCCGAGCCGCGGTGCGGCATGTCCCGCGAGCGCAGTAGGGTCGAGGAGAGTCCCCATCCTGGAAGGAAAGCGCATGCCCACCATCGCGATCATCGGAGCCGGACCGGGCCTCGGAGCGGCCGTCGCGCGCAGATTCGGGCGCGAGGGATTCTCCGTCGCGCTGATCTCCCGCGACCAGGCGAAGCTCGACGCGCTCGCCGCGCAGTTGGCTGAGAACGGCGTCACGGCGCGCGGCTTCTCCGCGGATGTGCGAGAGCCCGCGCAGCTCGAGGACGCACTTTCGCGCGCCGCCGCCGAGCTGGGGCCGATCTCCGTCCTGCAGTACAGCCCGCTGCCGTCCCGCGACTACCTCAAGCCCGTGCTCGACCTGACGCCGGAGCTCGCGCTCGAGGCGCTGAGATTCTCGGCACTGGGACTCATCCACGCCGCGCGGGCCGTGCTGCCCGCGATGCGCGAGGCGGGCGATGGCAGCATCGTCCTCATCAACGGCGGCACGTCAGTCAAGTCACGGTCCGGATTCGCGGGCACGTCCGTCGCGTTCCCCGCGGAGAGCGCATATGGCGAGATGCTCCACGAGGCGCTCGCGGACGAGGGTGTCCGCGTAGTCCAGCTGGTGATCCCCGGCGGGATCCCCCAGCTTCAGCTCGAGAACGGAATCGACGATGTCGCCGAGACCATCTGGGGAATCCAAGCCGCGGCCGGGGGACCGTTCCGGACCATGCTGATCCCGCTCGAGGACGGCCGCGAGTAAGCCGGAGTGCGCCTACTTGCGCGCGCCTACTTGCGACGAACGTAGGCGTTTGCGGGCTTGCCCTCACCGGTGGAGCGGGACTCGACCTTGTAGTCGGGGTGTGCCCGCATCAGGTCGGTGAGCTTGGTGTAGCCCCAGGTCCGCGAGTCGAAGTCCGAGGCCAGCCGCGAGAGATTGCTTCCCACCGTGCCCAGTTGTGCCCAGCCGTCGTCGCCGGCGGCCGCCTCGACGGCCTCGGCCAGCAGCTTGTCGAGCTTGGGGTCGCGTGTGAACGCCGGCTTGGCCGCGGCGGCCGTCGTCGCGGTCTTGGGCGCGGCCAGGTTCTCGACGTAGACGAAGGTGTCGCACGCCGCCACGAAGGGCTTGGGCGTCTTGCGTTCGCCGAAGCCATAGACCGTGAGGCCCTCCTCGCGGATGCGGGCGGCGAGGCGGGTGAAGTCGCTGTCGCTCGAGACCAGGCAGAAGCCGTCCAGGTTGCCGGCGTGGAGCAGGTCCATCGCGTCGATGATGAGCGCACTGTCGGTGGCGTTCTTGCCCGTGGTGTAGCTGAACTGCTGGATCGGCTGGACCGAGTGCTCGAGCAGTTCGCCCTTCCAGGAGCCGAGCTGCGTCGAGGTCCAGTCGCCGTACGCGCGGCGCACGCTGGCGGTGCCGTACTTGGCGATCTCGACCAGGAGGTTCTCGATGTGCTGGGCCCGCGCGTTGTCGGCGTCGATCAGCACCGCCAATCGCGCTCCGTCTGCTGCACGTGCCATGGATTCCCCCTCGAAGACTCAAGGACCACAGTCTCGCAGGGTTCCGCGGTGGGGGGCGACGGTGCTACGGCGAGACCGGAGCGGGGGACCGCGCCTGGCTGAGTTCTCGCAGGTGGGAGATCGCGGCGACGATGCGCGACCGCAGTTGCGCCCCCCGCTCGGCGAAGTCGCGCTGACGGGCGGCGTACTCGCGCTTGCCCTCCGGGGTCTCGATCGCGATCGCCTCCAGGCCGTAGGACGACACGTCGTAGGGCGACGCCTGCATGTCCACGCGCCGGACCTCGAGCGCGAGGACGAATGCCTCGAGCTGCAGCGACGACGGCACCGCGGGCGCCAGCTTCGACGCCCACTTGTAGAGGTCCATCGTCGCGTGGAGGCACCCGGGCTGCTCGAGCGCCACCTGGGTCTCGCGCGTCGGCTGCAGGACGTTGAGCGGCACGGCCTCCGGCGTGAAGAAGCGGAACGCGTCGAAGTGGCTGCAGGCGATGGGGTGCGACTCGACCACCGCATCGGTGCCGCCCTGGCCCAGCCGCAGGGGGAGGGGATGGCGCAGGTCCTCGCCGGCCCGGTAGGCCATCGCCCATTCGTGAAGGCCGAAGCAGCCGAGCCGCGCGGGCCGCGCGGCCGTCGCCCGCATCAGCCGCTCCATGTGCTCGGCTCCGGACCCACGCGCCGCCATGAAGGCGCCGAGATCGAGCTCCGTCAACCGGCCAGAGGTCCGGTAGAACTTCCACCCGGCGTGCTCCGGCGCGTCCTCGAGGGCGACGCCGGGACCCGGGTGCCAGCGGCGAAGGTGAGACGGCCGCGTGGAGTAGTACTCGAACAGGAAGTCCTCGATCGCGTGCTTCTCGCCGCGCGCGGCGCGCTCGAGGCGGCCGGCGGTCAGTCGATCGACCTCGGCCGCATGCGCCGCCGCGAGCGGCTCCCACTCGCGGCGCGCGAGCACGGTGGACACGGGCTCAGGACACCACGACGATCTTGCCGGGTGCGTGGGGCGAGTCCAGCGCCTCGAACGCCGCTGCGACGTCCTCCAAGGGGAAGGTCTGCGCCACCGGGAAGACGATGCGTCCGTCGGCGATGTCCTGAGCCAGGGCCGCGAGATTCTCCGCGGTGCGCGCCGCGCGCTCGACGTTGTGGGCGGGGATCTCGCGGAGCGCCGCGTAGGCCGCGATCGCCACCATCCGGTCGGGGGAGACTCCCAGCGCTACGCCGGCATCCAGGGCGTCGCGGCCGTGGCAGTCGATCACCGCCGTGACCGTTCCGACGGCGGCCGCGCGGGCGGCCAGCCCGTCGCCGTACTCGACCGGCTCGACGCCCAGCGAGCGCAGGAACTCGTGCTTGGACGCCGAGGCGGTGCCGATCACGGTCGCGCCGGCGTCACGGGCGAGTTGGGCCGCCACCAGGCCCACCGCGCCGGCCGCGCCGCCCACCAGCACTGTGTCACCGGCGCCGATCGGGATGGTCGCCAGGCAGGACACTGCGGTCAGGCCGGCGATGTTGAGACCGCCGGCGACCTCGACGGGCAGGCCCGCGGGCCTGCGGGCGAGCCCCGCCGCCTGCGCCACGCACCGCTCGGCGATGGACCCGGCTCCGCGCCCGAGCACCTCGTCGCCCACCTCGATGGGCGTCCCGTCCCAGTAGTGAGCGTCCTCGCCGACGGCCTCGACGGTGCCCGCCAGGTCCGAGCCGATGCGCCGCGGGAAGGGTGCGTCAAGCGTCAGGAATCCGCTGCGCACCTTGGCGTCGTAGGGGTTCAGGCCCGCGGCGTGTACCCGCACCACCACCTCTTGGGGGCCGGGCTCGGGGTCGGGAACCTCGGCCACGGAGAGGACGTCGGGGGTGCCGACCTGGTCGTACAGCGCTGCACGGCTCATCTTGTGGACTCCTTCACCAGGCCTCGTGGCGTACCCACGGGCGAACTCTCGCGACCCGACGAGGCTACAAGAGGTCGGGAACTCAGCGTGCGTTCAGCCGGACGGCGTGCCCGCGCGGGGCTGATCGGGGACCGCCAGCTCACCGGCGGCGTTCGACACGTACGTCAGCAGCCGCTCCAACGGCCCCTGTCCCAGCCACGTGCGCCAGCCCCACGCCAGCAGCACCAGCGAGACCTCGAGCGCCACGAGCGACACATTCGACGGCTCGTAGACCACCTCGCGTCCCACGGCCGCGATGACGAGAAGGTGCAGCACGTAGGCGGACAGCGCCATCGACCCGAGCGCCGCGATCGGCGAGAGCACCGCGCGCGCCTTGGGCGCCAGCCAGCAGCACAGTCCGATGGTCGCCGCCGCGACCCCGGCGTTGTGCGTCATCTCCACGGGCGTGTACGAGTGCGGCTCGAGGCTGGTGATGGTGCCCGAACCCGCGACGGCGTGCACCAGCAGCGTCGCGCTTGCGACCATGACGCCGGCGCCCACCAGCATCGCCTGGGCGTTCGCAGTCCGCAGCCGCATCCGGCCGATCACGATTCCCACCATGATGTACGCGATCCATGACAGCGCCGGGTAGTGGAAGCTCCACAGCTTGCCGATCACCGGCGCTCCCGCCCACCATCCGTCGGGCGTCACCGCGGACACGACCACGTTGCCGATCGCCATCACAGCGGCGGCGCCGGTGAGCAGCGCCCACGACGGCAACCGCAGCAGGGGCAGCGCGAGCAGGAACATCACGCCCAGGTTCACCAGGATGACGTCGACCGGCGTGTGGAGCGCCTGCATGATGATTCCGAGTCCGATCAGCGCCCCGGCGCGCGCCGCGATCCGGGCGCGCGTGTGCCGGACGGCCCGCGCATCGTCCCGGCCGCCCGCCCCGGCGAGCATGAGCGACATGGTGACGCCGGCCAGCACCGCGAAGAGGGCGGCGGAGCGCCCGTGCGTCACCACGAGCCACGGCCACCCGACGCCATCCCTCGAGCCGTCGTCGCCCACGTGCGCCGCGACCATGCCCATGACGGCGAGCCCGCGTGCGACGTCGAGGCCGGCGATACGTCCCGTCACTCGGCCGGAACCCCGGCGCGATCCAGGACGCTCTGTGCCCACGCGTAGTGGCCGGCCAGGCATTCGTGCGCCACCTCGCTCAGCGGCTCGGTGCCCAGCCACGGCAGCAGCTCGGGTGCGCTCAGCACCTCGTCGTCGAGCTCGCGCAGCAGCCCCAGCATGTGCAGGTGCGACGTCACCAGCAGCGCGCGGGACTCCTCATAGGAGCGGGCGCGGTGCGCCTCGTAGAGCGCGTTGTTGAGGTCCTCCAGGTGATCCCACGAGTAGCCCTCGGCCGGGAACGCGGGCACCGCGCCGGAACGATGCTGCACCAGCCACCCGTCGAAGAGGATGTGCCAGGCGTGGAGGTGGGCGAGCACGTCGGCGACCCGGCGGTGCGCGTACGCCCTGCCGAGCGGCGCGTCGCGGTAGGCGTCCGCCCGCGCCAGCAGCGGTGTCAGCGACCGCTCGGCGTCGGCGACGATGCGCTCGGCGACGACTCCCATACGGTCATCGTAGGCTCGGGGCCCAGCGGCCGGGTGCGCGCCGAGCCACTAGGCTGGTCCGCATGCGTATCGCCCGTTTCACCACCGGATCCGAGCCCCAGTACGCGATCGTCGACGGCGACCCGGGAGCCGAGGAGCTGATCGTCCTCACCGGCGACCCGATGTACACGCCGGGCACCCTGACGGGTGAGCGGATCAAGCTGACCGACGACGTCCGCCTGCTCGCCCCCGTCATCCCCAGGTCGAAGGTGGTGTGCCTGGGCAAGAACTACGAGGCGCACGCCAAGGAGATCCCGCACCGCGGTCCGGCCTCCGACGTGCCCATCCTGTTCCTCAAGCCCAACACCGCCGTGATCGGCCCCGACGATCCGATCGTGCTCCCGCACTACAGCGAGGACGTCCAGCTCGAGGCGGAGCTCGCCGTGATCATCTCTCGGGTCTGCAAGGACGTCAGCCCCGAGAACGCCGAGCAGTACATCTACGGCTACACGTGCGCCAACGACGTCACCGCCCGCGACCTGCAGCGGCTCGAGGACCAGTGGTTCCGCGCCAAGGCCTTCGACACGTCGTTGCCGCTGGGCCCGTGGATCGAGACCGAGCTCGCCCACGACGACGTCGAGATCTCCTCGCGCATCAACGGCGTCGCGACCCAGGTGGGCCACTCCAGCGACATGATCCTGGACGTCGCCCACGCGGTCGCGATGGTGTCCGAGGTCACCACCCTGCTCCCCGGCGACATCATCCTCACCGGGACGCCCTCGGGTGTCACCACCCTCAACCACGGCGACGTGGTCGAGGTCGAGATCGAGGACATCGGCGTGCTGCGCAACCCCGTCATCCGCCGTCCCTGACGGCCACGTCACCCGGCCGCATGGCGGAACCCCCGCATCGGCTCCCCGCAAGGAAGGCCCCATGAGCAACGTTCGCGTCCGCTTCTGCCCGTCACCCACGGGCACGCCCCACGTCGGCCTCATCCGCACGGCGCTGTTCAACTGGGCGTATGCGCGCCATACGGGCGGCCAACTGGTGTTCCGCATCGAGGACACGGACGCGGAGCGCGACAGCGAGGAGTCCTACGCGCAGCTGCTCGACGCGCTGTCCTGGCTGGGGCTCGACTACGACGAGGGCCCGGACATCGGCGGCCCGTACGCGCCGTACCGGCAAAGCGAGCGGCACGGGCTCCACCTCGACGTGGTGCGGCGACTGTTCGAGGCGGGCTATGCCTACGAGTCGTTCTCGACACCCCAGGAGATCGAGGCGCGGCACCTTGCCGCAGGCCGGGCGCCGCAGCTGGGCTACGACGGCTTCGACCGCGACCTCACCGACGATCAGAAGGCGGCCTACCGCGCCGAGGGCCGTGAGCCGGTGCTGCGGATGCGGATGCCAGACGAGGACATCACCTTCACGGACCTCATCCGCGGCGACGTGACGTTCCCCGCCGGCACGGTGCCCGACTACGTGATCGTGCGCGCCAACGGTGTCCCGCTCTACACGCTGGTCAACCCCGTCGACGACGCCCTGCAGCACATCACCCACGTGTTCCGCGGCGAGGACCTGCTGTCCTCGACGCCGCGCCAGATCGTGTTGTTCCGCGCGCTCGTCGAGCTGGGACTCGCCGAGGCCGTGCCCACCTACGCGCACATGCCGATGGTCACCGGCGAGGGCAACAAGAAGCTGTCCAAGCGCGCCCCCGAGTCCAACCTGTTCCTCCATCGCGAGCGGGGCTTCCTGCCCGAGGGCCTGCTGAACTATCTGGCGCTGCTGGGCTGGGGCATCGGCCCCGACCGCGACGTGTTCACCGTGGAAGAGATGGTGGCGGCGTTCGACATCGCAGACGTCAACCCCAACCCCGCCCGGTTCGACCTCAAGAAGGCCGAGGCGATCAACGCCGACCACATGCGCATGCTGCCGCCGGGCGACTTCGCGGCTCGCGTGGTCCCGTACCTTCACGCCGCGGGCCTGCTGTCCACGGACGACGTGCAGCGGCTCACGCCGCACGAGGAGCAGACGCTCGCCGAGGCCATCCCCCTGGTCCAGACCAGGATGACGCTGCTGGGGGAGGCGCCCGGGATGCTCGGCTTCCTCTTCATCGGGGACGATGCGGTGGTGATCGAGGATTCCGCGCGAGAGAAGCTGCCGGAGAACGCCGCGGAGATCCTGGACGCCTCCATCGAGGTGCTCGAGGGTCTCGAGGACTTCTCGCCCGAGGCGCAGCAGGACGCGCTGCGGGCGCGCCTCGTCGATGACATGGGCATCAAGCCGCGGTTCGCGTTCGGACCGCTGCGGGTGGGCATCACCGGCAGGCTCGTATCGCCGCCGCTCTTCGAGTCCATGGAGATCCTGGGGCGCGATCACTCCCTGAACCGCCTTCGCCGCCTGCGCGCGTCGCTGTAGGCGCGCGCATGGTGACCGACGCATCGTCCATCCGCGGCGTGCTGTTCGACGTCGACGACACCCTGGTCGACACGCGCGGGGCCTTCCGCCACGCGCTCGCGTCGGTCGCTGTCGACTACCTCGACGATGCGGACCACGACGAGCTGCTGAGCGCCTGGCGCGCGGACGCGAACGGCTGGTACCGCGCCCATACGCGCGGCGAGATGTCCCACAAGGAGCAGCGGCACCGCCGAGCGAACGACCTCCACGAGCTGTTCGGCGGCCCGTACCTGGACCCCGAGGCGTACGAGGTCTGGGACGAGTCCTTCGAGCGGTACTTCCGCGAGGGCTGGGCGCCTCACCCGGACGCGGCGGGCGCGCTCGATGCGCTCGACGCCGCCGGTATCCCGTACGGCGGCCTGTCCAACGCCGCGCACGACTACCAGGTGCTGAAGCTGGCCGCCTGCGGGCTGTCGCGCGTCCCGATGCTGGTGGGCGTCGACGAGCTGGGCGTGGGCAAGCCGGACCCGCGAGTCTTCGCGCTCGCGTGCGATCGCCTGGGCTTTGCGCCCGACGAGGTCGCGTACGTGGGGGACGAGTTCGACGTGGATCCGTTGGCCGCCGTGCGCGCCGGGCTGGGGCTGGGCGTGTGGATCGAGAGAGCCGGCGCGCACTCGCGGGACGTCGACGGGCTCGCGGGCGACGGGGTGCCGCGCGACGGGCTGGTGCGGATCGGCTCGCTTGGCGACCTGGACGGGGTCCTGGGCATACGGTGAACGCATGATGAGACGCGCGGCGGTGGCGGTGGCACTCTCCGTCGCATCGTTCCTGCTGGCGGCCTGCGCTGGCGACGACGAGGCCGGCTACCTCCCGCACCAAGAGTCGGTGGGGGAGATTCCGGGCGCCCGCTTGGAGTTCTCGGGCGTCATCGCCGCGCTCGACAACGGCTGCCTCATGCTCGACCGCGGAGACGGGACCAAGCCCTGGATCGTGTGGCCTCCGGATGCCGAGCCCGGGGCGGCCGGCGGTGC
>NZ_JAHEBP010000132.1 GCF_024642165.1 Demequina sp.
GCGAACCTGTCCGTCTCGAGGCGCTGGCGGTTGTAGACCTTCGACAGCAGGATCCCGCTCACGGAGAGCGTCTCCTGCGTGATCGCCGTGAGCTCGGACAACGACTCCTGCGTCTTCCCGGCGATGCGCGCCCGCACCCGCCCCACGCGGCGCTGAACCAGCACCAACGCCGGCATGAGGACCACGGCGAGCAGGGTCAGGCGCCAGTCGAGCAGCAGCATCGCGACCAGGCTGGCCACCACGGTCACCGTGTTACCCACGATGCTCGACACGAACGTGGTCAGGACGCCCGAGACGCCGCCCACATCGTTCTGGAGGCGGGACTGGATCACCCCGGTCTTGGTGCGGGTGAAGAACGCGAGCTCCATCGACTGCAGGCGCGCGAACAGCCGCTCGCGCAGATCGCCTGTCACCCGGTTGCCGACGGTGGACGTGAGGAACGTCTGCCAGACGCCCAAGCCCGCCGCGATCAGGAAGATGGCGATCATGATGGCCACCAGCCGCGCCAGCAGGCCGATGCGGGGGTCGCCGTCCGGCGGGAACAGGGCCTGGTCGAAGATGCGCTCGACCAGCAGCGGCGGGATCACGGTGGCGGCGGCCGTGGCGATCACCAGGATGGCTGTGGTGATCAGCGCGCCCCGGTAAGGCCGAAACAGCGCGACGACCCGCGGCCACAGGTCCGGGATGTCGGGGGCCTCGGCGTTGAAGGCGCGCTGGGCGTCCTCGTCGCGACCGGCGACCCCGCGCCCCGGCATGCCGCCCATCGCGGCGCGTCTGCTGCCGGAGGGGGCGGGGTGACTCATGGGGAGAGCCTAGGCCTCTTTCACCGTGCGAACTGTAGGGGTTTCACCCATATCTCGCTTTTTGACATGGAATGTCCCTAGAGTGCGATCACCGGTCCCACCTGGGGGCCCGGCACTGCTGAAAGGACAGCGATGAGCCGCAAGTCTCTTGCACTCGGCGCAGTCGTGGCCGCCACCCTGGCCGCGACCCTCGCCACCCCCGCCTCCGCCATCACGGACGGCGCGATCGACTCGACAGGCGCCCACCCCAACGTCGGGGTGGTCGTGATGTACGACGCCGAAGGCCCGCTCTGGCGATGCACCGCCACGCTGATCGCGGACGACGTCCTGGTCACCGCCGCGCACTGCACCGAGGCCCCCGCGACGCATGCGATCGTCTCGTTCGACACCTACATCCGCGAGGACTTCGCGCCGTACCTGCCCCCGTCAGAGGGCGACGATGCCTGGAACCCCGCCACCGAAGGCGGCTCGTACATGGACCCGGACACTGGCCACACCTGGTACGCGGGTCAGACCCACACGTCGCCCAAGTACTCGGGGTTCACGGACATCAAGAACTGGAACGACTACGGCGTGGTGACCCTCGACGGCCCGGTGCCCGGGATCGAGCCCGCGGAGCTCGCGCCCGTCGGCTACCTCGACACCGTCAAGCAACCCACGCTCAACAAGACGCTGTTCACCACCGTCGGCTACGGCACCACCGTCGTGAAGCCCGACGAGGGGCCACGCAAGCCGGTCGCCTCGGGTGCGAACATCATCCGCCAGATCGCGCAGGAGCCGGGTCAGAAGCTGAGCCCGCAGATCCTGCAGGTCAACGGCAACGGCAACGACAACCGCGGCACGGGTGGCACGTGCTTCGGCGACTCGGGCGGCCCCACCTTCCTCGACGGGTACCTGGTCGCGGTGACCAGCTACGGCTACACGCTGAACTGCCGCTACCTCGACGGGCTCCAGCGCGTCGACATCCCGATCGCGCAGGACTGGATCTCCTCCTTCCTCGACTGATCGTCACGCGCGGCGAGCGGGGCCGTCCCACCATCGGGGCGGCCCCGCTCGCGTGCGAGACTGGGCCTCATGTCCGTCGCCCTGCCGTCGATCGCGTTCTTCGAGCCGCGCATCCCGGAGAACACGGGCGCGGCGATCCGGCTCTCAGCCGTGACGGGGGCGCCGCTGCGCCTGATCGAACCGCTCGGGTTCACACTCGACGAGCCGAAGCTGCGGCGAGCGGGCCTGGACTATCACGACCTCGCGACCGTGACGGTTCACCCGAGCCTGGACGCCCTGATCGCCGAGCTGCCGGCCTCGCGCGTGTTCGCCTTCACCGCGCGGGCGTCCCTGACGTACACCAACATCGCCTACGAGCCCGACGACGTGCTGCTGTTCGGCCCCGAGCCCACGGGCCTTCCGGACGCCGTGCTCGACCATCCCGGCGTGACCTCGTGGGTGCGCATCCCGATGCTCCCCGGGCGCCGTTCGCTGAACCTCTCGAACGCCGCGGCGATCGTCACCTACGAGGCCGCGCGACAACTCGGCTTCAGCGACATGGTCTGAGCCGCGGCCGCATCGTCGCCACCGGGCGTCACGTACCCTAGAGGTCACGCCGAGCGCCGGCGTCGGGCGATCGAGAGGATCACGATGAGCCACCGTCTCCCACCCGTCCTGGTGGGCGCGGCCGCAGCGGCCGCGCTGCTGCTGGGGGGATGCACGCCCGCCGGCGGGGGCGTCGACTCCAGCGCGTCGCCCAGCGTGGCGCCCACGGCGGACGGCGCGGTCACCGCGACGGCGCCGGAGGGAACCCCGGATCCCTGCACGCTGCTCACCGCGGAGTTCCTCCAGGAGGCGACGGGCTTCAAGATGCTCGACGGCACCTTCAACGCGGCGCTCTCGAACGACGGCCGCAACATCTGCACGTGGAACCCGGCCTCGACCGAGCGCAACGTCCCGCGCATCCAGGTGGAGGTCAACTGGGGCTTCCCCGATGCCGCCGGACACCGGGAGATCGCGACTCAGATCTTCGGCGACCTCAAGAACGTCGAGATCGAGGGCGCCACGAACGCCTACGCGTACCCCGGATACCGGACCGAGGCGATGGAGGTGGGCCAGTACTTCGTCAAGGTCTCGTACATCCACCCCAATCGCACGAACGCGGGCCAGATCACCACGGCGATCGCCACGGAGACCGTCAAGAACCTGGGCTGACTCGCCCCGTGGCGCCCTGACGCAGGACCCGGCGTCGCATCGTCACGTCGCTAGGGCGTGGGGGCCTGCGCGTCGTAGTCGCGCCAGGCGCGCTGGGCGCGCGTGAGGATCGCGATCACCGCGATGATCACCACTCCGCCCAGCAGAGGCGGAAACCACAGCGCGACGGCCGTCGCCAGCACTCCCGCATACATGTCGCCGATGCGCGGCCCGCCCGTGACCACCACGATGAACACGCCCTGCAGGCGGCCTCGCATCTCGTCGGGCGAGGCCTGGATGATCATGGTCTGGCGGAAGATCGCGCTGACCTCGTCCGAGGCGCCCATGCCCGCCATCGCGAGGCCTAGCAAGATCAGCACAGGCCAGTAGATCCCACCCCAGCCGGGGGCCGCCTGGTGCTCGCCCAGGCCCAGCACCAGCGTCACCACGCCGAACATCAGGGCGAACACACCGAACACCTGAATCGCGCGCGAGATCGCGATCCCGTGCCGGTGAACGTGGGCGACGCGGCCGGAGAACAGGCTCGTCAGCATGGTTCCTACCGCGCCCGCCGCCGTCAACGCGCCCACGGTGAGGGGGCCGCCGCCCACCACGGTCGCGCCCAGCGCGGGGAACAGCACGTACGGGCGGCCGAAGGTCATCGCGATGATGTCCACCACGAAGCTCATGCGGATGTTGGGTGAGCGCCTGAGGAAGCTCAGGCCCTCCTTGAGCACCGGCCAGCCCGCCTCGACGCGCTCTCCCAGTCGCGGCAGGGCGGGCAGCATCCACACGCCCAGGAATCCGGCGGTAAAGAGCACCGCGTCGATCGCGAACGTCCACGGCAGGCCTACCGTGGCGGCGAGCACGCCCGCGAGCGCCGGCCCGATGGTCAGCATCGATCCGAACGCGATGCCGTTGAGCGCAGTCGCCCGGCTGATCATGTCCTCGGGCAGGATGCGCCCCACCACGGAGCCGCGCGTGGCGTTCGAGACGGTCGATGCGACCGCGCTGAGAGTGGTGACCACGAAGAACGGCCACACCGGGGCATGACCGCCGTCGCCCTGCAGCGCCTGGTCCCAGAAGGAAAGCGCCACCAACGTGAGCGTCATCACCCATGCCACCAGGGACGATGCGATGAGCACCTTCCGTCGGTCGAAGACGTCGGCGATCATCCCGCCCCACAGGCCGGCGACGATCATCGGCAGCAGCGCCACGCCGCCCACCAGCCCCACCATGAACGTCGACTCGGTGATCTCGTAGATCTGAAGGCCCACGGCGACCTGGGTCATGAAGGCGCCGATGCCGGAGATCGCGCCGCCGATCCAGAGCCGCGCGAAGGCGGGGCTCGCCCTGAGCGGTGCCAGGTCCACCAGGTGCTGGGAGACGCGGCGACGGGACGATGCGGGCGTCGGGCCGGTCTCCTGGGTCACCGGGGAAGTCTAGGGCGGGCGGGCTATCCACAGATCCGTCCGCGGAAGAGGTGACGACGTTCAGCATCGTTAACGTGTTAATCATGTTCGGCAACAGTCACGCTCCTCTGGGCCGTGGCGGCACGGAACCGATAGCGCCCCTCACGTTCGCCCTGCTCGACACCGCGCGCATCACCGACTACCTCCGGGACGCCTGCGCGTCCGGCGCGACCATGACCGCGGCCCAGGGCCGGCTCGCGCTCGAGGTGAGCGCGTCGCACTTCGGAGTGCGGCCGTGCGAGATCGCGGCGCGGTTGGGCGTCAGCCGCCCGGCGGCGACGCAGATGATCGGCCGGATGGAATGGCGGGGACTCATCGCGCGCGACGAGAGCGACCTCGACGAGCGCGGGGTGCTGATCCGGCTCACGCCTCGCGGCGAGCGCGAGTGCGAGTCGATCCGGCGCTCGCTCCGGGGCGTCGAGGCAGAGGTGGTGGCGGCGGTGGGACCCCGAGCAATGCCCGCGTTCGTCGAAGCGCTGCAGTCGTTGGCGAATCGCACCTGGCTGATGGGTGATCAGCCGGGCGACGCACGGTCGATCCCGCCGCGGTTCTGCTAGAACAACTGCTTTCTGAGAAACGTCGCCGTGGGCGTGTAGCCGCGACCCTCGTAGAAGGCCGTCGCTCGGCCGGTCGCCACCGCGAGATGGGACACGCCCCACCACCGCGCCACGTCCTCGGCCGCGGTCACCAGCCGGGAGCCGATCCCTTCGCCTCGGCTGGCCGTGCCCACCACGAGTTCCTCGACCAACGCGACCGCGCCGCCGGCGAACAGTGCGTGGAAGCGATGGACGGCGACGTATCCGACGGGACCGTCGCCGCGGTCGGCGACGAGCACCGCGACATCCTGACCCTCGATCATGGCCGCGAGCGCGACAGCGACCCCGTCGGCCCGGGGGCGAGTTCCCAGCGCGAGCGCGACCGCAAGCGCCGTCAGCGCCGGCGCGTCCTCGTGCCGCGCATCCCGGATCTGGGCTTCTTCGTCCATACGGCCGACGCTACCCC
>NZ_JAHEBP010000133.1 GCF_024642165.1 Demequina sp.
CGACATGCTGCGGGCCGCATCGTTCCCCGACGCCCCCGACATCTACCTCAACTCGCTGCACGATCCCGCGCTCGACGAGGTCGCGGCCTTCGAGGAGCTGGTGGGCTGCCACGGCGGTCTCGGCGGCTGGCAGACCCGCCCGCTGCTGGTGTTCCCGACGGACTTGGAGCTGGATGCGGACCTGCTCACGGACGGACGGCTGTACGGCGCAGACGCGGTCCACCGGCAGCTGGTGCGCTGGCTCGAGCGCATGGGACAGCGCGGCGGACTGAGGGCCGATGCCCCCGAGCCCCCTGTCGAGGCCGCGCCCGAGACCCTCTAGAATGGGTGTCGCGCCTTCTCCGGGCGGCGCGCGCGGGTGTAGTTCAATGGCAGAACTTCAGCTTCCCAAGCTGATAGCGCGGGTTCGATTCCCGTCACCCGCTCTCGCCGAAGGCCCCTCCGCTGAGGGGCCTTCGTCGTTCTGTGAGGCGGAGGCGCGGGGTCGCGCGGGCGTGGCGACTGCCTGCGCGAGCGAAGCAATTGACCCTCCCCGCACGGGAGGGTGCACGCTGAGGTCATGCACTCGGGAGACCTGCTCACCATCGGCGAGTTCGCCGCGCTGTCACGGCTGTCCGTGAAGGCGTTGCGGCACTACGACGAGCAGGGCTTGGTCTCTCCCGTGCGGGTCGACCCGATCACCTCGTACCGCTTCTACGCGCCGGACCAGATTCGTCGCGCCACGCTCATCGGCACCATGCGCCGCATGGATGTCCCGCTCGCCGTCATCCGCGAGGTCCTCGACCTCGCTGAAGGCCCCGACGGAGACCACGCGGCGAACGCCTTCGCGGCGTGGTGGGTGAGCCAGGAGCGCAGGCATGAGGAACGTCGGGGCATCGGCCGGTACATCAGCCAACAGCTCAGATCCCCAGGAGTCAGCATGGACATCCGCACCCGTACCGTCCCGGAGCGCACGCTCGCCGTCATCGGTCGCGAGCTCTTCCAGCCCGAGCTCGAGCCGTTCATCATGGAGGCGTTCTCGACGCTCTTCCGCCATGCCGAGGCGCACCCCGGCTTGCGCGCGCTCGACACGACGCCCGAGGAGCCCACCTACGTGATCTACCACGGTCCCGTCACGCCTGACCAGAGCGCCCTGGTCGAGGCATGCATCGTGGTGTCGCCGGACGCTCGCCCCGCAGAGGGCATCTCGATCCGTCTCGAGCCCGCGCATGACGAGGCGTACGCGACGCTCACCAAGGCCGGCGTCGAGTTCCCGGACATCCTGACCGCCTACGACGACGTCGCGCGCTGGGTGATGGCGCACGGCTCGATGATCGAGACCCTGCCGTCGCGCGAGGTCTACTTCACCGACGTGATGGCGGCCGCGGACGACGACCCGGCGTGCGACGTTGCCTACCCCTACGTCGGGCGTTGAGCACTCCTCACTCGCTTCCGGACGGGTCCCGACACGTCCTCTGTCCGAGCGAAGCCACCTCGGTGGCAGCGCCAACATCACGCCTGGTCACAGCATCGTTACGGTTCGAGCACCAACGATTCCGCGCCCCTGTGCGTCTCCCTAGTATGAGGAATATGGGCACGCGCGCTGACGCGACACCGCACCGCTTTCGAAGGGGCGTGGTCATCGCCGCGATCCTCGCCCTCGGGTGGGGGTTGGCGGGCTGCACCTCGGGAAGCTCCGACTCCTCGGGGGTCGCACCGGGCGCACCCGACGCGGCCTATGGCGAGGGCGGCGTGGCCGAGGCCGGCGGGAACGATGCGGCGGCCACCGACGCCTCGACCGAGGACCGCTCGGTCATCATCACGGGCGAGATGTACATGACGGTGCAGGACCCCATCAAGGCCGCCGACCAGGCGTCGGGCCTGGTCGAGGTCGCCGGAGGGCGCATCGACGCGCGGAGGGAGACGGCCCCGACGGAGTACGACGGCGGCTCGGCGTATCTCACCTTGCGGATCCCCGCGGACGACCTCGACGCCGTGGTGGATCGCCTCCGCGAGCTGGGCACGGTCGACGAGTACTCGACCACCTCCGCGGACGTCACCCGGGAGGTGACGGACCTCGAGGCCCAGATCTCCACGCTCCGCGCATCGACCGCACGCATCGAGTCGTTGCTCGCGGAGGCGGAGGACATCTCCGACATCATCACGCTCGAGAACGAGCTCGACAGCCGGCAGGCACAGCTCGAGAGCCTCGAGGCCCGCCAGCGCGGTCTCGACGACCAGGTCTCGATGTCGACGATCGCCCTCTCGCTCACCACCGAGCCCGTGGTCATCGTCGACGACGCGCCGCAGACGTTCCTGGGGGGCCTCGAGTCCGGGTGGAACGCGCTGACCGACTTCCTCACGGGCGCGCTGGTGGTCACCGGGGTGCTGCTGCCGTGGCTCGCGGCCGTGGCCCTGGTCGGCATCGTGGTGCTGGTCGCGGTGCGCGCCGCACGGTCACGCAGGGCGCGCATGACCGCCGCTTCGCTCCCCGCGCCGGAGGCGCCGAGGGAGCCGGCACCCGCCGGCGAGCCCGCAGCCGGCGACGGCGACTGACCGGGGGCCTCGTCAACGGGGACCGACACT
This sequence comes from Demequina sp., assembly GCF_024642165.1. Classification (GTDB taxonomy): domain Bacteria; phylum Actinomycetota; class Actinomycetes; order Actinomycetales; family Demequinaceae; genus Demequina. The sequence goes on from NZ_JAHEBP010000133.1 coordinate 2,566, forward strand.
CATCCGCACAGTTGAGGGCGCGAGCCCCGTCAAGCGACACAATTCCGCACAGTTGACGCGAGGCACCCCGCGCGGGGCCCCGAGTGCGAGACTGAGGCGGGAGGGGTCATGAGTCGGGTCCACATCTCGAGTGACGAGTTCGAGGAGTTGGTGGTGCGGGCCATCGACTCGCTGCCCGACTGGACCACCTCCTTCATGGAGCAGATCGCCGTGCTGGTACGCGACCAGCCGCCGGTGGGGTCCACGCGTCCCGGGACCACCCTGCTCGGTCAGTTCCGCGGCATACCGTCCACCGCTCACGGCGGCCGCGTGCCGGGTTCGATGCCGAACACCATCACCCTGTTCCGGCTGCCCATCCTGGGCGCGTGCCGCACGCCCGAGGAGGTGCCGGCCCGGATCCTCAAGGTGCTGGGCCATGAGGTCGGTCACGCGATGGGGATCTCCGAGCGGGAGCTGCGGGAACTCGGCTGGTTCTAGACGGTCACGCGTCGCGTTTCCCGCCGGTCGTGGCGCGGCACCGCGCTCGACGATGCACACTGGAGGCGTCGACGAGAGGACCACCATGCGCATCGCGATGGCCAGTGACCACGCCGGGCTCGCGCTCAAGCGCGAGATCGCGGCACTCCTGGAGGGGGACGGCCACGAGGTCGAGGACTTCGGGACCGACACCGAGGACCCGGCCGACCTCCCGGACCACGTCTACCCGGCCGCGATCGCGGTCGCGGAGGGTCGCGCCGAGCGCGGCATCTTCGTCGATGGCGTCGGCTACGGGTCAGCGATGATCGCAAACAAGGTACCGGGCGTGTTCGCCGCCGTGTGCCAGGACCCGTTCTGCGCGGGTCTGGCGCGATCCCACTCCGACACCAACGTCCTCTGCATCGGCGGGAAGATCATCGGTTCCGCACTCGCCCTGGAGATCGTGCGCGTGTGGATGGCCACCGACTGGCTGGGCGCCACGGAGGACAAGTACGCGCGCCGCGTCGAGAAGGTCAAGGAGATCGACCGCCGCCACCTGCCGCGAATCTGAGCACCCGGCCGGGGGTTCAGGATCCGCTGCAGGTGGAAGGCTCCAGCGCACACGGAAGGCCCCTCCTCGGAGGGGCCTTCGTGGCGGTACCGTCACCCGATCGGCTCGATGACGCCGGTCACGTCCCACGGCCAATCCGCGCCGTCGGAGTGCAGGGTGTAACGCAGTCCGTCGTAGTCGGCGGTTCCCTCGAGGATGCTCGAGTACACGTTGCGGCCGCCGTCCGCGTCGTTCTCGATCACCCCCACCGTGACGCCCTTCCAGGTGCCGTTGTCGTTAGTGAGCAGGAGGTCTCCGGTGCACATGTAGAACCCGGCCGCAGGTTCACAGTCGAGCAGGACGTCCATGGTCCCGCTCACCCGCGCGTCCGACATCTCATCGACGCAGCGGGCCGTCAGGCCCTCCACCTCGAGATCACACGAGATCTCTTGTCCGGTGACGGCCACTGGCTCGATCACCGCGTCCGTGGAGTCGCACGCGCCGAGTGCCAACACAAGCCCGGCGGCCGCCCCCACTCCTCTCATCAGGCGCCACATGGTGCCCCCTCTCCGTCGCCTTCGCCAGGACGGCGACTTACGCCGCGGGGTGTTGATCACCTCCGCGGACTCCCGGGCGATCCGGTCGAACCGCCCAAGGAAGACCCGGCAAGGATGTTCACTCCGCTGCCGCCCCTTCCCACGGCTCTCCTGTGATCGTGGTCGGGGTGCCGTCGCCAACGATCGCGCCGTTCACGTAGGCATCCGGGTACGGGTAGCCCACCCATTCCTCGGTGATCAGGCCCTCCTCGTTGTGCGAGTCGATGTTGACGCCGATCAACTCGAACGGATTGCCCTGCATATTTGAGCCGCGCCAGATCCACAGGCTCCCGCTCTGCGTGCCGTCGTCCGAGATCCATTGGTGAATGGTGTCGATCGTGGCGTCAAGGTCGCCCGAGAGCGTGTTGTACCAGGCCTGCTCCATGCCGACCCCGCCGAACACATCGTCGACCATCTGTGCGTCGGCCGTGGCGTAGGAGGCGAGCTCCGCCGCCAACTCCGCGGGCGGTATGGAAGAGCCGGGCTCGGCGAGCAGCGCCTCGACCGCCGCCTTGACCTCCGCGCTCTTGTCGTGACGCGCGGCCGCGGTGTCGACCTGCTGCTGCAGGGCGTCCCGCTCCGCCGTGACCTCGGCCACTTGGGCCTTGAGATCGTCCACCTCGCCGCTCGAGCCGCATCCCGCGGTCGCGAGCGCAATCATGACGGCGATCGGCGCCGCCTTCATCCAGACGCGCATGATGACTCCTTCCCCGACACCGGTCCGGGAGCGTCCGGGTCCACGGGCGGAGGGGTATCGCGCTGCGCATTCCTTCGACACAATTTTACGCCTGAGTCCTCGCCGATGCCGGGCGAGGAGCAGCCCCGACAGGCGTGCTCACATCGCGGGGATCAGCCCCGCCGGAGCGCTCCCCAGGTCGCCGAATCCCTGGTCTGACGGGCGTGCCGCGGCGTGGGCGGCGGGGCGCTGCCGAGCGGGCGCGTCCCGGTCCACGCCGCGATGCCCACGCCCACCACGATGAGCACATCACCCACGCTGAAGGTGTTGGACAGCGGAAGGAGCTCCGGCCAGGCGAAGATGTCGCCCAGCCACAGCAGCACCGGATCGTCCACGACGGCGACGTTCGAGAAGGCGGGATCGGGGTCGATGCCGGCGGCCGTGATCGCCTCCGCGGTGGTGGGCAGCACGCCACCGTTCAGGGCGATGGTCACCCCATTCGACAGCGCGCCAAGCCCGACCAGGATCAGTCCGGGCACGTGCCGATTGACCCAGAGGAATCCGCCGGCCACCACATAGGTGGCGACGTGCACCA
>NZ_JAHEBP010000033.1 GCF_024642165.1 Demequina sp.
TCTCCAGCGGCGATCTCGGGCGGGACGCGGAGGCCGTGCGCGCGTTCGAAGGGCGGTCCGGTGCCGAGCTCGACAACCGCGAGCTGCTGGCGTTCGTCAAGGCGGCCGCGGCGGTCAAGCGGCGTAGCGAGATGCTGCTGGCCGTGGGCGCCGCGGAGCTTCGCCTGCGGTCCCAGAAGCAGCACGGTGCGGGCGGGATGGCCCGCCGGCACGGCCAGCCCTCGGCGCGCAGGCTCGTCGCGGACACACTTGGGGGATCCGAGGCGGAGGCCGAGCGGCTGATCGTGGTGGGCACGATGCTCGAGAATGCCTCGCAGGCCGAAGCCGGCGGGGATGAGGGCCCCGAGGGTGCGGACGGCCCGACCGTGGCTGACCGCCCGGCCGCGTGGCCCCTGGTCGCCGCCGCGGTGCGAGAGGGCCTGTTGGGACCGGACAAGGCCGCCGTGATCACCGACGCCCTGGACGTGATCGGCGAACGGGGGACGCAGGGCCTCGAGGCGGAACTGGTCGCGAAGGCGAAGATGCTGCCGCTGCGGCACCTCAAGCGGGCCGTCGACTCCGCGATCGCGCTGCTCGATCGTGCGGCGCTACGCGACAAGCAGGAGGCCCAACACGAGGCGCGAGCGTTGCGGGTATGGGAGGACCGGGCCGGCATGACCCAGGTCCGCGGAGAACTCGACCCCGTGACTGCGGCGCCCGTGAGGGCGTTCCTCGAGGCCTACGTGCGCGAGGCGCTTGCCGCCAAGCGTGACGCGGATGTGCCACCCGGTCTGACCGACCATCGGACCACCAATCAGATGAATGCCGATGGCCTGAGCACCATGGCGAGCCACGTGCTGGGCTGCGGCTCGCCCATCGTGAAGCCCACCACGACCGTGATCGTCCGCATCGACAAGCAAGAACTCGAGGCGGAACTGGGAGTCGGAACGTGCGACCAGCTGCAGGCTCCGTTGTCGGGGTTCGCGCTGCGCACCATGGCGACCAACGCGCGGATCATCCCGGCGCTCATGGACGGCCGATCCCTGCCGCTGGATCTCGGCAGCGCCAAGGACTTCTTCACCGCCGCACAGCGGCTCGCGCTGCTGGAACGGGACGGCGGCTGCGCGATCTGCCATGCGCCCCCATCGTGGTGCGAGGCGCATCACGTCCGGTGGCGCTCTCGCGGCGGCACCTCGGACCTGTCGAACGGCCTGATGCTCTGCACGGCCTGCCACCATCGGCTCCACCGCGACGGCTGGGACGTGGAGATCCGCGGCGACCGCGTATGGATCATCCCGCCGGAACACATCGACCCGAGCCGGACCCCGGTGCTGGGCGGACGGGCCGCACTCGAGATCCAGAACGCCCCACCCGAACCGTTGCCTACTGGGTGAGTTCTGCCCCGTGGGAGAGGTGCGCCCGCTGACCGACCCGCGCTCGGTGAGTGGACCGTTCGCCGATCAGTACGCGACCACTCCCCTGCGCATCGACTTGATCGCGGAGATCGCTGCGCTGCTGACCGCGGCGTTCGGGGCAACCTCTGCGATCTGATCGAGCGCGTCGATCACCTGCTTGCACCAGCGCACCATGTCGCCGGGCGCGATCTCCGAGCCCTTGAGCACGGTGTCGAGCCCCTTGCCCTGAGTCCATCCATGGATGGGGCCCACGATGCCCCAGTGCGGCACCGGCAGGTCGGGCAGGCCGCGCTCGCGCTGCATGTCGTCGACCTTCGACCACAGCCGCACCGTCTCGCGCAGGGCCTGGCCCAGAATGCCGCCCGGGCCGCCCGGAACCTTGGGGGTCCGCGTCTCGTCCTCGCGCCGCCCCGAGTAGATGAGCGTCGACACCGCGGCCGCCAGCGCCGCGGGGTTGAGGCCGTCCCACACGCCGTTGCGGAGCGCCTCGGCGATCACGATGTCATTCTCTGCATAGAGGGTGCGCATCATCTCGCCGGCCCGGGTGAGCTCCGGCTCGCCCTCGTGCATCTCCACGTAATCGAGTGCGTCCAGGATGGCGAGCCGCTTGTCGAATACCCGCGCGATCGACCCGGTGGCACGTTGGATCTCGCCCACCACCCGGTCCTTGTCGCGCAGGGTCTTGTGATAGCGCTCGGCCCAGCGCGCGTGGGACTCGCGATCCGGGCACTGGTGGCAGGGATGCTCGCGAATCTGCCGCCGCACCTCGAGCTCCTCGGCCTCGCCGGGCGCTGCCGCCGGCTGTCGCCGGGCGCGCGCCAAGTCGAAGCCGCCGCGGGCGTCGTTGAGCACCTGGGCGAACTCACGGCGGCTGCGGGCGTTGCGCGAGTCGAACCGCTTGGGAATCTTGACCGTGCCGACCGTCTCCAGCCCATGGTGGAGCTCGGAGATCGCCAGCCGGTGGACGCGTGCGTGCTCGGTCACCACCAGCGGACGCGGAGCAACCGGGTTGTCGTCGGGCTCCACCACGGCAGCGAGACCCGCACGCCGGCCGCCGCCCACCCGCACCACGTCGCCGCGCTGCAGGGCTGCCAGCGTCGCCGCCGTGGCCTCCTGCCGCGCGCGGGACGCGACCTTCGACGCCTGCTTCTGAAGGCGGTTCAGCCGGTCCCTCATCGCCGCATACTCCATGAAGTCGCCGCGGTCGCAGGCCGCCGAGTCGGCGTAGCCCGCGAGGGTCGCGTCGAGCTCGCGTGCGCGCCGCGCCTTGCCCACCACGGACTGATCGGCCTGGTATTGCGCGAAGGACATCTCGAGCACCGCGCGCGCCCGGACCACGCCGAGCGTCGCCACCAGGTTGATGGCCATGTTGTAGGTGGGCTGGAACGAGCTGATCAGCGGGTAGGTGCGCCGAGACGCCAGGCGCCCCAACTGGGTCACGTCGAAGCCCGGATGCTCCACCACGACGGCGTGGCCCTCGACGTCGATGCCGCGACGACCGGCGCGCCCCGTCAGCTGCGTGTACTCCCCCGCCGTCAGGTCCTTGTGCCCCTGGCCGTCCCACTTCACCAGCTTCTCGAGCACCACGGAGCGCGCGGGCATGTTGATGCCCAAGGCGAGCGTCTCCGTCGCGTAGACCACCTTGATGAGGCCCGCGGTGAACAGCTGCTCGACCACCTCCTTGAACAGCGGGATCATGCCGGCGTGATGCGCCGCGATGCCGGCCTCGAGGTGGTCGCGCCAATGCGTGTAGCCCAGCGCCCCCAGGTCGGCGGTGGGCAGCCCCGAACAGCGCTCCTCGATGATCCGGGAGATCTCGTGACGCTCCTCCTCGGTGGTGAGCACCAGCCCGGAGGCCCGGACCTGGTCCACAGCATCGTCGCAGCCGGCGCGCGAGAAGATGAACACGATCGCCGGCAGCAATCCCTGCCGGTCGAGAACGTCGACCACCGCGAACCTGGGAGGCGCGCGCCGCCCCGCCGGCCGCCGGCCGCCACGGGTGGGACGGCCGCCTCCCCGCCCCGCGGGGCGTCCCTCGTCGTAGCGCGATCGCTTGGTGATCGCCTCGAGCTCCGGGTTGAGTCCCGGCGTGGGCCCCGGATCCTGCGGGTCCACCCCCGGCGCGTAGAGGTCGAAGATCCCCTCGCGCAGCATCACGTGAGGCCACAGCGGCACCGGACGATGCTCCGAGACCACCACGCGAGTGTCGCCCCGCACCTCGCTCAGCCAGGCGCCGAACTCCTCGGCGTTGGAGACGGTGGCCGAGAGCGCGACGATCGCGGTGCGCTCGTGGAGGTGGATGATCACCTCCTCCCATACGGAGCCGCGGAAGCGGTCCGCGAGGTAGTGCACCTCGTCCAGCACCACCACCCCGAGCCTGTCCAGCGTGCTGGAACCCGCGTAGATCATGTTGCGGAGCACCTCAGTGGTCATCACCACGATCTCCGCGTCCGGGTTCACGGTGGTGTCGCCCGTCAGCAGGCCCACGTTGCCCGGGCCGTATGCGCGCGTGAGGTCGTTGAACTTCTGGTTGGACAGCGCCTTGATGGGCGTGGTGTAGAACGCCTTCTCACCCTGCCGGAACGCGTGCCGGACCGCGTACTCGCCCACCAGGGTCTTCCCCGCTCCCGTCGGAGCGGCCACGAGCACGCTGTGGCCCTCGCCCACCGCCTCGCACGAGGCCCGCTGGTACGGGTCCAGCGAGAAGGAGAGCTCGTCTTCGAACTCGGCGAGGTCGGCGTGCTTGCGGCGAGCCCGCGCGGCCGCGTAGCGCTCGGCGGGGGTGGTCATGCCGTCAGGCTACTGTGCCGTCCCGCCCAGGACCGTCAGCGCCTTCGCGGCGACCTTCACGGTGAGCGGCGTCGCTCCCACGAGCTCGCCGTCCGCGAACGCCGGCGGCATGGGCGCACCCGACGGGTCGGGCGAGATGACGGCCTCCTCGACCCGGACGATGCGCACCCGGGGATCGCTGACATGGCTGCCGTCGCGCAGCTTGGGGAACATCCGCAGGATGTCCATCTTCGACATCGCGTCCGCCAGCACCAGGTCCAGCTTGCCGTCCGTGACGGAGGCGTCCGGCGTGATGATGAGCCCGCCGCCGAAGATGGGCGCGTTGGCGACCGCGACCAGGGTGCACAGTTGCGTCCACTCGCGGCCGTCCGCCTTGAGGCGCACCCCGTAGGGCCGGAACCGCGGGATCTCGCGGAAGGTGGCCACCTTGTACTTCATCGGGCCCCGCGGGTGGGTGATGGTGCGTGCATAGGACGCGACCGCGGCGTCGATGCCCGCCGAGAGCACGGCGCCAAAGTAGCGCGGCCGCGCCGGCTCCTCGACGCCGCCGCCCGTCACCTTGCCCACGTCCACGCGCACCGACTCGCCGCGGAGCCCCGCCTCGATCCGCGCCACCGCCCCCGCGATGTCGTGTCGAGGCAGCCCCAGAGCGCAGGCGATGTCGTCGCCCGAGCCCACGGCGATGATGCCAAGCGGCAACTTGCGCTCCGAGCACACCTGCAGGCCCAGGTGCGCCATGCCGTCGCCACCCACCACCACCAGGGCGTCGATCTGGCGACGATGCGCCATCGCGGCCTCGTAGGACGCCGCCCAGGAACCGCGCGAGAGGTCGATGAGGCGATGCCCGCCCCCGGCCAGAGCTGCCAGGGCCTCCTTGCCACGGCGCGCGCCGCGGCCGGACCCCGCGGTCGGGTTGGTGATGACACCCAGCGTGGCCATCAGGAGGGATCCTGATGCTGCGCCGGGTCCGTCGACCCCGCGTCCGCTGGCGCCGCGGTCGCTGGCGCTGCGGCGGCCTTGGCACGACGGCGCCGGGAGACGCGCTCTCGCAGCAGGCCCACGCCCACCGCGGCGAAGTACAGGGCCACCATGGGGACCGCCATGAACAGCATCGTCACGGCGTCGGGCGTGGGGGTGAGGATCGCGGCGGCGAGGAAGATGATGAAGACCGCCCAGCGCCACCCGCGCAGCCAGGTGCGCGCCTGGACGATGCCCGTCCACGTGAGCGCCACCATCACCACGGGGAACACGAAGGCGATGCCGAACGCGAGGATGAGGCGCATCGCAAACGTCATGAACGTCTGCGCGTCGAGGAAGTTCGCGGCACCGTCCGGCGTGAATCCAGTGAGAATGGTGATGGCGCGCGGGAACACCCACCAGCCGAACAGCACGCCCCCGAAGAACAGCGGGATCGCGGCCGCGAGGAAGCCCACCGTGTAGCGCCGCTCGGTGGACTTGAGGCCGGGCGCCACGAAGGCCCACAGCTGGTAGAGCCACCACGGGGCGCTGACGATCACGCCGATGAGCAGCGACATCTTGATCTGCATGTCGAGGGCCGTCGCCACTCCCGCAAAATTCACGGTGACCAGCGCATCGTCCCGTTCGGCGGCTTCGAGCACGGGCCGCTGCAGGGCCTCGAACACGGGTGTGTAGAGGAACCATCCCGCCACCATGCCGATGGCGATGCCGATGGCGGCGAGGATCAGTCGCTTGCGGAACTCCCGCAGGTGATCGGCCAGCGACATGCGGGCATCGGGATTGCCCGCGCGGGCGCTACTTCTGGTTGTCACGCGGCTCGTCCGAGGACGACGACGCGGGCGTGTCGGTCTCGGCCGGGGGGCGCGTGTCGGACGTGCCCGACGAGGCGGGCGCGTCGGTGGCGGCGGGCTGGTCCGACTTCGGGTCGTCGGTCAGAGTCTTGGTCTCGTCCTTGAGGATGCGCATCGACTGGCCGAGCGAGCGCGCGAGTTGCGGAAGCTTGGGCGCGCCGAACAGCAGCAGCACGATCAGCAGGATGATAAGGATCTCGCGGGGTCCCATGCGATGCCACTCCTTTGACGATGACTGGGCGCCAGTCTAACGCTGGACGGCGAGCACGGACGCAGCCTGGGTGCGCAGCGCGTCGCGCAGGGGTCGCGGCTCGACCGAACGCAGGTGCGGAGCGACCGCGAGCAGACGCCCCGCTGCCCAGTCCACATCGGCCACGTCGAAGGTGCCGATCACGTCGTCCTCCGCGTCCTCGATGCGGGTGCGCGGCATCTCCTCGAGCGCCCAGCGACCGGCACGCGCGATGCGTACCGTCGCCGTGAGCGTGGGCGCCAGGTTGAACCCAGCGGTGTCGGTGGGCGGGTGCTCGACCGCGCCGTCGAGCACCGTCGCGCTCGCGATTCGGTCCAACCGCAGCACCCGGTAGTCCTGCGCGCGTCGGCAGAAGCACTCGAGATAGCCATGGCCGTCGATGAGCACCAGGCGATGGGGGTCGACCACGCGGATGGTGCGCCGGTCGTGCGCGTCCACGTACTCCACCCGCGCCTGGCGATAGCGGGCGATCGCCGCGAGCAGGGCGTCGCGCACCTCCGGCGACACCGCATCGTCGCCCAGCACGATCACGGGCTCGGCGAGGGCGTCGCGCAGCTTGGCCAACGCCTGCATGCCCGCCTCCGGCAGGGCGCCGGCCGCGCCCATGGTGGAGAGCGCGCCCACGAGCGCGACCGCCTCACGGGGCGAGAGGCGAACCTGGGTGACGCCGTCGTTACGGACCAGCGCGGCCACGTCCGCGTCGAACTCGTCGGAGGAGAAGTCGATGGGATACCAGGAGTCGCCCGGCTCGGACGCGATCCACAGCGCGTCGATGTCCTTGCGCACCTGGGCCACCGGCACCCCGAAGTGGTCGGCGAGCTCGGCGAAGGGCGTGGGTCCGTTGCGCTCGACGTAGGTGAGGATTCCGAGCATCCGGACCAGCCGGTCGCGTGCCTGCTCAGCCATCGGACACCTCCAGCGCCGCCTGTGCGGCCCGCACCACCGCGGCGGCCAACGCCGCAGGCGCGACGATGCGCGCCGCGCCGGCGAGCCCCAGGACCTCGGCGACGAGGGCGTCGGCGTGCGCGTACTCGACGTCGAAGAGGTCCCAGCCCCCCTGGTCGCCGGCGGGCGCGCCGCGCCGGCGGAGCGCATGACCCGACTCGGGGCGCAGCGCCACGCGAGCCGTGACCACGTCCCCGCTCTCGGCGAGCGCGCCGAGCGGGATCTCCTCGGGGATGTCGTAGGCGCCCGGGTCGCCCACCGGGGTGACCGCGCCGCCGATGCGCTGCACGCGGAAGGTGCGAGCCGCCTCGCGGTCGCGGTCGAAGCCGATCACGTAGGCGACGCCGGCCCGCAGCACCACCTTCCACGGGTCGATGCTGCGCGTTCCCGCGCCCGAGGCCACCGACGAGTACTCGAATCGGACGCTCTGGCGGTCCGCGACCGCCTCGACGAGCGTCCCGAACGCGTCGTGCGACGTGGACGGCAGCGCCGCGAACGGGAGTTCGACGCGCGGGCCGTGCTCGGCCGATGACGTGAGCTTCATCACGGCCTGCTGAGCATCTCCGCCCAGCACCGCGCCTCGCCAGTAGTCCTTGGCGACGGACAGCACCGCCAGCTCGGCCGCGGTGAGATCCAGCGCCGGCATCGCCGCCTCCGCGGGACGGATCCGGTACCCGATCTCGTCGCCGTGGACCTGATCCTCGACGGTCTCGACGGGGACGCCCATCTCGCGCAGCTCCGCCTTGTCGCGCTCGAACATCCGCTCGAAGGCCTGCTCGGCCTTGCGCACCTCTTCCTCGGAGGCGCCGCCGGGCAGCGGGTCGTAGCCCTCGACCGTGTCACGGATCTGCTCGCGCGTCAGCCGGTGGCGGGTGCTCGACAGCCCGATGATGAGGTTGAGGAGGCGCTGCGGCTTCGGCGTCGAGGACATCACACCCTAACCGCGAGCAGTTCCGTGGTGAGGATCGCGCGCGCGCCCACGGCGTAGAGCGCGTCCATCACGTGGTTCATCTCGGCACGCGGCACCATCACGCGCACGGCGTGCCAGTCGGAGCCGTGCAGCGGCGTCACGGTGGGCGCCTCGAAGCCGGGCGTCACCTCGATCGCGCGCTCGAGGCGCTCGCCGGGCACGTCGTAGTCGACCAGCACGAACTTGCGCGCCATGAGCACGCCGCGCAGGCGCCCGGTCACGATGGCGAGGTCCTCCACCGACGCGTCCTGCGCACGGATCATGATCGCCTCGGAGGCCAGGATCGGGTCGCCGAAGATCTCGAGCCCGGCCGCCCGCAGTGTGGTGCCGGTCGAGACCACGTCGGCCACCACATCGGCCACGCCCAGTCGCACCGAGGACTCGACGGCCCCATCCAGCCTCACCACGGTCGCCTCGACCCCGTGCGATCGCAGGTGCTCGTCGACCAGTCGCGGATAGCTGGTGGCCACGCGCTTGCCCTGCACGTCCGCGATGGTGGTCGCCACCCCGGTGGGGGCGGCGAACCGGAAGGTCGAGCCTCCGAAGCCGAGCTCAAGGTGCTCGACGGCGTCGACGCCGGAGTCGATGAGCAGGTCCCGGCCGGTGATGCCCACGTCGACCGTGCCCGAGCCCACATAGACGGCCACGTCGCGCGGGCGAAGGAAGAAGAACTCGACCCCGTTGCGCTCGTCGACCAGCACCAGCTCACGCGGGTCGCGGCGCTGCCGGTAGCCGGCCTCCTTCAGCAACTGGGAGGCGGGTTCGGACAGCGAGCCCTTGTTGGGCACGGCGATGCGCAGCACTTCTCTCCCCTACAGGTTCTTGTACACGTCGTCGAGCGTGAGCCCCTTGGCGACCATCATCACCTGGGCCCAGTACAGGAGTTGCGAGAGCTCCTCGGCCGCCTGCTCCGGGGACTCGTGCTCGGCGGCCATCCAGGATTCGGCGGCCTCCTCGACCAGCTTCTTGCCGATCGCGTGCACGCCCTTGTCCAGCATCGCGACCGTGCTCGAGCCCTCGGGGCGCTCGTCGGCTCGGCGTTGCAGTTCCTCGAACAGCTCCTCGAACGTCTTCACGGGGGCAAGCCTATCGGCCCTCGGGACGGGCGCGGCCGAGCGACGGTCCGCGCCGCGGGGCTCCGCGCTAGAGCTCGCGCAGCACGATCGCCGTGGCGAGGGCCGCCTCGACGGCCTCCGCACCCTTGTCCTCGCTGGAGCCGGGCAGCCCCGCGCGGTCGAGCGCCTGCTGGTCGTCGTCCGTGGTGAGGATCCCGAAGCCCACCGGCGTGGCGTGGGTGCGCGCCACATCGGTCAATCCCCGTGTGACGGCGTCGCACACGTACTCGAAGTGCGGCGTCCCGCCGCGGATCACCACACCCAGGCACGCGATCGCGTCCGCGCCGCCGCGAGCGAGCGCCTCGGCCACCACGGTCAGCTCGAAGGCACCCGGAACTCGCGTGACGCGATACGCCGCTCCCGCCCGCTCCGCCGCGCGGATGGCGCCGGCGACGAGCCCGTCCATGACCTCCGTGTGCCACAGGCTGGCGACGATCTCGATGGTGAGGTCGCTCGCGTCGACCTCGACCACGGGTGCACCCGCGCCGCTCATGCGTTGTCTCCCAGCAGGTGACCCATCCGCTCCAGCTTGGTGCGGAGGTAGTGCTCGTTCTCGGGGTGGGAGCCCACCCGGTGCGGGACGCGCTCGATGCAGTCGATCCCGGAGGCGCGCAGGCCCTCGACCTTGGCGGGATTGTTGGTCAGCAGGCGGACCTGGTCGAAGCCCAGGTCGTGGAGGATTGCCGCCGCGGCGCCGTACTCGCGCCGGTCGACGGGCAGGCCCAGGTGCGTGTTCGCGTCGACGGTGTCGAGGCCGCGGTCCTGCAGCCCGTAGGCCTGGATCTTGGACAGGATGCCGATCCCCCGGCCCTCCTGGCCACGCAGGTAGACCACGGCTCCACCGTCCGCGACCACGCGGGCGATCGCGGCGTCGAGCTGTGGACCGCAGTCGCAGCGGAGCGAGCCGAACGAGTCGCCCGTCAGGCACTCCGAGTGGATCCTGACCACGGGGACCACGCCCTCCTTGACGGGGGCCGTGAGCGCCACGTGCTCGTCGCCGGTGCGTGCGTCGCGGTAGCCGCGCACCGTGAGCTCGCCGTGCCGGGTGGGCAGGCGCGCCTCGCCCTGGGCCAGCACCCGGTGAGGCCGCGCCTCGGTAGGCGGCGGCAGGTCGTTCTTCGCGCGCCGGTACGCGACCAGATCCGCGATGGTCATGAGGACCAGGCCCTCCTGGTCGGCGATCGCGGTCGCGTCGCCCTGCTTCATCATCGTGCCGTCGTCGTTGACCATCTCGCCGATGACGCCCACGGGCGACAGCCCCGCGAGCCGGCAGAGGTCCACGCACGCCTCCGTGTGGCCGGGACGATGCAGCACTCCCCCGGGCACGGCGCGCAGCGGCAGCACGTGGCCGGGGCGGATCAGGCTGTCCGCGGTCGACTCCGGATCGGACAGCACTCGCACGGTGTGGTGCCGGTCCTTCGCCGAGATGCCGGTGCCCACGCCCTCGGCGGCGTCCACCGAGACGGTGTATGCCGTGCGCCGCGGGTCCTGGCTACTGGGCACCATGAGGGGGAGGTTGAGGGCGTCGGCCTTCTCGGCCGGCATCGGCGCGCACAGGTAGCCGCTCGAGTGGCGGATGCCCCACGCGATCCAGTCCACCGTGGTGGTCGCCGCCGCCATGATGAAGTCGGCCTCGTCCTCGCGGTCGCGCGAGTCGGAGACGAGCACGGGCTTGCCGGCACGCAGGTCCTCGAGTGCACGCTCGACGAGGGCGATCGGGTCGATGCTCATGCGTGGGTCCCGACCATCTTCTCGACGTACTTGGCCACCACGTCGACCTCGACGTTGGCGCGCTCACCCGGCTGCATCGAGCCGAAGGTGGTCTCGGTGAGCGTGGTGGGGATCAGGGACACGGTGACTCGCGCGCCGTCGAGCTCCGCGACCGTGAGCGAGACGCCGTTGAGCGCGATCGAGCCCTTGCGCACCACGTACCGCTCGAGCTCCGCCGGGATCTCGAACGTGAGGTCGGTCCAGTCGGGCTGCGAGTCTCTCGCCACCAGCGTGGCCGCGCCGTCGACGTGGCCCTGCATGATGTGTCCACCCAGCCTCCCGCCGGCGGGGGTGGCGCGCTCGAGGTTGACCCGGGAGCCGGGCTCGAGCGCGCCCAGCGTGGTGGTGTCGAGGGTGACGCGCATGACGTCCGCCGTCCAGGTGGTGCCGTGGTGGTCCGCAACGGTGAGGCAGACGCCCTGGACCGCGATGGACTCGCCGTGGACGAGGTCGGTGAGTCCCGGGCTTTCGATGGTCAGTCGAGCCTGCGCTCCGGTCGACGCCACGGACGTGACGGTACCGAGCGACTCGACGATGCCGGTGAACATCTAATGCGGTCCTCTCTGGAAGAAGGCGGTGACTAGCGTATCGACGCCCAGGGCGGTCGCTGTCACATCCTGCCCCCTCAACGCGCCGCCCATGGTGCCGATTCCCAGGTCGCCCACCGCCGAGGTACCCGCGCCCAGCAGTGCCGGGGCGATGTACGCGTGGACCTCGTCGACCAGCCCGGCCCTCAGGAACGCGGTGGTGATGGCCGCGCCGCCCTCGACCACCACCGTGCGCACCTCGCGGGCCTCGAGCTCGGACAGCGCCTCTCGGGGATCGTGCGTGCGCAGCGCGAGGGCGTGGACGTCGCGCCACACGCGGGCGCCGGACGTGTCGCTGAGGCCCATCACCGCGCGCAGCGGCTGGTGGGGGTCGGCGGCGCCCGGCGGCCGCGCGGACAGTTCCGGGTCATCGGCGCGCACGGTCCCCGTGCCCACCAGGATGGCGTCCACGTCCGCCCGCACGCCGTGCGCGTGGGCGCGCGCCTCCTCGCCCGTCACCCAGAAGCTGGTGCCGTCGACGGCGGCCGTGCGCCCGTCGAGCGTCTGCGCCCACTTCGCGATCACCCAGGGCCGGCCGTGCTCGACCGCGCCCAGCCAGCGCCGGTTCACCGCGCGCGCGGGCTCGAAGGCCACGTGGATCGCCTCGATGCCGCGGCCGCGCAGGACCCCTCCCCCGCCGGCCGCCTCCGCGTGCGGATCCTCGACCGCATAGCGCACGCGGCCGATGCGCGCCTGGGTGAGCGCGTCCGTGCAGGGGCCCGTTCGCCCCGTGTGCGCGCACGGCTCGAGGGTGACGTACGCCGTCGCGCCGGCCACCTCATGGCCTCGTCGCGCGCAGTCGGCGATCGCCGCCACCTCGGCGTGGGGGGTGCCCGCGCCGCGATGCCAGCCTTCGCCGAGCATCGTCCCGTCCTCCCCCACGATCACGCACCCCACCCGGGGGTTGGGGCCGTGCGCGGGGCCGCGCAGCGCGAGCTCCACGGCTCGGGTCATGGGCGCCGCCTCGCCGCCCCGGGCTTCCGACGCGTCGGGCACGTCGACCGCCTCAGGCGTGATGGTGCACCTCCTCGCCGAGGGCGCGCAGTGCGCGGATCTCGGCGCCGCGGTCCTCGGCCGCGTACACGGCCGAGCCCGCGACCAGCACGTCGCCGCCGGCCGCGACCACCGTCTGGATCGTGTCGCGGGCGACCCCGCCGTCGGCCTGCAGCCACAGGTCCCGGCCGGCACGGTCCGAGGCCTCCCTGAGGGTGGTGAGCTTGGGCATCATGTCCGCCATGAAGGCCTGGCCGCCGAAGCCCGGCTCGACGGTCATGACCAGCACCATGTCGAGCACGTCGATGAGCGGCAGGACCTCCTCGACGGGGGTGCCGGGCTTGATGGCGCACGAGGCGCGCGCGCCCAGGCCGCGCAGGTCCGCCGCGATGGTGCGCGGGTCGCGAGCCGCCTCGAGGTGGAACGTCACGGAGGCGGCCCCCACCTCGGCGTAGCGCGGGGCCCATCGGTCCGGGTCCTCGATCATGAGGTGCACGTCCAACGGCAGCGGCGACACCTGCGCAATCCGCTCGACCACCGGCAGGCCGATCGTCAGGTTGGGCACGAAGTGCCCGTCCATCACATCGACGTGCAGCCAGTCGGCATCCGCGACCGCGAGGATGTCGCGCTCAAGATTGGCGAAGTCCGCCGACAGGATGCTCGGCGCGATCTGAATGCCCATGCTCCCGAGCCTAGTCGCGCGCACCCACGCGGGCGCGCGCCGCCGTCGGCACGCTCGCCCCGGTCAGCGGCGGGCCAGCGCGGTCGCGAAGGACGGCACGATCGGCAGAACCGGCAGCAGGGCGGCCTGGTACGCGTGGTAGACGTCGGGCTTGCCGGGCCACACTGCGCCGGCGGGCCGGTTGGCCTCATCCAGCTCGTGATGCCAGGAACCGCCCGCGTGGTCGACGAGGAAGCGGTCCGCGTAGTCCCACCAGCCGGCCGCGTCCTCGGCGTAGCGCGCCTCACCCGTGACCTGGCGCAGCGCCTCTGCGGCGTTGACGGCCTCGGCGAGCACCCAGTGCATGCGCAGCCTCACCACGGGGGCCCCGGACCAGTCGGTGGTGTAGACGAAGCCGGGCGCGCCGTCGGCGTCCCAGCCGTCCGCCACCGCGCGCTCATAGAGCGCCACGGCGGCCTCGCGCAGGCCCGCCGGCGCATCGTCCCCGAGCGATCCCTCGACCGAGAGCAGCAGCCGCGCCCACTCCAGCCCGTGGCCCACGGTCGCACCGTAGGGACGGAACGGATGCGCGGGCTCGTCCCGGTTGTGCTCGAGCAGCGGCGCCCACGCGGAGTCGAAGTGCTCCGGGATCCGCCAGTCGTTGTCCCGGGCCCAGCCGGCGACCCGCGCCGCGATCCGACCCGCGCGCACGTGCCAGTCCGGGTCGCCCGTGACGTCCCCCGCCGCGAGATAGGCCTCGACCGTGTGCATGTTGGCGTTGACGCCGCGGTAGCCGTCCAGCGTGGTCCACGCGGCGTCCCATTCCTCGACCGAGAGGCCCTCGGCCTCGTCCCAGAACCGCTCGAGGGACACGCTCAGGGCGTCGGCGAGCAGCGCATCGGCGCCCTCGATACCGGCCTGCACCGCGGAGGATGCGGCGAGGATCACGAAGGCGTGCCCGTAGGCCTGCTTGGTGGCGACCGTGGGCACGCCATCGACCACGGCCGCATACCAGCCGCCGTGGTCGTGGTCGCGGAGCGGCCCGGACAGGGCGTGCACGCCGTGCGTGGCGAGCGCGAGCAGGGTCTGGAGCTCGGGCCCGCCCGCGGCGGGCGGCTCGTTCGCCAGGGCGCCCAGCGCCGCCACGTGGGTCATCCGACACGTGATCCACAGCTCGACGGCACGTTCCTCATCCACCGTGCCGTCCTCCCGGAGCCAGCCGAAGCCGTCGGGACGCACCGCGCCCGCAGCGAACCGCAGCAGGTCCGCCCGCTGGTCGGCGAGGTACGCGGGGTCTCCTGGCTGGGTCATGGTGGTTCCCTTCGTGGTGGGTGGTGCGGGTCAGGCCGGCTTCTCGAGCAGGGCGAGGAACATCGAGTCCGTGCCGTGGACGTGGGTCCACAGCTGCACGTGGGGGCCCGGGCCCCACATCCGCGGCGTGGTGGAGGTGACGGCGGCGACGGCGGCGCGGGCATCGATCTGCCGCAGGGTGGACCCCTTGACCACGTCGCGGGTCTCCGCGAGCACGGGCGAGCACGTGATGTAGGCAAGGAGCCCGCCGGGCGCGAGCAGCCGCTCCGCGTTGGCGAGCAGGGCGCGCTGCAGCGGCACCAGCTCGTCGAGGTCCTCCGGCTGCCGCCGCCACCGCGACTCGGGGCGCCGCCGGAGGGCGCCGAGTCCCGTGCAGGGGGCGTCCAGGACGATGCGGTCGTAGGCGCCGTCCTCCCCGAACGTGGTGCCGTCGCCCACCTCGACCGTGACGGCGCCCTCGGGAAGTGCGCGCGTCGAGCGACGCACCAGATCGGCACGATGCGGGTGCAGCTCGAGCGCGTGGAGGCTGGCTCCGCCCTCGGCGGCCAGGGCGCCCAGCAGGGCCGCCTTGCCTCCCGGGCCCGAGCACAGGTCGAGCCAGCGCTCCCCGGGCTCGATGGGCCGGGCCGCCGCCAGCGCGCCGGCCATCACCTGGCTGCCCTCGTCCTGCACGGCGGCGCGGCCGTCAGCGACGGCACCGATGTCCCCGGGCCGCCCGCCCGGCAGCACCACGGCCCACGGAGAGAACTGGCCGGCCTCGCCCCCGGTCGCCCGCGCGAGCGTGTCGCGATCGATGAGCCCCGGGCGGGTCACCAAGGTGACGCGGGCCGGGGAGTTGTCCGCCTCGAGCAGGGCCACGGTGTCGCCCTGACGGGATTCGGCGGCGAGCGCCGCCTCGAGCTCGCCCACTACCCACTCGGGGTGGGAGTGTCGCACCGCGCGTGTGGAGCGGGTGTCGCCGGGGGCCACGAGCGCGATCCACGCCTCTGCGGAGCGCTCGCTCACCCTGCGCATCACGGCGTTGGCGAGCTTAGCGGCGCCCGGGCCCAGCTCGCTGCGCACCTTGTCCACGGTCTCGTTGACGGCGGCGTGCGCGGGGACGCGCATCGCCAGCGCCTGGTGGGTGCCCAGCCACAGGCTCACCCGCAGCTCGGGGTCCAGGTCGCGGGGGTCGCGGCGCGAGGCGTGCGCGATGATCGCGTCGTAGAGCCCGCGCATGCGCAGCACCCCGTACGCGAGCTCGGTGGCGAAGCCCGCGTCGCGACCGGCGAGGTGCGCCTTCTCGAGCAGGCTCGGCATCAACAGGTTGGCGTAGGCGCCGTCCAGCGAGACCGCCATGACGCAGTCGAACGCGACGTCGCGGGCCCGGCTCATGCCTCGCCCAGCTGCGCGCCCTCGGCCAGCCGCGCGCCCCTCCACCACGCTCCGGCGTCCATGGGCTTCCTGCCCGCGGGCGCGATCGTGCTGAGCGCGACGGGGTCGGAACCCGTGCCCACGAGCACCTCGCCCCCCTCCTCGCGGAGCTGTCCCGGGACCGTCGACGCGCGTTGCGCGCGCGGCGAGACCGGGCCGAGCTTTGCCACCGAGCCGTCCGGGAGGGTGGTCCACGCGCCGGGCGCCGGCGTGCAGCCGCGGATCCGGCGGTCGACCATGTGCGCCGCCAGTTCCCACCGCACGTAGGCGTCCTCGCGGGTCAGCTTGTCCGCGTAGCTCACGCCGTCCTCGGATTGCGGGATGGGGCTCGCGGCACCCGAGCCCAGCGCGGCGAGCGAGTCGACCATGAGAGGCGCCCCCAGCCGGGCGAGCCGCTCGAGCAGGGTGCCGGCCGTGTCCGAGACGCGGATGCGCTCCGTCAGTGTGCCGATGATGGGCCCGGTATCGAGGCCCTCTTCGATGACGAAGGTCGACGCACCCGTGATCTCGTCGCCCGCCATGATGGCGCGCTGGACCGGCGCCGCGCCGCGCCACGTGGGCAGCACCGAGAAGTGCAGGTTCACCCAGGCCAGCCGCACCGCCTCGAGCAGGGCGGGCCTCAGGATCTGGCCGTATGCGACCACCGCGGCGGCATCGGCGTCGAGCGCGCGGATCGTCGCGATGAACTCCGGGTCCGACGCCTTCTGGGGCGCCATGACCTCCAGGCCGCGCTCGAGGGCGAAGGCCTTCACCGGCGAGGGATGCAGAGTGCTCCCGCGCCGGCCCGCCGCGTCGGGCTGCGTCAGGACGGCCACCACCTCATGCCCCGCGTCCTCGAGTGCCGCCAGCGTCGGGACGGCGATCTCGGGCGTTCCGGCGAAGATCAGGCGCATGCGTCCATCGTAGGGCGCGGCGCCCCCGCGCTAACGCCCCCGAGCGGCCCACGCAGCCCGCCCATCTCACCCCGTCTCACCCCGTCTCACCCCTGACAGTGCGCACGGAGTGAGGGCCGACACGCCGGAGAATCGAGCCCGATCGCCCCCGGTCTGCGGAGTGTCGAGTCTGAGACCGTGCGGGGTGTCAGGGGGTGGCGCGAACGGCGCGCGCCAGCACCTGTGGCGAGCGTGGCACGGGCCGGTCAGGAGACCGGGTCGAGGGGCGCGTCGACCCGCATGCGCAGCTCGCCCTCGCCAGAGCGGGACAGCGCGATCTGACGGTGGCGCAGAGCGTCCACCACTCCCTGGGCGGCCCTGCGGGTGACCAGCAGCGTCACGCCGCCCTTCGCCTCGACCACCCCGACCTCACCGTGGCGCTCGAGCCGCTCTCCCTCGACGGTCTCCGACAACGCGAGCGTGATGACGGGGACCTCGCCCCACAGCCGGATCGATCGCCGCATCGGTGGCAGGGCCAGGTCCGCACGCTCCCCGTAGGCGTCCCACGCGGCCTCGGCGGCGCTCCAGCCCACCATCGCGGTGCGGACCACGGGCGGCAGTTCGCCCACGGCGATCACCTCACCTCCGTCGCCGCGCGGTCGCGCGAGGGCGGCTATGCCGAGCCACCAGCGCACGGCCTGGAGCTCGGCTCCCAAGGCCCCGCCTGCGGGCACGTCCGCGCCCACGATGACGATGCAGGAATACCCGCCATCGACGGCCGGCAGCGCCGATGGGGTCGCCACCACGATTCCGGCGGTCAGCTCGCCGTCGGCAACGGTTCCCGACGCGCCCGAGGAAAGCGTCACGGGGGCTTCCCCGGCCATCGCCCGCACCTGCTCCGCGATCCGCTCCACGCCTTGCCGCAGCTGCTTGGTCGCAGCGGAGCTGCACTCGCCGCAGTGCCAGTCCGGATGCACCGCCCCGCACTCATTGCACTGCAGCGGCGCGGTCGCGGCGTCCTTGCGCAGCGGTCCCCCGCAGGCGGGGCACTCCGCCCACGTGCCGCACCGGGCGCAGGCGGTGGCGCGCACGTAGCCGGCCCGCGGGACCACGATGCCTACCGGGCCGGACTCGAGCGCCGCCCTGGCCCGGCGCCACACCTCACCCGGCATCCAATGCCACCCGCTCGCGCCCTCGGCCCGCCGGCGCTCATCGTCGACCACGGTGACCAGTGGCGTCCCGTCGCGCACCGCGCCGCGCGGCACGCCGGCCCGCTCGGCCCACCCATGCGCCACCAGGGCCATCGCCTCGACGCTGGGCGCGTAGGAGGCGAACAGCACCCCCGCGCCAGCGTCGTCTGCCCGCATCGCCGCGATGGTGCGGGCGTGCGGGTAGGGCGCGTGAGGCTCGTCGTAGACCCCCGAGGCCTCATCCCACATCACCACGAGCCCCAGCGCCGGGACCGGCTGGAGCGCCACCGGCCGAGTTCCGAGCACGATGCGGGTTTGGCCGTGCATGGCGGCCAGATACGACCCGAACCTCACCGACGGGCCGTCGTCCGCGTGGAGCACGCTGAAGTGACCGCCCGTGCGCGCCGTCCACCGGGACAGTCCGGAGCGCTGCAGGGCCTCGACGGCGGCCGCCAGCGCGCGGGCGTCCGGCAGGATCACGATCGCCGCCTGCCCCCGCGCGGCGACGGCAGCGGCCGGTGCGAGCAGCGCCTCGATCGGCAGCCCGTGCCGCCGGCTGGGATCCGGCACGGCCTCCCACACGATGCGCGCCCCCCTGGCCACGGCATCGGCCGGGAGCGACACTGCCTCCGCGCCGGCGACCAGCGTCTGGTGCGCCTCGCGATACGACTGCTCGTCGTGATCCACCTGGGACCAGTCGCGCTTCTCCACGCTCGCAACCCGCGGCGGTGCCATCAGCCGCAGCACGTCCCACAGGCTGCCGCCGTAGCGTCGCGAGACCTGCTCGGCGAAGGAGATCGCCTCGGCGGTGAAGGACGGGACCGCGCTGGCGGAGTGGATCGGGGTGAGCGCGCCGTCGAAGTCGGTGGTGTCGCTCAGCCCCGTCACCACCCCGTTGATGAGCCTGCCCGCGAACCGGACCCGCACCCTCGAGCCCACGGCGACCACCGGCGCCAGCGTCGAAGGGATCCCGTAGTCGAAGGGCCTGTCGAGGTGCGGCATGGCGCTGTCGACGCACACGCGCGCGACAGTGCGGGGCTGCTGGACGGCTATCGCGCCGCGCTCTCGAGCGCCTGCGCGCGGTCCGTGCGCTCCCACGTGAAGGTAGGCAGCTCGCGCCCGAAGTGGCCGTTCGCGGCCGTGTCGCGGTAGATCGGGCGGCGCAGGTCGAGCGCATCGATGATCGCGCCGGGACGCAGGTCGAACACCTCGCGGATGGCCGCCGCGATGCGGTCCTCGGGCACGGTGGCCGTGCCGAAGGTCTCCACGTAGAGCCCCACGGGGTGCGCGGTGCCGATCGCGTAGGCGACCTGGACCTCGCAGCGGTCCGCGAGCCCGGCGGCGACCACGTTCTTGGCCACCCAGCGCATCGCGTACGTGGCGCTGCGGTCGACCTTGGACGGATCCTTACCGGAGAAGGCGCCGCCGCCGTGGCGGGCCATCCCCCCATACGTGTCGACGATGATCTTGCGGCCGGTGAGCCCGGCATCCCCTGCGGGGCCGCCGATCTCGAAGCGTCCGGTGGGGTTGATGAGCGAGCGGTGGCCCGCGGAGTCCAGCTGGTACCGCGCCAGCACCGGCGCCACCACCACCTCCTCGACGGCGGCGCGCAGGTCCGCCGTGGCGATCCCCTCGGCGTGCTGCGTCGACACCACCACGGTGTCGACGCTCACGGCACGATCGCCGTCGTAGCCGATGGTCACCTGCGCCTTGCCGTCGGGCCGCAGACCCTCGACCTCGCCGCTGCGGCGCACCTGGGCGAGCCGAGCCGTGAGCGCGTGCGCCATGTGGATCGGCAGCGGCATCAGTTCCGGGGTGTCGCGGCACGCATAGCCGAACATCAGGCCCTGGTCGCCGGCGCCGAGCTCGTGGATGTCGGAATCCGTCGCCCTTCCCACGCCCAGCCAGATGTCCGGCGACTGCTCGCCGATCGACACGGACACGCCGCACGAGTCGCCGTCGAAGCCGATCTTCGAGGACGTGTACCCGATGTCCCTCACCACGCCGCGGATGACGCCGGGGATGTCCACGTAGGCCTCGGTGCTGACCTCGCCCGCCACGTGCACCAGGCCGGTGGTCACCATGGTCTCGACGGCCACGCGGGACAACGGATCCTGCCGCAGCATCTCGTCGAGGATGGCGTCAGACACCTGGTCGCAGACCTTGTCGGGGTGGCCCTCGGTGACGGACTCGGACGTGAAGAGCCGGAGCGAAGTCATGGCCGCCATTCTAGTGGCGGGCTAGGACACGCCCGGCGCCCCCCGCCCCTCGGACACTCCGCACGGAGTTGATCCCGACACGCCGTCCCGGATGCCGCTTATGCCGCCGTTCGTCGGCGTGTCGAGCCGAAGTCCGTGCGCACTGTCCGGGGGTGGGCGGTCAGGGTCCGAGGAGGGGGCGGCGGGCCGCCTCGATCGCGTCGAGCACCGCGTGCGCGACGGCCAGCTTGGTGCCGGCGGCACGCGCAAGCACCTCGCCCTCGGCGCTCAGCATCGTCACCTCGTTGGGGACATCGCCGAACCCTCGCCCGCCGCCCACCGGGTTGAAGACCAGCAGGTCCGCCCCCTTGCGCCGCGCCTTCGCGCGCGCATGGTCGAGCGCAGATGCCGCATCGTCCCCGGTCTCCGCCGCGAACCCGATCACGGTTCGTCCGGCCACGTCCTCGCGCACCAGCGACGCCAGGACGTCCTCGGTCTCGACCAGCTCCAGCGCCATCGCTCCCGAGCCGTCCTTCTTGATCTTGGTCTCGGCGACGTCGCGCGGCCGGAAGTCGGCGACGGCGGCGGCCATCACCACCA
>NZ_JAHEBP010000034.1 GCF_024642165.1 Demequina sp.
CACGTCCCCGACCGCCCGGGCCACGACCTCCGCTACGCCATCGACGCCTCCAAGCTGCGTGACGAGCTGGGCTGGGAGCCCACCTACGGCGACTTCCGCGCCGGCTTGGCGGCCACCATCGACTGGTACCGGGACAACGAGGCCTGGTGGCGACCACAGAAGCTCGAGACGGAGATGCGCTACCGGCGCCTGGGTCGCTGACGCCCGCCCGCGCCCTAGCGGGACATAGGTGCCGTTTTCGGGGGCCGAATCGGGCACTCATGTCCCGCCAGCGCGCTCGGGGCGGTCCTCAGCGCCCGAGCACCTCGCGGAACAGCTCCCGATACCCCTCGCCCACGGCCTGGACCGAGTAGGAGGCGGCGCGCTCCCGGGCGGCGCCGCCGAGGGCCGCGCGCAGCTCCGCGTCGTCGGCCAGGACCTCGAGGCTGCGGGCCAGCGCGTCCACGTCGCCCTCGTGCACCAGCACGCCGGAGTGCCCGGTCGCGATGGCCTCGTTGAGCCCGGGCAGATCGGACGCGATCACCGCGCAGCCGGCGCCCATCGCCTCGAGCATCGCCACGGGCAGCCCGTCCTGGTCGCCCGACGCCGCGCGGCGCGAGGGGAACACCGCGACGCCCGCCGCGAGGTAGCGGCCCGCGAGCTCGTCGCGGGGAAGCTGCCCCGCAAACGTCACGGGCAGGCCCGCCGCCAGCGCCTCCAGGCGGGCGCGTTCCGGCCCGTCCCCCACGATCTCGAGCTCGAGGCGTGCCTGCGCGCGGCGCAGGGCCTCGATCAGCACGTCGAACCCCTTCTTCTCCACCAGCCGGCCCACCGCGAGCAGCCGCAGCGGGTGGCGGCGGGAGGCGGGCGACGCCGGTGGGTGCTGGGCGCCCACGGTGGTGAGCCGCGCGCCCATGGGCATGATGCGCGTGCGCGCCGGATCCGCGCCCAGCGCGATCGCGCGGTCCCGCATGTCCGCGTTCATCACCGTGACGGCCGCCGCCTCGCGCACCACCAGGGACTTCTGGGTGCGGGCGATGCCCGAGTTCAACGCATACAGGTCGCCGCCCAGCGTGGTGACCACGATGGGCACGTCTCCCGCGACGCGGCGGGCCACGATCCCCTGCGGGATGATCCAGTGCGCGTGGATCGCGTCGGGACGGAACTCGCGCAGCTGACGGCGCAGCTCTCGCGCCAGCCCGCCCAGCAGGAACGGAACCTGCAGGCCCCGCGACCGCCGAGCGCGGACGTTCTCCAGGATCGCTCCGTCCGCCAGATCCTCCCAGCGCGACGGGAAGTAGCGGTAACGGACCACCTCGACCCCCGCATCGTCCCAGCGCTCGAATGCCGGCGCACCCGGCACCGCGGGCGCCACCACGCGCACCTCGAACTCGCGGCCCAGCTCGCGCGAGAGGTCGGCCACGAAGGCGGGGGTCCCGTCGCCCTCGCGGGCGGGCAGCGTGGACGTCAGCACGAGAACACGGGGGGTGCCCATAGGATGAATCCAAGCGTAAGGACGGTGGCCGGTGAGCACAGTGTATGACGTCGCCGTGGTCGGATCCGGCGGCTTCCTGGGCGGCGCGATCACGCGCGAACTCGGCGCTCGAGGTCACCAGGTGGCCACCTTTACCAGGCAGGATCCGCTGGTCGTGGGCGGTCAGTGGGCGGCGCGCGCGGCCCACGTGAACGCCGTGGTGTGGGCGGCCGGCGCCATCAGCCCCGTGGTCGCCCACGAGCGCCCCGACCTGGTGGACGCGGAGCTTGCGGCCTTCGCTGCGTTCGTCGACGCGGCGGCCGCGCTGCCCGTGGTGCCGCGCATCGTCCTGCTCTCCTCCGGCGGCGCGATCTACGGCCGCCCGGGCTTCCCGGCCTACCGCGAGACGGACGATCCCCACCCGGCCAACGCGTACGGCGCCTTCAAGCTCGAGCAGGAGCGGATCCTGGCGGGCGCCCACGAGACCACCACCGCGGTCCGCATCGCCAACGCGTACGGCCCCGGCCAGCGCGGCGCCCGCGGCCAAGGCGTGCTGGCGATCTGGATGCGCGCCATCCTGGCGGGCCGGCCCATCACCATCCTGGGCACCGGGGAGGTCGAGCGCGACTACGTCTACGTCGGCGACGCGGTCGACGCCATCGCCCGGGTGGTGGAGCGCGCGGATGCGCCGCCGGTTCTCAACGTGGGTTCGGGTCACCCCACGCACCTCAACGACCTGCTGGACCTGGTCGAGTACGTGGTGGGCCACGAGCGCGTGCGCGTCGAGCGCCTTCCCGCGCGGGGCGTCGACCCCGACTCGACCTGGCTCGACGTGAGCCTCGCCCGCGAGTCGCTGGCCTGGATGCCGTCCACCCCCCTCGCGGACGGCATCGCCCGGATGTGGGCGTGGGCGCAGTCCGCATGAGCAAGGCGCTGCGCTGGGGCTTCCTCGCGATCGCGGTGGCGCTGCTCGGTTGGGCCGTGGTCTCCCAGTGGGACGCCGTCTCCGCGTCGCTGCGCGACCTCACATGGGGCGCGATCGTGGGCGCGCTGGCGGCGTGCATCGTCGCCCTGGGCATCAACGCGATGTCGTGGCGCGCGGTGATGCGCGCGATCGGCCTCAAGGCGACCGTGCCGGAGGCCATGCGCGTCTTCCTGCTGTCGCAGATCGGCAAGTACGTGCCGGGCTCCGTGTGGCCCGTGCTCGCCCAGGCGGAGTTCGCGCGCGACCACGGCGTCTCACGGCCGCGGGCCATGACCGGCTCGATCGTCGCGATGGTGGTGGGCGTGGTGACCGCCGCCATCGTGGGCTCGGCCGGGCTGGTGCTCGCGGTCCCCGGGGCGCTCGCGGCCTACTGGTGGGTGCTGGTGGTCGCGGCGGGTCTGGCGACGATGCTGGTGCCGCCCGTGCTCGCGCGGCTGGTGGCGCTCGCGTTCCGGCTGACGCGCCGCACCGAGGAGCCCGCTCGCATCGGCGCCGGCCCGCTGCTGGCCTCGGCGGCGTGGTCCGTGCTCATGTGGGCGGTGCTGGGTCTGCACGCGTGGCTGCTGCTCCGCGAGCTCGCCCCCGGCTCCGACCTGCTGCTCGCGACGGGTGCGTTCGCCTTCGCGTGGCTGGTGGGCTTCCTGGTGGTGATCGCCCCGGCCGGCGCCGGCGCGCGTGAGGCGGCGCTGGTGCTCGCGCTGGGCTCCGTCGCGACGCCCGCACAGGCGTTGAGCCTCGCCCTGGTGAGCCGCTTCCTCATGACCGCGGCGGACGTGGCGGGGCTGGGCGCCGGTATCGCTATCGGCGCGCGGCGTCGGGGTCCGGCAGCGACCGCTCGAGCGGCGTCTCCCGAGGCGCCTCCGGAGGCTTGACGGCCGCCGGGGTCTTCACGGGCGGGGAAAGCGGAGAGAGCGGCCCGTACTGCTGCTCCTTGAGCCGCTCCAGCTGGTCCTCCGCGAGGATCCGGTTGGTCTTGGCCAGGTCGGACAGCACGCCGAGCGCGACCGCGAGCAGCGCGCCGGAGATCAGGGCTCCGCCCAGGATGAGCGACTGGATGTGGTTGCCGTCGTCGCCCAGCGCGCGCAGGATCGCGAAGCGCACGAACGGCACCAGACCCAGGACCCCGAACAGGGTCGCGAGGGTCGCGAAGATGCTCCACGGCCGGAACATGATGTACGAGCGCAGGATCGCCTGGCCCGACTTGAGCATGTGCTCGAACATGTTCGAGAACAGGCGCGACTCGCGGGTCTTGGGGTTGGTGTCCACCGGGACGGAGACGATCGCCAGGCGCTTGTCCCCCGCCTGGATGATGGTCTCCATGGTGTAGCTGAACTGCGTGACGATGTTGAGGCGGTACAGCGCGTACCGCGAGTACGCGCGGAATCCGGACGCGGCGTCGGGAAGCCGGGTTCCCGCGGCCTGGTTCACCACCCACGACCCGAACCGCTGCATCGCCTTCTTGAACGGCGAGAAGTGCTCGATGGTGTGGGTCTGCCGGTCGCCGATGACGATCTCCGCCTCCCCCGCCAGGATGGGAGCCACGAGGTCGCCGATGCGGTGCTGCGGGTACTGGTTGTCGCCGTCGGTGTTGACCACCACATCGGCGCCGTGACGGAGCGCGTAGTCGACGCCGTCGCGGAACGATCGCGCCAGCCCCATGGTGCGGGCGTGGCGGATCACGGTCGCGCCATGCGCGCGTGCCACCTCGGCGGTGCGGTCGGTCGAGCCGTCGTCGATCACCAGCAGCTCGATCCGGTCCACGCCCTCGATCGAGGCGGGCATCGACTGGAGCACGAGCGGCAGCGTCGCCTCCTCGTTGAGGCACGGGACCTGGATGACCACCTTCACGCGCTCAGGTTAGCGGTGGACGCGCCGTGGCACCGCCGCGTGCGCGGACCTTACGCTGGCGGGCATGGACGATGCACAGGCGGGGTTCTACGGCGCGCTCGCCTCCTGGTGGCCGCTGATCTCGCCCGTGGAGGACTATGCGGAGGAGGCCGAGTACATCGCCGGCCTGCTCGCGGGCGCCGCCGGCGCCGCGCGGCCGGCGGTGCTCGAGCTCGGTAGCGGCGGCGGTCATTTGGCCCATCATCTGGTGGACCACTTCGACCTGACGCTCGTGGACCTGTCCGACGAGATGCTGGCGGGGTCGAGGGCGCTGAATCCCGGAGTCCCCCACACGCGCGGCGACATGAGGACGGTGCGGCTGGGGCGCTCGTTCGACGCGGTGCTGATCCACGATGCGATCGAGTACATGACCACGGAGGTGGATCTGGCCGCCGCGCTCGCGACCGCGCGGGAGCACCTGCGCCGGGGAGGGCGCGTGGTGCTGGTGCCCGACGACACGGCGGACACGTATGAGCCGGGGACGGGCGTGAGCGGCGCGGATGCTCCCGACGGGCGCGGCGCCCGGCTGTTGGAATGGACGTGGGATCCGGACCCGCGAGACACCTGGGTGACCACGGAGTACGTGTTCGCGCTGAGGGGTGCCGACGGCGCGGTCACCACCGCGCGGGAGACACACCGCCACGGCCTGTTCCCCGAGGAAACGTGGCTGCGGTTGCTGGGCGAGGCGGGGTTCGCCGCGCGTCGCGTGTGGGAGACGACCGCCGAGGAGCGGAGGCCACGCGCCGTGTTCGTGGGCGAGGCGTCCGGGTAGCGGAGGCGCGCCGCTGCATCTCGACGCGCGTGGACCGTGCCCCGGCCCCGTCGTGGTTCCTGCCGTGTCCGCTTCGCCACACACGTGCGCCGCAGGCTGAGGCATGCGCAAGAATGGGCCGGTGACCTCCTTTCACGACCGCCACATCGGCCCCGACGAGGGTGCCGTCGAGACGATGCTCGCTGCCGTGGGGCAGCCGTCGCTCGCCGCGCTCGTCGATGCTGCCGTGCCCGCCTCGATCCGTCAGGACGACGTCCTGGTGCTGCCGCCGCCGAAGACCGAGCATGAGACGCTCGCGGCGCTGCAGCGCCTCTCGGGACGCAACAAGGTCCAGGTGTCGATGATCGGCCAGGGGTACCACGACACCATCACCCCCATGGTGATCCGCCGCAACGTTCTCGAGAATCCCGCCTGGTACACCGCCTACACGCCGTACCAGGCCGAGATCTCGCAGGGCCGGCTCGAGGCCATGCTCAACTTCCAGACCATGGTCGCGGACCTTACGGCGCTGCCCGTCGCGGGGGCCTCGCTGCTCGACGAGGCGACCGCGGTGGCGGAGGCCATGCTGCTCATGCGCCGTGCGGTGCGCGGCAAGGACGGCGGGCGCATCGTGCTCGACGCGGAGTGCCTGCCTCAGACCGTCGCGGTGGTGGCCGCCCAGGCGGAGGCCATCGGCCTGCCGATCGAGGTCGCGGTCCTGGACGATGCGTGGGAGGCTCCGGACGATCTGGTGGGCCTGGTGATCCAGCAGCCCGGGGACAGCGGCCTCGTGCGCGACATCACGGCGCTCATCGACCTCGCCCACGAGGTGGGCGGCCTGGTGACGGTCGCCGCCGACATCCTGTCGCTGTGCGTCATCAAGGCGCCGGGCGAACTGGGCGCGGACATCGCCGTGGGCTCGGCGCAGCGCTTCGGCGTGCCGCTGTTCTTCGGCGGCCCCCACGCCGCGTACATGGCGGTGCGGGAGGGCCTCGAGCGCCAGCTCCCGGGCCGCCTCGTGGGTGTTTCGATCGACGCGGACGGCGATCGGGCCTACCGCCTGGCCCTCCAGACGCGCGAGCAGCACATCCGCCGCGACAAGGCCACGTCCAACATCTGCACCGCTCAGGCGCTGCTGGCGATCATCGCCGGCTTCTACGCCGTCTATCACGGCCCCGACGGCCTGCGCGATATCGCGCTGGGCGTCCACCGCATGGCCTCGACGCTGGCGGACGCGCTGCGGGCGCGCGGCGTGCGCATCCGCCACGAGCACTTCTTCGACACCGTGGTGCTCGAGGTGCCCCGTGGCGCCGATTCGGTGGTCGCCCGAGCCGCCGCGAAGGGCATCAACGTGCGCCGCCTCGACGCGGACTCCGTCGCGATCGCCTGCGACGAGGTCACCACCCCCGCGATCCTCACGAATGTGGTCGCGGCCGTGCTCGACCGCGACCTCGAGCGACCGGTGTACGCCGGCCCCACGGTGACCATCCCCATCGGCCTGCGTCGCAGCTCCGACTACCTCACGCACCCGATCTTCCACGCCCACCGGTCCGAGACGTCGATCATGCGCTACATGCGCCGCCTCGCGGACCGCGACCTCGCGCTGGATCGCACCATGATCCCGCTGGGCTCCTGCACCATGAAGCTCAATTCGGCGGTCGAGATGGCGCCCGTGAGCTGGCCCGGCTTCGCCGCGATCCACCCGTTCGCGCCCCACGATCAGACGGCCGGATACCGCGAGATGATCGCGCAGCTCGAGGGCTGGCTCGCGGACATCACCGGCTACGCGGCGGTGTCCGTCCAGCCCAACGCCGGCTCCCGTGGCGAATACGCGGGACTGCTCGCGATCCGCCAGTACCACCGCGCCCAGGGCGAGGGCGAGCGCGACGTCTGCCTGATCCCCGCATCGGCCCACGGCACCAACGCCGCCTCCGCGGTGCTCGCCGGCATGCGCGTGGTGGTGGTCGCCACGGCCGCCGACGGCGAGGTGGACCTCGTGGACCTGCGCGCCAAGCTCGCGGCGCACGACGGCCGGGTGGGCTGCATCATGATCACGTATCCGTCGACGCACGGCGTCTACGAGGAGCACGTGGGCGAGGTGTGCGCCGCCGTCCACGAGGCGGGCGGTCAGGTCTACATCGACGGCGCCAACCTCAACGCCCTGGTGGGGCTGGCCAAGCCCGGCCACTTCGGCGGCGACGTGTCCCACCTCAATCTCCACAAGACGTTCTGCATCCCTCACGGGGGCGGCGGACCCGGCGTGGGTCCCGTCGCGGTCGCGGAGCACCTGGTGCCGTTCCTGCCGCGGTCGCTCGCCGCGGTCCAGACTCCCGGCGAACTCGCCCGGGAGGGCGCGCCCGTCTCCGCGGCCCCCTACGGCTCGGCCGGCATCCTCGCCATCTCGTGGGCGTACATCGCGCTCATGGGACACGAGGGCCTGCGCCGCGCGACCGAGACCGCGGTGCTGGCCGCCAACTATGTGGCCGCGCGCCTCGATGAGCACTTCCCCGTGCTCTACAAGGGCCCGGGCGGCCTGGTGGCCCACGAGTGCGTCCTGGACGTCCGGCCGCTCACCAAGGCGACGGGCGTGACCGCGGAGGACGTCGCCAAGCGGCTCATCGACTTCGGGATCCACGCGCCCACCATGTCCTTCCCGGTGGCCGGCACCCTCATGGTCGAGCCCACGGAGTCCGAGGACCTGGCGGAGATCGACCGTTTCGTCGACGCCATGATCGTGATCCGCGAGGAGATCGCGGCCGTCGAGCGCGGCGAGCTCGCCGCCGAGCAGTCGCCGCTGCGCCACGCTCCCCACACCGCCTCCATGGTGGTGTCCGACACGTGGGAGCAGGCGTATCCGCGCGAGCAGGCGGCGTTCCCCGTGCCGGGGCTCCGGGTCGACAAGTACTGGTCCCCCGTCCGCCGGATCGACAACGCGCACGGCGACCGCAACCTGGTGTGCGCGTGCCCGCCGCTCGAGGAGTACGAGGGCTGACGCGCGGCGTCACGGCACCCTCGCCGGACCGGCCGCGCGAGCCGCTGGCGAGGCCCTGACCGTGGTTACCCTGAGGCCATGACCCCGTCGACCCCGACCCGCCCCCGCGCGGGACGCTGAGGGCCATGCCGCGGGCGCAGCCTCTCCAGCCTCCGGTGATGCCGGGATACTCGTACGTGCGCCCGCTGGGTCAGGGCGGGTTCGCGGACGTGTTCCTGTTCCAGCAGGACATGCCCCGCCGCCAGGTCGCGGTCAAGGTGCTGCACGCCAAGGTGCGGGACGATGCGGTGCGCTCCTTGGCGGTCGAGGCGGACGTGATGGCGGCGCTGAGCGCCCATCCGTCGATCCTCACGCTGCACGAGGCCTCGGTCTCCGGCGACGGGCGGCCGTACATGGTCGCCGAATACTGTCCCGGCTCGCTGGCGAACCGCTACCGCGCGGAGCAGATCCCCGTCGCCGAGGTGCTGACCGTGGGAATCCAGATCGCCTCGGCGGTCGAGGCGGCGCACCGGATCGGCATGCTGCATCGCGACATCAAGCCGTCGAACATCCTCGTCACCGCGTTCGGGCATCCCGTGCTGGCCGACTTCGGCGTCGCGACCGCCGTGATGGCGGGCGACGCGGACGAGGTGGCGATGAGCCCGCCGTGGAGCGCGCCCGAGGTGGTGGACCGGATGAGCTCGGGCACCGTCGCCTCCGACGTGTGGTCGCTTGCGGCCACGGTGTACACGCTGCTCGCCCAGCGCAGCCCCTTCGACGATCCCGATCGCAGGCTCGACACCGACGAGCTGAAGGCGCGCGTGCTCAAGGCTCGCTACCGCCCCACCGGCCGGTTCGACGTTCCGCCGTCCCTCGAGGCCGCGCTCGCGGGCGGGCTGCGGCGCGACCCCGGGGACAGGTACACGAGCGCGCTCGCCTTCGGGCAGGCGCTGCAGGCCGTCCAGCGCGACATGGGTGATCCCGTCACGCCGTTGGAGGTGCCCTCCGACGCGTGGGCGAGCACGTCCCGGGTGGTGGTGGACGATGCGCCGCGCGGCCCCGTGCGCTCGCACGTGCCCGTGGAGCCCCGCCGGCGGGCCACGTCCACGGCGACGCTCGCTCATCCGCCCCGCGCCACCGGTCGCACCCTCACCGCGTGGGTGGTGGGGGCGGCCGTGGCGGCGGTCCTCACCACGGTCCTGGTCATGACCCTGGCCGGCGGCGGGTGACGGACGTCGGGCGAGCCACCGCGGCACGGCGCCGCCGGGCGGGACGCATCGTCACGGGCGTGCTGCTGGCGGCGGTCGCCGTGGGAGTCGTGGTGGCGCCCGGGGTGGACGAGCGCGAGGCGGATACGGTGGACCCCTCGGTGTGGGCGCTGCAGACCGGATCCGGTCAGCGCTTCGCGCGCGTCAACACCGCGATCGCCGAGGTCGACACCGTCAAGGCCGTCGACTCGCCGTCCGAGATCGTCCAGTATCGCGATCGCCTGCTGGTGCTCTCCGCCAGCTACACCTCCGTGACAGCGCTGGACTCCGGGCGCCCCACCGATGTCGCCGCCGGCGGGGCCGGCTCGACGGCCACACCGGCCGGCACCACCGCCGTCGCGGCGGCGGGGGACGTGGTCGCCTACCTCGCCGACGACGGCGACGTCCT
Organism: Demequina sp.; assembly: GCF_024642165.1. Taxonomy (GTDB): domain Bacteria; phylum Actinomycetota; class Actinomycetes; order Actinomycetales; family Demequinaceae; genus Demequina. Next base: position 9,704 of record NZ_JAHEBP010000034.1, read on the forward strand.
GGTGGGTCGCATCTCCGACGGCACGGCGACGTCCCCGCGGGAGGTCACGCTCGACTCCGGTACGGGGCTCCGCGCGCTCGCGGTGACCGTGACCGCCGCCGGCGACGTCGCCGCCTACTCGCCCGCCGCGGGCGGCGTGATCCGCGCATCGGCGGACGGCTCGATCCGGGGCATCGACGAGGTGCCCGGCGGCCCTGCCGAGGGCTCCTTCCAGGTCACGTTCGCCGCAGGGGCGTGGGCGCTGCTCGACGCCGACACGGGTCAGCTGTGGCGCGCGGGGGCGGAGGCGGCGCTGGCCAGCGGCACGGGCGCCGATGCGCGCCTCCAGCGGCCCACGTCGGACGGCGCGGTGCGGATCGCCGATGGCGAGGGCCTGGTGATTGCGCCCGCGGACGGCACCACGCCGCGCCGCGAGTTCGGTTCCGGGGTCGCCATCGGGACTCCGGCGGCGCCCGCCGAGCTCGACGGCGTGATGTTTGCGGCGTGGCTGCCCGCCGGCGAGGGACAGGGCACGCTGTGGAGCTCCACCGGGCCCACGGTCTCCCTGGACTACGCGGGTCAGGCATTGGGCCAGCGGCGGGAGCCCGTGCTGCGCGGCAACGGGTCGCGGATGGTGCTGAACGAGGCGCGCAGCGGCTGGGTATGGGACGTCCCCGGAGGAGAGCTGGTGCGGTCCTCGCAGGATTGGGTCCCCGAGGATCAAACGGCGTCCGAGGCCGAGCAGGACGAGGTCGCCACCGAGGTGCGGGAGCCGCGGCCACCGGTGGCCGAGGCCGATGCGTTCGGCGTGCGCGCCGGCCGGCAGGTGCGGCTTCCGGTGCTGCTCAACGATCACGACGCGAACGGCGACCTCCTGACGATCGACCCCGCCTCGCTCACGGCACCCGATCCCGCGTTCGCGGACGTCGGGATCGGCGACGACGGCCAGTCCCTGGTGGCCACCGTGCGCCCCGGCGCCACCGGTACCGCGACGCTCGGTTACGCGGTCACCGACGGCACGGCGCTGGGCGGGCTGAGATCCGACGTCGCGACCGTGACGCTGACGGTCTCCGAGGGCGACGCCTCGCCCGAGTGGTGCGGCGTCGAGGGATGCGTGGTCGAGTGGCCCGCGCCGCAGATCCGGCCCGGGGGGACGGTCGCGGTGGACGTGCTCGAGGGGTGGGTGGATCCCGACGGTGACCCCCTCTACGTGGTGGGCGCGAACTCGGCCGATCCGGGGGTGTCCGTGGCCGCCTCGCCCGAGGGGACCGTGGTGGTGCGCGACCGCGGAGACTCGCCCTCCATCGCCGTGGACGTGGTGGTGTCCGACTCGACCGGCGCCCGCGCCGAGCGCACGCTCACCGTGGGGGTGGTCGGCTCGCCGCGCCTCAGGGTCGAACCCGTCGCCGTCACCGCGCTGCAGGGCGTGCGCGCGGCCATCGACATCGCCGGCCGCGTCACGGGGGCGGCGGGGGTCCCGGCGGTCACGGAGGCCAGCGTCGACCCGCCGGATGGGGCCAGCGTCGAGGTCGAGCCGGACGGCACCGGGGTGCTGTTCCGGGCCGATGCGCCGGGCACCTATCTGGTCGACGTCACCGTGGTGGACGGCGCGGCTCAGACGCGTGGCCGGGCGCGGGTGACCGTGCTGGCGCCCGAGGACGAGGCCCTCGCGACGGTGCCGCTGACGGCCTTCGTGCGACCCCACGAGGACGTGACCGTCGACGTGCTGGGCGCCGTCACCAACCCCGGCGGGCGCGTGCTGCTGCTCGCTGAGGCATCCGTGGACCCGGAGCCCGGCGCGCGCGTGGCCGCCACCATCGTCGGGCACGGGGCGCTCCGCCTGTCCGGGACCACCGCCGACGGGCAGGCCGGCACGCTCGGGGTGGTCTCCTTCACCGTCACGGACGGCTCGGGCAGGGCGCCGATGACGGTCCGTGGCGAGGTCACCGTGGTGCTGCTCGACGCCGCGGTGCCCGCCCCGCCGCTCGCCGGTGACGACGCGATCACGGTCCGCGCGGGCGGGCAGGTCGACGTGCGTGTGCTCGACAACGACATCGCGGCCGCGGGCTCGGTGGTGGCGCTCGACGCCGGCAGCGTCGCGGCGCCCGCGGACGGCGGCCTCGCGTTCCCGGCAGGACCCGTGCTCCGCTACCTCGCGCCCGAGACGCCGGGGACGTACCGCATCCCATACGCCTCGTACGTGTTGGGCTTTCCCGCGCAGCGCGACACGGCGGCCCTGGTGGTGACGGTGACCTCGGGGGACGACAACGCGCCACCCGCGCCGCGGGACCTCGCCGGCCGCGCCTCGTCCGGCGAGGAGGTCCGGCTTCCGTTCGACGGGGCCGGCCTGGACCCCGACGGCGACTCGGTGTCTCTCGACGCGGTGACCCGCCAGCCGTCCGACGGGGCCGCCCGTATCAGCGCTGACGGCTCGGCGCTGGTCTACAACTCGACGGCGGGCTATGCGGGCCAGGACTCCTTCGAGTTCCAGGTGATCGACGGGCGGGGCCGCACCGCCACCGCGACGGCGCGCATCGGCGTGGTGGGCTCGGACGCGGACCCCGCTCCGGTCACGTACACGGACTTCGTGCAGGTGCAGGCAGCGTCCGGCCGCCGGGTGTTGGTGCAGCCGCTAGCGAACGACCTGGACCTCACGGGCGGCGAGCTCGAGCTCCTCGACGTCCGCCCCGACGCCGCCACCGGCACCGCCGAGCACGCGGCGCTCGCGGCCCTGATGCCCGCGGCGGAGAACACGGCGGACGCGCTCGCCCGGGGCCTCGTGACCTTCGAGGTGCAGGGCGACGTGGGCACGTACTCGTTCCTCTACACCGCGCGGAACTCGACCGGCTCGATCTCCCAGGGCCGCATCGTCCTCAAGGCCGTCCGCGAGACCGTGGTGGACGTGCCCATCGTCGCGGACACCGTCCTCACCCTCGAGACGCGGGACGTGTTCACCACGGGCGTGGACGTCCTCGACGGCACCGTCGCCTGGGCGAGCGGCGACGCGGGCGCGCTCACGGTGTCCCTGTGGGGAGACCCCGCCGACCTCACGCTGGCGGGGTCGCGGATCTCGGGACCGCTCCCCGAGCACACGCGGATCGTGCCGTTCCGTGTCGAGGGGGTCGACTTCGCGGGCGCCACGACGGTCGGATACGGCTTCCTGCGGGTCATCGGCGAGCAGGAGCTGCGGCTCGCGCTGAGGGAGGACGCCCGTCTCGAGGTCGCCGAAGGCGCCGACACCACGGTGAACGTGGCCTCGTTGCTCGCGGCTCCCGAGGGCACGGACATCGAGCTCGACGCAGCGCAGGTGCGCGCGGGCGGCGCTCGCGAGCAGGCCTCCTGCGGCGCCGCCGGCGGCACGCGCGTGCGCTACGACGCCGGCGCCGGGTCGCCGTACTCCGACACGTGTCTCGTCGCGGTGCGGCTGCCCGGTCAGCGCGCGTGGACCGTGCTGCCCATCCCCGTGGACGTGATCCCCACGGACCCGGTGCCGCGGCTGGTTTCCGCGTCGCTCGAGATCGCGCCCGGGGAGTCGGCGACGTTCGAGCTGGGCCGGCTGGTCAGGTGGCCGGCCGGAGCCTCCTCGCGGCCCGTCGACCTCGCCTCGTCGTACACGGGCCAGCTGTTCGTGGTGGCACGCACCGGGACGCGCGTGACGATCACCGCGCGGGACGACGCCGCTCCGGGCCGCACCGAATCCGTCACGGTCTCGCTGCCCGACCACCCGGAGGTGCGACCCAAGGCGCTGGCGCTTGTGGTCGGGCCCGCGCCCGAGGAGCTCCCGAAGGGCGGGAGCGTGGTCCAGCGCTGCTCCCAGGCGTCCGGCGACGGGTGCACCATCACCGTCATCGGGGTCGCGGGTGAGGTCAACCCGCTTCCCGGCACACCGCTCGAGGTGGTGGCCGTCACCGGGGCCGACGCCTGCCCTTCCGTCAAGTTCGCCGTGACCGGAACCCGCGCGGTGCGGGCAACGTGGGCGGACGACGCGCCGGGCGGCGTCTGCGACGCCGTGTTCAGCGTGCGGGACGCGCAGGGCCGCGTGAGCGCGGCGGACCGGTCCGGCAGCATCAGTCTCGACCTGCAGGGCTTCCCGGCGGCCCCGGCGCGTGTGGCGCAGGTGGCGTACGGCGACGGCACCCTGACCCTCGCGGTGGACCCGGGAGCGGCGGCCGGTGCGTATCCGGCGCTCACCGGCTTCGACGTGCTCGCGGGATCCGCCCGGGTCGCCACGTGCACCGCGTCCGGGGTGTGCACGCCGCTCGAAGGCCTGGTCAACGGCGCCAAGGCGACGTACACCGCCTACGCGGTCAACTCGGTGGGCCGCTCGCAGGATGGCGCGAGCGTGACGGCGTGGTCGTATGCGCCGCCCGAGGCGCCGCGCCTCGTCTCCTGGGAGCCCACGGTGACCAGCGGGGACGGGCGCCGAATCGACATGGTGGTGGAGGTGCCGGATCCGTCGACGCGCGAGCTCCGCGTCTCCGCGGGCGAATCCGTCCAGGTGGTCGCCGTGGGAGTGGGAAGTCAGCGCCTCGAGGCCGTGTCGATCGGTTCCAACACTCCGGTCGAGGTCACGTTGACCCCGCTCACCGGCATCGAACTGCCGCCCGTCGAGGGCGCCGCCGCGGCCGGCGCGGCCATCGTCTTCACGGCCAACGGCATCGGCCGGCCCGCCATCGCCGCCACGTCTCACGAGTATGCGGAGGGCGCCTCCACGGCCACCGTGACGGCGACCGTCACCGATGGCGGCGCCGGGTCCACCACCTGGGTGGGAGCGGCGGTGTCCGGTCCGTGCCGGCCCGACACCCCCGCCGTGGGCGGGGCCGCATCGTTCACCGTGCCCGTCACCAAGAACGCGGTCAACACCGTCGCCGTGTGCGCCGAGAGCCGTGCCGAGGGCCGCGTCTACGGGCAGGCGCCCGCGGTCGACGTGGTGTTCGCGGCGTTCTCCGACCCCGGCGCCCCGGTGCTCCAGCGCGGGTACCGCGTCGCCTCCACCTGCGAGGGCACGGGAACCAGCTGCACCACGGCGCTCGAGCGCGAGCCGCAATGGCAGCCGCAACGCGGCATGGAGGTCTGGTACCGCGGTTCGGACGGCTCCGAGTCCGCGAAGTTCACGGACATCCTGGTGGCCGGGCGGGCCGTCGACATCGTGGCGTACCTGTGCGTCGACTTCGGCGGCGGCAACCGATCGTGCTCCGAGCAGACCGCCCCCGTGACGCCCGAGTCCGGCGCCGAGTACCGGCCCACGGTCTCCTTCGCCTCGTGCACCGTCGGCACGGTGCCCGAGCCCACCTTGGGCGGCGTCGCGTCCGACTTCGCGGTGGTGGTGACGATGCTCGACGGCGCCGGCGCACCCACCACGGACGCGGCGCTCATGCGCTCCGCGACCACGGTGGTGACGTTCAAGGGCGCGCTCACCGGCATCGCGCCGTGGTCCTCCCCTGCCGTCGTGTGCGGCGGCGCGCCCGACCCCTCTTCCGACGCGTCGGTGTCACCATGACGGCGCCCGCCACCCGCATCGGCCCTCATTTCCCGCATCGGCCCTCACCCGGGCACCCGGACGAAAGGAGCTCCCGATGGCACTGACGTCGGAGCACACGCAGTGGTTCGAGACCACCTTCGGCAGCCTCGTCGACAACGTCGAGAAGGCGGTGGTGGGCAAGCGGCACGTGGTCGAGCTCGCGTTCACGGCGATGATCGCCGAGGGCCACCTGCTGCTGGAGGACGTGCCCGGCACGGGCAAGACCTCGCTCGCGCGCGCGATGGCGGAGACGGTGCGCGGCACCAACACGCGCATCCAATTCACCCCGGATCTGCTGCCCGGCGACGTCACGGGTGTGACGGTGTTCGATCAGGGCCGGTTCGAGTTCCATCACGGCCCGGTGTTCGCGAACGTGGTGCTCGCCGACGAGATCAACCGCGCGTCACCCAAGACCCAGGCGGCGCTGCTCGAGGTGATGGAGGAGCGGCAGGTGACGGTCGACGGCGTCACCCGCGAGGTGGGGGCGCCGTTCATGGTGGTCGCGACCCAGAACCCGATCGAGCAGGCGGGCACGTACTCGTTGCCGGAGGCTCAGCTGGACCGGTTCCTGATGCGCACGTCCCTGGGCTATCCCGACCACGCGGCGACGATGCGCATCCTGGAGCCGTCCCGCCCCACCAAGGTGAAGGTGCCCGCGATCGCCGAGCTCGACGCGATCTCCACCATGAGCGGCCTCACCCACCAGGTCGAGCAGCACGCGCTGATCTCGGACTACATCGCGCGCATCGTGGGCGCCACCCGCGGGGCCACGCAGGTGCGGCTCGGGGCGTCGATGCGCGGCGCGCTCGCGCTGGCGCGCGCGTGCCGGACGTGGGCGCTCGCCCACGGCCGGTACTACGTGATCCCCGACGACGTGAAGGCGCTGGCGGAGGTGGTGCTCGCTCACCGCCTCATCCTCGATCCGGAGGCGGAGTTCGATGGCGTCACCCAGGGCGCGGTGATCGGTCAGGTCGTGCTCGACACGGCTCCCCCGAGCCAGCGGGACCTCGCGTGAGCGAACGCCCCGACCACACCTCGGCCCGGACGCGCACCGGCGCGACCCGGACGTTCGCGACCCGCACGGAGGTCGCCGATGCGCCTCGCGGGCGCAGGGTCGGGGTGCGGCTGCGCGTGGGGCGGGTGGCCGGCGCGGTGGGCGCGCGGGCAGGCGCTCTGTGGGCGGCGGTGCGCGGCGTGGTCACGCCGGCCGGGTGGGTGATGGCGGTGTGGGCGGTGGCGGGCATCGCGCTCGGCCTCAGCTGGGGGTGGGGCGAGGCGCTGGTGGGCGGCCTCGTGGGCGCGATCCTGTTGGTGGTCGCCGTGCCGTTCCTGCTGGGTGAGGCCCGCTACCGGGTCGAATTCTCCCTCGAGCGCGACGCGGTGGTCGCCGGCGACGAGGCCCAGGGCGAGATCGCCGTCCTCAACGTGGGACGGCGGGCAGCGCTGCCCGGGCGCGTCGAGCTCCCCATCGGCGAGGCGCTGGTCGACTTCCAGGTGCCGCTGCTGAGGGCGGGCGCCGAGCACCGCGAACGCGTGGTGATCCCGCCGCGCCGCCGGGGAATCGTCGAGGTGGGTCCCGCCGCCTCGACGCGCTCGGATCCGCTGCGCCTGCTGCGCCGGCGCCTCGCGTGGGACGACGTCCGGCTGCTCTATGTGCACCCCCGCACCGTCGCGGTCCCCAGCACGTCGCTGGGCTGGGTGAGGGATCTGGAGGGACAGGCGGTCCGGATCCTCACCAGCGAGGACATCTCCTTCCACGCCGTGCGCGAGTACCAGCGCGGCGACGCGCAGCGCCACATCCATTGGAAGTCGACCGCGAAGACCGGCACGCTGATGGTCCGGCAGTTCGAGGAGACCCGCCGGTCCCTGCTGACGCTGGTGCTGGACCTCGACCCTCGCTCCTACGCGACCGAGGAGGAGTTCGAGATGGCCGTCAGCACCATGGCCTCGCTCGGCACTCGGGCGATCCGCGACGGGCGCGAGGTGAATGCGGTCGCCAGCGGCGAGGTGCCCGAGTTCGCGCGCGCCTCGGTGCGATCCCTGCGGTCGTTGCGCGTGGGATCGCCGCGGGCCATGCTCGACGACCTCACCGGCGTCGAGCTCTCGTACGCCGCGATGGACCTGCCGACGGTCACCCGGATGGTGGCGGAGACCGGCGGCGGCACGTCTCTCGCGATCCTCATCACCGGTTCCGCGCTGCCGTGGGAGCGCCTCCGCACGGCGGCGCTGCGATTTCCTCAGGACGTTTCCGTGGGCGCGGTGGTCAGCGACCCCGCGTCCGAGCCCACGATGCGCGCGCTGGGCGGCGTCGAGATGGTCAGCCTGGGCGTGCTGGACGACCTGCGCCAGCTGCTGATGCGGGGAGTCGCCCGCCGATGACCGATGCGCCCGTCCGGAGCCGCCCGCCCGCCCCCAGGGCGGAGGTGCTGCTTGCCGCGTGCCTGTACGCGGTGGTGATGGCGGGCATGGTGTGGGCGACGCTGCGGCCCGTGTTCGTGCCGCCGGGCACTGGCCTCAACCGATTCGGCACCGTGGTCATCGCCGGCATCGGAGTCGGGCTGGTCGCGGGCGTGGTGACCGTGGTCGCACGCCGCGGACCGGTGCTGCTCGCCGCACTCACTGCGGTGGGCTACCTTGCGGCGGCCGTGCTGGTGGCGATCCCGGCGGCGACCGCCGGGGGCTCGGAGGCGGTGCTGCGTGGCCTGGTCGACGCTGCCATGGCCCCGGTGACGGGGTGGAAGGACGTGGTGACGCTGCCGGTGCCGTTGGGCGAGTACGACGCCACGCAGGCGGTGCCGCTCGCGCTGGTCGCCGCGACCACCGCCGCGATCATCTGGGTGGGGACCCGCCCGCGGCGGTGGGGTCTCGCTGCCGCGGTCGGGGGCGGCGCGGTGGTGGTGGCGATCGCCGCCGGTCCCGCGATCCGGACCCAGCTGGGTGGGGTCTCGGGACCCCTGGGCGAGATGGGGCGCGAGACCGTGGTGGGGCTCGTCGCGCTCGCGGCCACTCTGGGGTGGGTGCTGTGGCGCATGGCCCATGAGCGACGCGTGGCGGTGCGGGCCGCGGGGGGCATCCGGGGTGCGCGAGCGCCCGGGCGCAGCCTGGGGCGCGTGACGGTCGCCGTGCTACTCGTCGCCGGCGCAGTCGCCGGCGCCGCGGCGCTCGCGGTGCCGGTCGCCCAGGCGCAGCCGCGCGAGGTGGCGCGCACCGCCGTGGAGCCGCGGCTCGCGATCGACCGTGCGGTCTCCCCGCTCACGTCGTATCGAGCGTTCCTGTCCGACGAGATGTACGACGCCCCGCTGTTCGCCGTGGTCGCCGTGGACGGCGAGTTGGAGCGCATCCGGGTCGCAACCCTGCCGTTCTTCGACGGTCGTTCGTTCACCGCGGTCGCGCCGGCCGGCTACACGCCGCTACGGTTCCAGCGCGTGCCGTCGGCGCTGCCGATCGCCGCGACGGGGACCGTCACGGCCGCGATCACCGTCGACGCGCTCGAGGGTCCGTGGACGCCGCTGCCCGGCGCGCTCGGCGGCGCCACCTTCGGCGGACCCCGGGCGGCCGCGCTCGTCGATGCGTTCTACTATTCGCCCGGCACGGCGTCGGCACTGATCGCAGCCGACGGCGGAATCGCCGCCGGTGACATCATCACGGCCACCGCCGCTGTGGGCCCCGAGACGTCGCTGGCCGCGGCCGGAGCCTCCCCCGGCGCCGCCCCGATCGATGCGGACCTGATCCCCGACTCGTTGCGCGATTGGGTCGAGGCGCAGGACGTGACGCGTGACGGTGCCGGGCTCGCGACGCTGGTGGACCGCCTGCGGTCGCGGGGCTATCTCAGCCATGCGGTGACGCTCGACACCGCGCCGCGCTGGGTCACGGACTTGGGCGACTACGTGTTCGAGCCGTCGATGGCCGGGCACTCTTACGACCGCATCGACCGGCTGTTCACCGCGCTGCTCGAGCGCGAGGCCGACGCCGGGCCGGGCTCTCCCGACGCCGCCCTGGTGGCGGCGGTGGGCGACGACGAGCAGTTCGCCGCCGCCACCGCTCTGCTGGCGGCCGAGCTCGGGTTCCCGGCGCGCGTGGTGGTGGGCGCGCGGATGGCCGTCACCGACGATGCGGGATGGACCCCGGCGCCGTGCGAGCGCGGCGTCTGCCGCGGCCGGAACATGGCGGCGTGGACGGAGGTCCAGACGGCATCGGGCGAGTGGATCCCGGTCGATGTCACGCCGCAGCACCAGTTTCCGGTCACTCCCGCCGTGGCGAACCAGCGTGACCCCGAGCTGCCCAGCGCGACCGACCCGGAGCGCGCGGAGGCGATCGACGCCGTCGCTGCTCTGAAGGGCCGCAGCGGGGGCGCCGAGGTCCCGCCCGTCGCGGCGGTCCCGACGCCGTGGTTCACGGGGTGGGTGCGCGCCGCCGTGCTCGGCGGCGCGCTCGCCCTGCTCCTCGTGGGGCCGGTCGCCGCGATCGTGATCGCGAAGGCGGCACGGCGGGCCCGGCGTCGCCGCGGCACTCCGACGGCCGCCGCCCAAGGCGGCTGGGACGAGTACGTCGACGCAGGGGTAGACGCGGGACACGAGCCGATGCCGGTCGCCACGCGTCTCGAGGTCGCGGCGGCCTTCGGCACCGTCCACGGGGCCCAGTTGGCGGCGCTCGCCGATCGGGCGACGTTCACGGGCGCCGGAGTCGACGACGACGATGCGCGGACGGCGTGGAGGCTTCTCGCGGCGGACCGCGCGGAGCTCCGGGCGGCACGGGGACCGTGGCGTAGGCTCGGCACGCGGCTGTCGACGCGGTCGCTGCTGGGCCGCCGCACGGCCTCGGCTGCCCGGGCGCGTCAACGTGAGGAAGCCGTCGACGAGAGGTGGAGGGCGTTGCCGGCTCGCGTCGGAGCCTCGTCGCTGAGGGGGCGGTCTTGACCGCCGTGAGGGAAGGAGCAGGTCGATGACCGCTGGCGTCGCTACGGAGATCGCAGGGCAGGTGTCGACCATCGCCCCGATGTACTCCGTCGTCGTGGTCCTGGCGTGGTGGGGCGTGGGGATTGTCTGGATGGGCCTCGCGCTCGGCGCCGTCTACTCCAAGGCCGGCGCCCGCCCGGCAAGGGCGTGGATTCCGGTGCTCCGGTACGTCGAGATGGCGCGCGCCACGCAGTCGAACGTGGCTGGCACCGCCACCGCCCGAGGTCTCGCCGCGGCCGGCGTCATCACGTGGCTGGTCGCGGCCCAGGTGGCGGGCGCGTCCGCCGTCGCACTCGGAGGCCTCCTGGTGGCCGTGCTCGCCGGAGGCATCGCCTGGGTGATGTGGATCGTCCAGACCCGCAGGTTCGGGCTCGACCACTCGCTGGCCACCGCCCTTCCACTCCTCGCCGCCGTCGCCCCTGGTATCTGGGCTGCCGTGGTGGGCTGGAGCGGCATGGTCTCGCCACGCACGGAGCTCTCCGGGCCCGTCGCGGTGCGCGGGCCGGAACCCGGCGCCGGCACACCCGCTGCGGCACCGCCCGCTGCCGCGCCCTCG
>NZ_JAHEBP010000134.1 GCF_024642165.1 Demequina sp.
CCGCCGGGGCGGGCTCCGGCTGGGCGTGAACCAACGCCGGAGCGGCGGTGCGCACCAAGACGGGCCTCGAGCCGCCGCCGTCGGCGGCGACCTGCGCCTCGATCCCCGCCCATACCGATGCGGGCGGGGCGACCAGCTCGATGAGCGCGGCGTCGCTCAGGCGCGCGGCGGTACCGCGCAGTGCGGCGATCTCCGCGGCGCAGCGCACGCACTCCCTGGCGTGCGACGCCTCGAAGGCGTCCACGGGCTCGCCGAGCGCAAGCGCGGCGAGTGTCTCGTCGTCACAGTGACGCATCGGCGGCCTCCAATCCTCGTCTCAATGTCACCAACGAACGTCGCAGGTGACTCTTCACGGTGCCGAGCGGAATGCTCAGATGCTCGGCGATCTGCTCGTGGGTCCGGCCCTCGAAGAAGGCGAGGGACACGATGGTGGATCGCGGTGGACCCAAATTCTCAACCTCGCTGCGGACCATGATCCTGTCCGCCTCGCGAGCGAAGGGATCAGAGGTGTGGGTCACCGGGGTGTCCATCACCGCCTCCAGCCGGCGGCGCTCGCGCGATCTGGCGTCGAGCGCGTCCGCGATGCGTCGGCGCGCGATGCCCACCACCCAACCGCGGGCCGAACCCTTGTCGGGGTCGTAGCCGTCGCGCCCCCTCCAGGCCGCCACGAACGTCTGCTGAGTGACGTCCTCGGCCTCGGCCGAGTCGCCCAGCGCTCGCATCGCCAGCGAGTGAACCAACGTGGCAGATGATTCGTACAGCCGCTCCAGCGAGCCCTCGGCACCGGCCGCGAACTCACGGTCGAGTGCGCGACCCTCGGGCCGCTCGTCTCTCACCGTAGCCTCCGCCACCAGCGTCGCCCCCGCCCACGTCATCGTGCGTCCTCCGGGAAGGCCCAGACAAGGACGTTGTCCTCGTAATGTCGCACATCGGCGTCCCATTTTCCACCACACGTGACCAGGACCAGCGCCCTATCGGGCGCTCCGAAGACCACGCTGAAGTCGACCTCCTGCTTCGAGGTCTGCTCGACGCGATCCACGATGTAAGCCACCGTGGTGCCGTCCTCAGCGGACACCTCGATCCGGTCTCCGGCCCGAGCGTCCCGCAGCTCCGCGAAGGGACCGCGACCCATCACCGCATCGTCCACGTGGGCGGCGATGACGGTGTTCTGGTCCTCCCGCAGCCCGCCCGCGGGATTGCCGCCAAGGCGGAACCAGCCGGCGACGCCGGCGCTCTCCGGCAGCTCCATGCCACCGTCGGGCGCGATGCCCACGTCGATGATCTCCATGTCGACGCCCAGCCGCTCCACCCTGAGGCGGTCGGGCTGGGGGGCGAAGCCGAGGTTGTCGACCGTGGCCTTCGACACCTCCACCGCACCGTCGACCACCGGTGCGGCGACGGGACCGATGACGGACGCCGAGGCCTCCGGAGCCGACGACGCCTGAACCGGCGCCGAGCCCGGAGACCCGGTGGCGCCGCACGCTGCCGTCACCGCGACCATAAGGGCGACGGTGACGGCAGCGAGCGGGCGCATCATGACCTCCACGATGGTGGCGGGGCGGGGCGTGCCGGGGGATGGCACGCCCCGCCCCAGGATTGTCAGCGGCGGACCAGCACCGCGCGGGTCGCGAGACCGGCGGCGGCCAGAGCCGCGGCGCCGAGCACGATCACGCCCACCGGAACGGCGTCGCCATCAGCGGCGAGACCCTGGGTGCCGGCGCTCACCTCGGCCGGCATGCCCGTGTGGGTCGCGACCGACTGGACGGCGAGCGCGAGGTTGCCGTCAGCGGCGGAGCCCCACGCGTAGACGATGGTGTTCGAGCCCTCCTCGACGGGGACGTCAGCAGGGCCAAGCACCGGGTCGGTCTCGCCCGCGAGCGAGACCGCGGCCTCGTACGTGGCGGCCGGCAGGTCGGCCATCATCTCGTTCGGGTTCTCCAGGCTGGAGAACGCGACGGCACCGTCGGCCCACACGTCGACCGCGGGGGCGGCCGCGGTGTGGCGGACCGTGAGGCGGCCCTCGCCGGAGGCGGTCTCCGAGATGTCGTTGGTGAACAGCGTCGCGGTGGGGTCACCGTTGGCCATGAGGTGCGCCACGGCGGTGTAGCTCATGCCCTCCGCGAGCGGAAGATCGATGGGGCCCAGCACCGGAGCCGAGTCGTCGGCCGCGTCGGATGCCGTGAGCGCCACGGAGTACGTGCCCGGGTCGAGCGACAGGGGGCCCGCGAGGTCGCCCGGGGCGAAGTCGTCGAGCGTGAGGGCGCCGTTGACGTAGACGTCGACGGTGAGCCCGGGGATGCCGTGCAGGACCGAGAGGTCGGCCTTGCCGTCCTCGACGGCGAATGCGGGGGCTGCGGCGCCCGCCGCGAGCAGGGTGCCGGCGGCGACGCCGGCCATGATCGAAGTGCGCATGTCCTTCTCCTCTCCGGCCGCCGCCCGGTTGCGACGTGCCTTCAACCCCTACTTCCGGGCGAGGGCGGGTCTTGGATGCACCGTTTCGAAATTCTGCTCAGAGCGAACACGCGGCGCCGACCCCATCCGCGGACGCCTCTCCACACACCACCGCCCTGAATGGGGCCGAAACGACCATCTGCCGCACATCGGACGTGGCCCCTGGTGGAGACGTGCTTTCTCCGTGTGGAGGAGTGGTCGGGGGGTCCGCGTGGTCGGGGGCTCGGGGGTGCGGCGTCAGCCCAGGGATCCGCGCGCGACCACCACGGTCGAGGGTCCGGCGATCCCGTCCCACGGTTCCCGCGTGATCTCGATCAGGCCGCCCGCGGCGGTGCCGATCCCCGGGGGCACCGCCACCTCGTAGCGGGAGGACGTCAACTGTCCGAGCGAGACGCGGTCCCCGCCCACGGGGATCAGCCACAGCTCGAGGAACGAATCCGGGTACTCGGCGTAGGGGCCGTTGACGACCACCACCTCGCCCTGATCACCCCGGCCCTCGACCGCCGCCGAGCCCGCGTCCCCGCCCCCCTCCCTGGGGTCGGTGAGCACGCCCGAGGCGATGACGGGCCGGTCTGGCTCGACCAGAATCTGCGCCAGCACCACGGTGAGGCCCACGAACAGGCTGGCCATCACCACCGCCGCGGTCATGATGAGCGTCCGCTTCCGATGCGCGCGCTCGGCGCTGGCGCGCGCCTCCTCCCGCCAATCCGCCTCGGGCTCCGTGCCCTCGCCCGCCTCGATCACCTTGACAAGCTCGTCCCACAGCGTCGCCCGTGGCGGCAGCACCGGACCCGCGGCAGGCAGGCGGGTCACCTGGCCCACCAGATCGTTGAGGGACCTCCACGCGTCGCGGCACTCGGGGCAGTCAGAGATGTGCGCGCGGTGCCCGTCGGCGGCGCGAATCCCGATGGCGCGCGAGGCGAGCGCCTCCGGCGGCGCGTGCGGCTCGCTCAGCCGGGCGCCCGACCACAGGTCGAGCAGGGCGTCCCGCAGGCGCTCCTCGAGCTCGGGTTCCGAGATCCCGAGCGTCATCGCGAGCTCGTAGCGGGGGGAGCCGTGGACGAGCGCCTGCTCAAGGGCTTCTCGCGACGCGGTGGGCAGCCGGTCCATGGACGTGCGCAGCAGGATGCGATCGGCCTCCGCCACCACCGCCTTCTGGTCGGTGACGCCGTCCACCGGGATGTCGGGATCGTCGAGCGCCTCGAGCTTGGCGCGGACGCGACGCTCGAGGTCGCCCGTGATGCGCTCGGCCGCATCGTGCAGCAGGTCGCGCGCGTCGAGCGATCCCCCGGCGGCGGCGGCCGCGAAGACGCGGCGTACCACGTCCTCCGCCTCGTCGACGGAGCCGAGCGCGCGCAGCGCAAGGGTGTGCACCAGGGGACCTGCCTCCCGGTACGCCTCCTCCACGCCGGACGTCGTCATCCACATCCCTTCGCTCAACGGCAGTCTCTCACGCTCGCGTCGGGCCGCCCGAACCCGCTCACACGGTCGCGATCACCTCCACCACGGAGCCCGGAGCGGCGTACGGCACCAGCGATCCCGCGAGCGGCTCGCCGTTCACCGTGAGCGCGGCGCCCTTGCCGCCGGAGTTGGAAACGCGGATGACGTAGGTGGCGCCTCGGATTTGGCGCCGCACGGTGTACTCGGAGACCTCCGCGCCGATGCACGGGTCCACCACCAGGCCGTCATAGTCCGCCCGCACACCCAGCAGGTATTGCGAGATGGTGACGAAGTTCCATGAGGCGGTCCCCGTGAGCCACGAGTTCTTGGCCTCGCCGTGCCGGGCCGCGTCCTTGCCCGCGATCATCTGGGCGTACACATACGGCTCGAGGCGATGCACCTCGGACTGCTCCTCGCGGTACGCCGGGGCGATCTGTTTCCAGTACTCCCACGCCCGCTCCGCGCGTCCCACCACCGTCTCCGCGATGATGATCCACGGGTTGTTGTGGCAGAAGATTCCCCCGTTCTCCTTGTAGCCCGGTGGGTACGTCGAGACCTCGCCCAGTTCCACCTTGTACTCGGTGAAGGCCGGGTTGAGGAGGACGATGCCGTGAGGAGTATTGAGTCGCTCCCGCACCGAGTCGAGGGCTTGGACGGCTTTGCCGTCCTCCAGGCCGATCCCACCCATGATGCAGAAGCCCTGCGGCTCGATCCAGATCTTGCCCTCGTGATTCTGCTCGGACCCGACGGGGTTGCCGTAGTAGTCGAACGCGCGCCGAAACCACGCGCCGTCCCAGCCGTGGTCCACCACCGCCCGGCGCATCGTCTCGATGGCCCGCTCCGCCCGCGCCGCCTCCGCATCGTCCCCACGACGGCGTGCCAGCGCCGCGTACTCGGGGCCGATCGCGGCGAACATGCCGGCGATGAAGACGGACTCCGCGACGCCACCCGTCTTGTTGCCGGTGGTCTGGAAGGACTCGCCAGGCTCGGTGGAGAAGCAGTTGAGATTGAGGCAGTCGTTCCAGTCCGCGCGGCCGATGAGCGGAAGACCGTGCGGGCCGGCGTGGGTCAGCGGGTGGTCGAACGAGCGCCTGAGGTGCTCCATGAGCGGGGCCGCCTTGGTGGCGTCGTTGTCGAACGGCACGCTCTCATCGAGGATCCCGAAGTCGCCGGTCTCCTTGATGTAGGCGGCGACGCCCAGGATCAGCCACAGCGGGTCGTCGTTGAAGCCCGAGCCCAACGCGTGGTTGCCGCGCTTGGTCAGCGGTTGGTACTGGTGATACGCGCTGCCATCCTCGAACTGCGTCGACGCGATGTCGATGATCCGCTCGCGGGCGCGCTCGGGCACCAGGTGGACGAAGCCCAGGAGGTCCTGGCTGGAGTCGCGGAACCCCATGCCCCGGCCCATGCCGG
>NZ_JAHEBP010000035.1 GCF_024642165.1 Demequina sp.
GCGCCCGGGGGTCCCCAGGTGCCGCTGCGATACGCCTCGGGCTGGCCCTGCGTCGCCCAGAAGCCGGTGATCGGGTCGAGGATGCGCCAGGACAGCGCCACCTCCTCCTGGCGGGGGAACAGCGGCGGGTCGCCCAGCAGCACGTCGAGGATGAGCCGCTCGTACGCCTCGGGAGAGCTCTCCGTGAAGGCGTTCCCATACGCGAAGTCCATCGTGACGTCGCGGACCTCCATGGTGGTGCCGGGCACCTTTGAGCCGAATCGCAGCGTGACGCCCTCGTCCGGCTGGACCCGGATCACGAGGGCGTTGCTGCCCACCTCGCTACCGGTCACGTCCTGGAAGTGCGGCGACGGCGCCTTCTTGAACACCAGCGCGATCTCCGTCACGCGGCGGCCGAGCCGCTTTCCCGCGCGGAGGTAGAACGGCGCGCCGGCCCAGCGCCGATTCGGCACGTCGAGCCGGATCGCGGCGTACGTCTCCGTGGTCGAGTCGCCGGAGATGCCGTCCTCGTCCAGGAAGCCGCCCACCTTCTCCCCGCCGCGCCAGCCCGCCGCATACTGGCCGCGCGCAGTGCCCGCGTCGAGGTCATCCGGCAGGCGCACGGAGCGCAGCACCTTCTCCTTCTCCATCCGAAGGTCGTCCGCCTCGAAGCTCGCGGGCTCCTCCATCGCGGTGAGCGCGAACAGCTGCAGCAGGTGGTTCTGGATCACGTCACGCGCGGTCCCGATGCCGTCGAAGTACCCGGCGCGCGAGCCGATGCCGATGTCCTCGGCCATCGTGATCTGCACGTGGTCGATGTACTGGGAGTTCCAGATGGGCTCGAACAGCTGGTTCGCGAACCGCAGCGCCAGCAGGTTCTGGACGGTCTCCTTGCCCAGGTAGTGGTCGATGCGGAACACCGAATCCGGGGGGAACACCTCCGACACGACCGCGTCGAGCTCCTCGGCCGACTTGAGGTCGTGACCGAAGGGCTTCTCGATCACGACGCGGCGCCACGTGCCCTCGTGGGGGTCGGACAGGCCCGACTCGCGCAGCTGCGTGACAACCTGGGGGAACGCCGACGGCGGGATCGACAGGTAGAAGGCGTGGTTTCCGCCGGTGCCGCGCTCACGGTCGAGGCTCTCGACGGTGCTGCGGAGCCGCTGGAAGGCCTCGGGATCGTCGAAGGTTCCTTGGACGAACCGGATGCCCTCCGCGAGTTGCGCCCAGGTCTCCTCCCGGAACGGAGTACGGGCGTACTGCTTGACCGAATCGTGGACCACCTGGGCGAAGTCCTGCGTGTCCCAGTCCCGCCGCGCGAATCCCGTGAGGGCGAAGGCCGGCGGCAGCAGGCCGCGGTTCGCGAGGTCGTACACGGCGGGCATCAGCTTCTTGCGGGCGAGGTCGCCCGTGACTCCGAACATGACCAGGCCGCAGGAGCCGGCGATGCGGGGTAGGCGGCGATCGCGGGGATCGCGCAACGGGTTGTTCACCACGGGGCCTTCCGAGGGGGGACGTGAAGGGGGCGGGCGGGCTCGTTGTGACGGCGACGATGCGGTCGAGACGAGCGGGCCGTGTCACCGTGCAACACGGGCAGGGCGGAGGGTGTTCCGCCCCTCCCGTGTCGCACGGATGGGGTCACTGCGCGGCCTGGACGCTCTCGCGGGCCTGGGCGGCGACGTTCTCGGCCGTGAAGCCGTACTTGCGGAGCAGGAGCGCGCCGTCGGCGGACTCGCCGAAGTGGTCCACAGCAACCGTGCGGCCGGCGTCGCCCACGATCTCGCGCCAGCCGAGCCGGGAGCCGGCCTCGACCGAGACGCGCGCACGCACGGACGAGGGCAGCACCGACTCGCGGTACTCCGCGCTCTGCCGCTCGAAGCGCTCGCGCGACGGCATCGAGACCACCCGGGCCCGGACGCCCTCGCCCGCCAGGATCTCGCGGGCGCCGAGCGCGACCTCGACCTCCGAACCGGTGGCGATGAGCAGGACGTCAGCGTCCTCGTCGGCGCCCGCAAGCACGTAGGCGCCGCTCAGGACGCCCTCGGTCGACGTGCCCTCGAGCACCGGCAGGTTCTGACGAGACAGGATGATCGCGGAGGGGCGGTCGGTGGTCTCGAGGATGGCCTTCCACGCCGCGGCCGTCTCGTTGGCGTCCGCGGGGCGGATGACGTCGAGGCCGGGGATGGCGCGCAGGGTCGCGATGTGTTCGATGGGCTGGTGCGTGGGCCCGTCCTCGCCGAGCCCCACCGAGTCGTGCGTCCACACGAACGTGGTGGGGATCTGCATGAGCGCCGCGAGGCGGACGGAGGCACGCATGTAGTCGGAGAACACCAGGAAGGTGCCCCCGTACACGCGCGTCAGCCCGTGGAGCGTGATGCCGTTGAGGATCGCGCCCATGCCGAACTCGCGGATGCCGAAGTGGAGCGTGCGGCCGTACCACTGGCCGTCGGGCCACGAGTGGGTCGAGTGGTGGGGCGGGAGGAACGAGGGTTCGCCCTCCATGGTCGTGTTGTTCGAGCCGGCGAGGTCGGCCGAGCCGCCCCACAGCTCGGGAAGCACCGGTGCCAGCGCGGTCAGCACCTTGCCCGATGCTGCGCGAGTCGCGACCTTGGAACCGACCTCGAAGGTGGGCAGCGCATCGTCCCAATCCGCGGGGAGGTCGCGGGTGACCAGGCGCGACAGCAGCGCGGCCCGCTCGGGGTTCTCGGACTGCCAGCGCGAGAACCCTGCATTCCACTCGGAGTGGGCGGCCTGACCGCGCTCCTTGACCAGGTGCATGTGCTCGAGGACCTCGGGCTCGACCGCGAAGGACTGCTCGGGGTCGAAGCCCAGCACCTCCTTGAGACCGGCGACCTCGGCGGCGCCGAGCGCCGAACCGTGCACGCCGCCCGAGTTCTGCTTGGTGGGCGAGGGCCAGCCGATGATGGTGCTGAGCGCGATGAACGACGGCCTGCCCGTCTCCGCCTTGGCGGCCTGAATCGCGTCGTACAGCGCGCCCGGGTCCTCCTGGTAGCCGTCGGGCGTCACCCAGTCGACGCGCTGCGTGTGCCATCCGTACGCCTCGTAACGGCCCAGCACGTCCTCGGTGAAGGAGATGTCCGTCTCGTGCTCGATCGAGATCTTGTTGTCGTCCCAGATCAGGATGAGGTTGCCCAGCTCCTGGGTGCCGGCGAGCGCGCTGGCCTCGTGGGCCACGCCCTCCTGCAGGCAGCCGTCGCCCGCGATCACGTAGACGAAGTGGTCGAACGGCGAAGTGCCCGGCGCGGCGTCGGGGTCGAGCAGTCCGCGCTCCCGCCGCGAGGCCATCGCCATGCCCACGGACGAGGCGATGCCGGTGCCGAGCGGGCCGGTGGTGATCTCGACGCCGTCGGTGTGGCCGTACTCCGGGTGGCCGGGCGTCAGCGAGCCCTCGGTGCGCAGCGACGCGAGGTCCTCGAGCGAGAGCTGGTAGCCCGAGGCGAACAGCTGGAGGTACAGGGTCAGCGACGAGTGCCCGGCGGACAGGACGAAGCGGTCGCGACCCAGCCAGTGCGAGTCGGACGGGTCGTGACGCATCACGTTCTGGAACAGCAGGTACGCCGCGGGCGCCAGCGAGATTGCGGTTCCCGGGTGGCCGTTGCCCACCTTCTCGACGGCATCGGCTGCGAGGACGCGCAGCGTGTCGACCGCCCGGCGGTCGACGTCGGTCCAGTTGATGGTCACAGGTGTCTCCCTCGAGAAAGGTTGCGGGTTCGGGCCCAGCCTACCGGCGCGCCCAGGCGATGTCGTGCGTTCACACGAACTTCACGGGGGACCCGCGGGGCACGTGAAAAGGCCGAAATGCGGGACCCTCGATCCAAGCGCCGCGGTTACACTTGGGCCCATGCCGACCGCCACACCCGAGGCTCACGCCGCCGTGCCCGCCACAGGGTCCCGCCGCGTGGTCGGCCGTGTGGGCGTCTACGTCGCGCTCACGAAGCCGCGCATCATCGAACTGCTGCTGGTCACCACCATCCCGACCATGGTGCTGGCGGCCGACGGCTGGCCCAGCATCGGCCTGCTGGCGGGCACCCTGGTGGGCGGCGCGCTGTCCGCGGGCGGCGCCAACGCGTTCAACAGCTTCCTCGACCGCGACATCGACGCGGTGATGAAGCGCACCAGCCGCCGCCCCCTGGTCACGGGGGCTGTCTCCGAGCGAGCCGCGCTCGTGTTCGCCTGGACGCTGTCCGTGGTGTCGACGCTGTGGTTCTGGTTTGTAGTGGGCTCGCCGCTGGCCGCGGTGCTGTCGGTGCTCGCGATCCTGGGCTACGTGGTGGGCTACACGATGATCCTCAAGCGCCGCACGCCGCAGAACATCGTGTGGGGCGGCGCGGCCGGGTGCATGCCCGTTCTGATCGGCTGGGCCGCGGTGACGCAGTCGCTGTCGTGGACCCCGGTGCTGCTGTTCCTCATCATCTTCTTTTGGACGCCGCCTCATTACTGGCCCCTGTCCATGAAGTTCCGCGGGGACTACGGGGCCGCCCGCGTGCCGATGCTGCCCGTGGTCGCCCCGAGCCGCCGGGTCGCCGTCGAGATGATCGCCTACGCCGCCGCGATGGTGGTCACCACTCTGGCGCTCGCCTGGGTCGCGGACATGACGTGGGTCTACGTGGGTGTCGCTACCGTCGCGGGCGCCTGGTTCCTGGTGGGCTGCGTTCGGCTGTACCGCCGCACTCGCCTGGGCGACTCGCAGCTGAAGGAGATGCAGCTGTTCCGCGACTCCATCACGTATCTGACGGTGGTCTTCGCCGCGATCCTGGTGGACCCGTTCCTCAGCGACGTGCTCTCGGTGCACTGACGATGCTCGGGCGCCAACGCGACGCCTACCTCGCGTATGTCTCCGTCGAACGCGGCCTGAGCACCAACACCGTGGCCGCCTACCGCCGCGACCTCGACCGCTACGCGACCTTCCTCACCGCGCGCGGCATCGAGGATCTCGCGGATGCCCGCCGGCAGGATGTCTCCGACTTCGCGGAGAGCCTGGGCACCGGCGCGGACGGAGGGCGCGCGCTCGCCCCGTCGTCCGCGTCCCGCACGGTGGTGGCGGTGCGGGGCTGGCATCGGTTCGCGGTGCTCGAGGGGTGGACGGGCGCCGATCCCTCGGCACAGGTCAAGCCTCGCGCCATCCCGAAGCGCCTTCCCAAGGCGATCTCGACGGACGCCGTGGCCTCCATCCTCGATCAGGCGGGAGCGGGGGACGGCGTCTCACCGCTGCGTGACCGAGCGCTGTTGGAGGTGGTGTACGCGTCGGGCGCCCGCATCTCCGAGGCCGTGGGCCTCGACGTGGACGATGTGGTGCTCGACCGGGGCGCCGAGACGGTGCTGCTGCGCGGCAAGGGACGCAAGGAGCGCATCGTGCCGGTGGGGTCGTACGCGGCGGAGGCGCTCCACGCCTACCTGGTGCGCGCCCGGTCGCCGCTGGCCGCCGCGGGTCGCGGCTCGGCCGCCCTGTTCCTCAACTCCCGCGGGGGCAGGCTCTCCCGCCAGTCCGCATGGGCGATCCTGCGGGCCGCCGCTGAGCGTGCCGGCGTGCCGGACGTGTCGCCGCACACCCTGCGGCACTCGTTCGCGACGCATCTGCTCACCGGGGGAGCCGACGTCCGCGTGGTGCAGGAGCTGCTGGGCCACGCCTCCGTCACCACCACGCAGATCTACACCCTGGTGACCCGGGACACGCTTCGTGAGGTGTACGCCGCCAGCCACCCGCGCGCCCGCTGATGACCGCCGTATCCCGGGGGTAAGGTTGCCCCCGTGACCGAATTCCCAGCGCCCGAGCCCCTGGCCAGCCATGGTCCGGCCCGCGTCATCGCGCTCTGCAACCAGAAGGGCGGAGTGGGCAAGACCACCACGTCCGTGAACCTCGCCGCGGCGCTCGCCGAGCATGGGCGGCGGGTGCTGCTCATCGACTTCGATCCCCAGGGAGCCGCGTCCGCGGGTCTGGGCATCAACGCCGATGCGCTCGAGCTCACCGTGTACAACCTGCTGATGGACTCCGGCGTGTCCACCCGGGACGTGATCCTGCCCACCAAGGTCGAGGGGCTCGACCTGCTGCCGGCCAACATCGATCTCTCGGCCGCCGAGGTCCAGCTGGTGGGCGAGGTGGCGCGCGAGAGCGCGCTCGCCCGCGCGCTGCGCCCGGTGCTCGACGACTACGACGCGATCCTGGTCGACTGCCAGCCGTCGCTCGGCCTCCTCACCGTCAACGCGCTGGTCGCCGCCCACGGCGTGATCATCCCGCTCGCGGCGGAGTACTTCGCCATGCGCGGGGTGAAGCTCCTGGTCGACACCATCGCCAAGGTGCAGGACCGCCTCAACCCGCGGCTCACCATCGACGCGATCGTGCCCACCTTGTACGACGGCCGCACCCTGCACGCGCAGGAGGTGGTCGAGCGGGTCCGCGAGGCCTTCGGGGACCGTGTCACGGACACGATGATCCACCGGACCGTCAAGTTCCCTGACGCGACGGTGGCCGCGGAGCCGATCACCATGTTCGCGTCCTCACACGCGGGTGCGCAGGCCTACCGTCAGCTCGCCCGGGAGCTCGTGGCGCGCGGGGTCGCCGCCTAGCGTGACCGTCGAGCTCCTGGGGGAGCCCTCCCGCGGCTTCGAGGTCCACCTCGACAACTTCGAGGGGCCGTTCGACCTGCTGCTCAGCCTGATCTCGAAGCATCAGCTCGAGATCACCGAGGTGTCCCTGGCGCGGGTGACCGACGATTTCCTCGCCACCATCGCCGATCACGAGGGCGACTGGGATCTGTCGCAGGCGTCCGAGTTCCTGGTGGTGGCGGCGACGCTCCTCGATCTCAAGGCGGCGCGCCTGCTGCCGCAGGGCGAGGTGGACGACGCGGAGGATCTCGAGCTGCTCGAGGCCCGGGATCTCCTGTTCGCCCGGCTGCTGCAGTACCGCGCGTTCAAGAAGGCGGCGGGCGCGTTCGAGGCGATGCTCGCGGCGCCCCGGCGTGTGCCACGCGACGTCCCGCTCGAGCCGCAGTTCGCGATGCTTCTGCCCGAGCTGGTGTGGACGGCGACCCCGGAGCTGCTCGCGAGGCTCGCGGCGCATGCGCTGGAGCCCAAGGGCACTCCCTCCGTCAGCATCGCGCACCTGCACAACCCGGCTGTGAGCGTGCGGGAGCAGGCCGCGGTGATCACGGCCCGGCTTCAGCGCGAGGGCGCCGTGACGTTCCGCTCCCTGGTGCACGATGCTCAGCACGTCAACGTGGTGGTGGCCCGATTCCTCGCTCTGCTGGAATTGTTCAGGGAGGCGGTGGTCGCCTTCGATCAGGCACGTTCCCTGGGCGAACTGACGGTGCGCTGGACCGGGGGAGACGCCGCCGTGGAGGTCTCCGCGGAATTTGACGAGGACGATGCGATGGGCGTGGGCCTCGAGGCGGCTGGCGCCAGGGATGCGGCGGCCCTTCGGGGCGCCACCGACGAGGAGCACGAGTGAACCAGTCAGCAATGAGGGGCGCGCTGGAGGCCGTGCTCATGGTGGTGGACGAGCCGGTGCCGGCGACGGAGCTCGCCGTGGCGCTGGACCTGCCCGTCGACGGCGTCACGGCCGCGCTCGAGGCGCTCCGCGACGAGTATGCGGACCCCGCGGCGCCCCGCGGCTTCGAGCTGCGGGAGGTCGACGGCGGCTGGCGGATCTATTCGTCGCGGCTGTTCGCGGACGTGGTGGGCCGGTTCGTGGTCGACGGGCAGTCGTCACGGCTGTCGCAGGCCGCGCTCGAGACCCTCGCCGTGGTCGCCTACCGCCAGCCGGTGACGCGTGGACAGGTGTCCCAGATCCGAGGCGTCAACGTGGACTCGGTGATCAAGACCCTGGCGGCACGCGGACTCGTCACCGAGGTGGGCGAGCACTCGGGCGCCGTCCTGTTCGGCACCTCGACCGAGTTCCTGGAGCGGATGGGGTTGTCCTCGCTCGACGATCTCCCGCCGCTGGCGCCGTACCTGCCGGACCTCGCGGACATCGACGGGGAGGGACGCTGATGGAGCTCGAGATTCATCGCCCCGACGGCGTGCGGCTCCAGAAGGTGCTCGCGGCGGCCGGAGTGGGCTCCCGGCGCAAGTGCGAGGACCTCATCGAGGCCGGCCGGGTCAAGGTGGACGGCGAGGTCGTGGACCAGTTGGGCGTGCGCGTGGCGCCTGACGAGGTGGTGATCGAGGTCGATGGCGAGCGCATCTCCGTCGACGAGAGCCTGGTCACGGTGGTGCTCAACAAGCCCTTCGGCGTGGTGAGCACCATGAGCGACCCGCAGGGGCGTCCCGCGCTGGACCAATATGTCACGGCCTACGACGAGCGCCTGTTCCACGTGGGCCGTCTCGACGCGGAGACCACCGGGCTGCTCCTGCTCACCAACGACGGCGAGCTCGCCAATCGTCTCGCGCACCCCACGCACGGCGTGTCCAAGATCTACGTGGCGAAGGTGCGCGGCCGCGTCGCGAAGTCACTGTGTACGCAGCTCAAGGCCGGGGTGGACCTCGAGGACGGCCCGGTACGCGCCGTGAACTGCACGATTCTCGACGTGGGTGCCGACTCGTCGCTGGTTCAGGTCGAGCTTCACGAGGGTCGCAACCGCATCGTCCGGCGGATGCTCGACCGGGTGGGACACCCGGTCCTGGAACTCGTGCGCACGCAGTTCGGGCCTATCCGGCTCGGCACCATGGCGCCCGGCCAGCTCCGCGAGCTGACGCCGGGTGAGGTGGGCCGCCTCATGGACATCGCCGGGATGTGAGCCGCCCGTCGGCGCCGTCACGGGCCGATACGATGGTCGCCATGACGATTCGGGCGATCCGCGGCGCCATCACCCTGGACCGCGACGAGCGAGACCACCTCCACGCCCGCACCACGGAGCTGGTCGAGGCGATCATGCGCGAGAACGCGCTCACGACGGACCAGCTGGTCTCGGTGCTGTTCACCTGCACGCCCGACATCGTCAGCGACTTCCCGGCCGCGGCCGCCCGCGAGCTCGGGCTCGGGGCCGTGCCGCTCATGTGCGCCCAGGAGATGGCGGTGCCCGGCGCGCTGCCGCGCGTGGTGCGCGTCATGATGCATGTGGACGTCGACCGCGCGCGCGAGGACATCGTCCACATCTACCTCCACGGCGCGGTGGCATTGCGCCGCGACCTCGCGCAGTAGGCCGGCGATGGACAACCGCCAACCGCGCACGCACATCGTCGGCGCCGGTCTGATCGGCACGAGCCTGGGCCTGGGACTCTCGGCCGAGGGCTGGCCCGTCACCATCGAGGACGCGGACCCCGAGGCGCAGGCTCTCGCCCGGTCGATCGGCGCCGGCGCTGCGCCGGGAGACGAGCAGCCGGAGCTGGTCGTCATCGCCGCGCCGCCGTCCGTGTCTCCCGCCCTCGTCGCGCAGGCGCTGGGGCGGTGGTCCGATGCGGTTGTGACGGACGTCGCCAGCGTCAAGGCGCCCATCGCCGCCGCCGCGATCGCGACGGGCGCGGGCACGCGGTATGTGGGCTCGCACCCCATGGCGGGTCGCGAGATCTCCGGGGGCTTGGGTGCGCAGGGCGACCTGTTCAAGGCCCGCCCCTGGGTGGTCTGTGCCGGCGAGGCGTCGGACGAGGCGGTGGCGCTGGTGGCCCTGGTGGCGCACGCCCTCCAGTGCGACGTGGTGACGATGGACGCGGAGGCCCACGATGCGGCGGTGGCGCGCGTGTCGCACGCGCCCCAGGTGGCTGCTTCGGCGGTGGCGGCGGCGCTGGGGATCCTCCATGCGGACGACGTGGCTCTCGCCGGTCAGGGCCTGCGCGATGTCACCAGGATCGCGGCCTCGGAGCCCGGCATGTGGGCGGACATCGCGCGCCTCAACCGCCCTCATCTGGTCGAGACCCTTGACCACATCATCGGCGACCTCGAAGGGATCCGGGAGGCCGACGACGTGGGCGAGGCCCTCGCGGACCTGATCGACCGGGGCCGCTACGAGGTGGCGCGCATCCCGGGCAAGCACGGCGGCGTCAAGCGCGACTGGGCGCCGGTCACCGTCATCGTCCCCGACACGCCCGGCCAGCTCCTGCGCCTGCTCGGGCATGCCGCCGAGGTCGACGTCAACGTTGAAGACATCTCGATCGAGCACTCGCCGCGGCAGCCGGTGGGACTGACGACGCTCTACGTGCTGCCCTCCCGCGCGGGCGAGCTCGTCGCCGCGCTGGAGCGCCAAGGTTGGGAGATCGCAGCGTCATGACAGGAGTCTCCGTCGCCATCGACGGCCCCGCCGGAACCGGCAAGTCCACCGTCGCACGCGAGGTCGCCCGCCGGCTGCGCCTCGCCTACTTCGACACGGGCGCGACCTACCGCGTGGCGACGCTCTGGTGCATGCGGGAGGGCGTGGACCTCGCCGTCCAGGAGGACGTCACCGCCATGGTCGAGACCATGAACGTCGCGCTCGTGCTGGACCCCAAGAACCCCCGCGTGATCCTCGAGGAGGAGGACGTCAGCTCGCTGATCCGTGCGGACGCGGTGGCGTTGACCGTGTCGAAGGTGTCGACGAACCTGGACGCTCGCGCGGCGCTGGGCCGGTGGCAGCGCGAGATCATCGCGGGTGAGCTCGAGGGTGGGTTCTCGGAAGGACGCGGGATCGTGACCGAGGGGCGAGACATCACCACGGTGATCGCCCCCGACGCGGACGTCCGCGTCCTCATGACCGCGGACGAGGACGTGCGGGTGGCCCGCAGGGCGGGCGAGGGCGCGGATGCGCTCACGGTGCGCGAGGCCGTGCTGGGCCGCGACCGCAAGGACGCCACCGTAGTGCAGTTCCACACCGCGGCGGACGGGGTGACCACGCTGGACACCACCGACCTCACGATCGAGGAGGCGGTGAACGCCGTGCTGCGACTAGTCGCCGAGGCGCGCGTCGAGGACGATGCGGCTGTCGAGGCCGGTGTCGAGGCCGGCGAGCCCGGTGACGCCGAGCACGAGGCGTGAGCGTCGAGGCGCCGAGCCCCTGGGGCCCCAGGTGGTCGCGTTGGGTGGGACGTTTCCTGGCGCGCGGGCTGTGGCGGACCGAGGTGCGGGGTCGCGACAACGTCCCCGCCGGTCGGGCGGCGATCGTGGTGTGCAACCACGTGGGCCTCATCGACGGTCCGGTGGTCCACGGGGTGATCCCGCGCGGCTCGCACTTCCTGATTCGGACCGGCATGATGACCGGCCCCCTGGGAGTCATCTTGCGCGCGGCCCAGCAGATCGAGGTCGACGGGTCGGGCCGCGAGGCCCTGGCCCGGGGCCTCGCCGTGCTGCGGCGCGGCGGTGTGGTGGGCGTGTTCCCGGAGGGCACGCGCGGAGTCGGGACCGCAGAGGAGGTTCACGGCGGCGCCGCGTGGCTGGCGGTGCAGTCCGGCGCGCCCGTGGTGCCCACGGCCATCGTGGGCTCGCGGCACACGGGAGAGTCCGTGAACGTGTGGCCCCGCCCCGGCCGGCGCATGGTGGTGGCGTTCGGGGAACCGGTAGACGTGACGCCGCCGGCCGACGTTCGCGGGGGCCGGGCCAAGCAGGCGTGGGCCGCCGAGCGCCTCGCCGAGGCGTTGAGGGTCCAGGTGGCCCGTACCCTTGAGACCACCGACATCGAGCTCCCGCTCGACGACCCGCGGCCTGACGCCGGCGGGGGAGAGGACCACGCATGAGCGACGAGCTCCCCGCGCCCCGGCCGTCAGACGCGCCCGAGTCGCTCGACGAGATCCGCGAGGCGGCGCTGCGCGCCGGGCTCGATGCCTACGAGCTCACCGACGAGGACATGGCGGCGCTGGCCGCGGAGCCGGAGCCGGTCACGCAGGAGGCGTTGCCCGTGCTGGCGATCATCGGCCGCCCCAATGTGGGCAAGTCCACGCTGGTCAACCGCATCATCGGCAAGCGCCTCGCCGTCGTGGAGGACAAGCCCGGCGTGACCCGGGATCGCGTCGCGTACCCCGCCGAATGGGCGGGTCGTGACTTCACGCTGCTCGACACGGGAGGCTGGGAGAAGAACGTCACCGGCATCGACCTGTCCGTGGCGCAGGCCGCCGAGGCCGGGATCGAGATGTCCGATGCGGTGGTCTTCGTGGTGGACGCGACCGTGGGCGCCACGGCCACCGACGAGCAGGTGGTGAAGCTGCTGCGCCAGTCGGGCAAGCCCGTGGTGCTGGCGGCGAACAAGGTGGACGGGCCGCAGGGCGAGCTCGAGGCGGCGGCGCTGTGGAACCTCGGGCTCGGGGAGCCGCATCCCGTCTCCGCGCTCCACGGACGCGGCACCGGGGACCTGCTCGACGCCGCCATGGCTGCGCTGCCCACCGAGATGCACCACGTCGAGGTCGACGACGACGCTCCGCGCCGCATCGCGCTGGTGGGCAGGCCCAATGTGGGCAAGTCCTCGCTGCTCAATACCCTCGCCGGCACGGACCGAGTGGTGGTGAACGAGGTCGCCGGGACCACCCGCGACCCCGTCGACGAGCAGGTCGAGATCGGCGGCCGCACGTGGACGCTGGTCGACACGGCCGGCATTCGACGCCGCGTGCACATGAGCAAGGGCGCTGACTTCTACGCGTCGCTGCGCACCCAGACGGCGATAGAGCGCGCGGAGATCGGGCTGGTGCTGCTCGACGCCTCCGTGCCGCTGACCGAGCAGGATACGCGGGTCATCTCTCAGGTGGTCGACGCGGGCCGCGCCATCGTCTTCGTGTTCAACAAGTGGGATCTGGTGGGCGAGGACGAGCGATTCCTGCTCGAACGCTCCATCGAGCAGGACTTGGTGCAGCACACCTGGGTGCCGCGCGTGAACCTGTCCGCGAAGACCGGCTGGCACACCAACCGCCTGCTCCCCGCGATCGATCTTGCCCTGTCCAGCTGGGACCTCCGGGTGTCGACCGGACGGCTCAACTCCTTCCTGGGCGAGCTGGTCGCGGAGCACCCGCACCCGGTACGCGGAGGCAAGCAGCCCAAGATCCTGTTTGCGACCCAGGCGGCCTCGCGTCCGCCCCGGTTCGTGATCTTCGCCTCGGGCTTCCTCGAGCCGCAGTACCGCCGGTTCATCGAGCGCAGGCTGCGCGAGGCCTTCGGGTTCGAGGGCACGCCCA
Source organism: Demequina sp. (assembly GCF_024642165.1). Lineage (GTDB taxonomy): Bacteria > Actinomycetota > Actinomycetes > Actinomycetales > Demequinaceae > Demequina. The sequence continues at coordinate 13,060 of NZ_JAHEBP010000035.1, forward strand.
TCCAGATCTCGGTGCGCGTGCGCGAGAAGCGCGGCGCGCGGCGCAAGTAGGCGTCACGGGGCCGTCGCGTCATAGTCGCCGCGGGCGTAGGCGATCTCGATGAGTGACGTCAGCACGGCCTCGTCGATGTCGGAGAGCCGCTTGACGTACAGGCAACCGGCGCCGGTGGTGTGCGGGCCCAGCTCCGCGAGCAGCGGCTGCGCAGCGGGCGAGTCCTTGAGCCCGTAGAAGGTGAGCTGAGCCTTTCGGGGCGAGAAGCCCACCTTCATCCAGTCGCCCTCCCGCCCTGTGGCATACCGGTAGTGCATGGTTCCCCAGCCCACGATGGACGGCCCCCACATCGTGGGCTTCTCGCCCGTGACGCGGGAGATGAGCGCGACGATCCGTTCGCCTTCGTCGCGGCGGCGCTCCGGGGTCACCCGCGCCAGGAACTCCGCGACCGGCACGTCGCTGGGCTGTGTCTTCGGGGCCATGCGCCCAGTGTCGCGCGACCTCTCGCGGCGCGCACCCTCAACGACCTGGCGGCGCCGTGCGGCGTCAGGCCGTGTAGGTGATGACCAGGAACACGGAGAACGCGACGCCCGCGAGCGAGATGAGCGCCGTCGACGCCCGCGCCCATGTCCCGCGGATCGCGCCCAGCGCGAAGGCGACCGTGGCGAGGTACCACGCCACGGCGTGCGAGAGATCCGCGATGCGGCCCAGGCTGACCTGCTCGATGTCGATGGTGACGTGGTCGCCGGTGGTGCTGTAGAGGATCGAGACGATGAGGCCGAGCACGGCTCCCGCGGTCAGGAGAATGCGGGCTACCGTGCCGAGGCTCGACGATCGGACATCAGGGGAAGCGGTGGTCATGCTGGCTCCTTCTTAGCGCGCGCTACGCGGCGACCCGGCCACGACGCTGTGTCGGGTGAAGGGATTGTGGCACGCACTGCCTGGCCGCACAAGATGGCTCACCAGCGGCCGCGGTCCTCAAGCACCTCGCGCAGCAGGTCGGCGCGGTCGGAGACCAGGCCGTCGACGCCCATGTCGAGCAGCAGCTCCATGTCGCTGCGCTCGTTCACGGTCCACACATGCACTACCCGGCCCGCCTCGTGCGCGATGCGCACGTGCCGCTCGGTGAGCACGCGCATCGTGCCGACCTTCCAGGGGATCTGCAGGCCGTCGACGCGGCGCAGGGACCGCAGCGTGCCCACGCCCGTCGCGCCGCCCAGGAAGAACAGGCCCGCCTCGGAGGTGCCCGCGCTGGTGGCGACGGGACGGCTGAGCAGGCGCACCGTCGCGTCCCGCCGCGCGGTCGAGAACGAGGCGACGCACACGCGGTCGTGAGCCTTGGTGCGCTCGATCGCCTCCGCGATCGGCGCGATGCCCGACGGACCCTTGACGTCGACATTGACGCGCAGCTCGGGCCACGTGCCCAGGATGTCCTCGAACAGCGGCACCGGCTCGACCCCGCCGATGCGGGCCTCCTTGACGAGAGACCACGGCAGGCGTGCGACCTCGCCCGCACCGTCCGTGGTGCGGTCCAGCGATGAATCGTGCAGGGCGACCGCGACCCCGTCGGAGGTGCCGTGTGCATCCGTCTCCACGTAGCGGAACCCCAGGTCCACCGCGGCCTGGAAGGCAGTCATGGAGTTCTCGAGGCCCTCGCGGGAGAAGCCGCGGTGGGCGAGGGCGGCGAAGCGGTCGTCGAAGTAGGGGTGGGCGGGAACGGGACGTGAGGTCATGGGATCGCCTTCGGAAGCCAGGAGCGGATGGCCGCGAGGTAGGCGGCGCGGGGGACGGGCGCGGACAGCGACAGCTCGTGGACGCCGCCGGTGATGACCGCCTCGGTGACCTCGGCGCTGAGGCCCGGGCCGTAGCGCGCGATCGCCTGGACATCCACCACCGTGTCTTGCGCGTCGATCAACGGGTTGTCGTCGCGGTCCGGTCCGGTGCTGTGGGACCGCGCCACCAGCACCGGAACGTCGACACGAAGCCCGCCCATGACGCGGGCCTGCGCCCGGTGCACGGCGGCGAGCCACGCGGCACGCACGGGGACGCCCAGGGGAGTCTTCCAGTCGGTGTCGAAGTCCCACCGCCCGCCCTGAGCGGTCAGGAGGTGCCGGGCGTAGGCGGACGGACGCTGCTGGACCACGGCCATGGGGCGCGCGCGTGCAAAGGCGGGGACCGCGCGCGAGGCCAGGCGCTGTCGCAGCGACGTGGGCACGGCGAAGAACGGACTGTCCAAGGCCAATCCGGCCAGAGTGTGCGCGGGGCGGTCCGCCGCCCACACGGCGGCGGCGAGCCCTCCGGTGGAATGCGCGTGGATCACGAGCGGCAGGCCCCGGTGGGCCGCGTTGATGGTGGCCGCCGCGGCGTCGATGTCGTCGCCCAGCTGCGAGATGTCCGTCATGTAGTGCGGGACGTCCCCGGATCTCAGGGAGCGCCCGGCCCGGCGCATGTCGACGGCGAAGAAGGCGAGCCCCTGGTGTTCGAAGAACGTGGCCAGGTGGGTCTGGAAGAAGTAGTCGTTGTACCCGTGGACGTGCAGCACCGCGCCGCGCGGCTCCGCGCGCCCACCCGTGGACCGGACCAGCGTCGCCTTGCCGATCGGGCGCGCCTCGAACCCCGCGAGCACATCGTCTCCCCAGGTTTCTCCGGTGTCCATGCCTTCGATGGTGCCACCTTCCCGTGCATCGTTCAGTTTCTCTTGGCGTGTTGGGCGCGCATCGTTCACGCGACACGGGCACGCTTGGGCCATGACCTTCGATGCGACGCCGACGTCGCCAGGGGCCGGGTTCGACGATCGCCCCATCCGGCGCGGCCGCGTGCTGGCCTGGGCGATGTGGGATTGGGCGACCCAGCCGTTCAACTCCGTGATCATCACGTTCGTGTTCACGGCGCTGTATCTGACGTCGGACGCGTTCATCGACCCGGAGATCGCCGCGCTGGGCAAGGATCACCCGGCGTACGACCTGGCGCTGTCGAACCTCGCCGGCGGACTGGGCACGGGTGTGACCATCGCCGGCCTGCTGGTGGCCGTGCTGGCGCCGGTGCTCGGTCAGCGCGCGGACACTGCCGGAAAGCGCAAGCGCTGGCTCGCGATCTTCACGGCCCTCCTGGTGCTGTGCATGCTGGGCCTGGTCTTCGTGCAGGCCGCACCCGCATACTTTGCGCTCGGCGTGGGCCTGATCGCGGTCGGGTCCGTGTTCGCGGAGATCGGCGGAGTGACCTACAACGCCCTCATCTCCCAGGTCTCCTCCCCGCGGAATGTGGGCCGGGTCTCGGGCCTGGGGTGGGGACTCGGCTACGTGGGCGGGATCTTCGCGCTCGTCATCGTGGTGGTCGCGGACACCTTCGACTGGTGGGGGCTCGACACCTCCAACGGCATGGCCTACCGGCTGATCGCCGTGGGGTGCGCGGTCTGGACCGTGGTGTTCGCGTGGCCGCTGTTCGTGTTCGTCCCAGAGTCCGCGGCTGCCGACCGGCCCAAGGTGAGCTTCCTGAGGGGCTACGTGCGCCTGTGGCGGGACCTGTCTGAGCTCTGGCGCACCTCGCGGTCGACGCTCTGGTTCCTGGTCGCTAGCGCGATCTACCGCGATGGGTTGGCTGGCGTCTTCGCCTTCGGCGCCGTGATCGCGTCGGTCGCCTTCGGCTTCTCGAGCCAAGAGGTGATCATCTTCGGCATCGCCGCCAACCTCATCGCGGGCGTCGCCACCATGCTGGCGGGGCGCCTCGACGACCGCATCGGCCCGCGCACCCTCATCATCTGGTCGCTCACGGGCATGGTCATCGCGGGCCTGGCGGTCGCGCTGTTCCACGGAGTCGGGCCCATGGTGTTCTGGATCGCCGGGCTGACCCTGACGGTGTTCGTGGGTCCGGTGCAGGCGGCGTCGCGATCCCTGCTCGCGAGGCTGACGCCCGCGGCCAAGGCGGGCGAGATGTTCGGCCTCTACGCGACCACCGGGCGGGCTGCATCGTTCCTTGCGCCCGCGATGTGGACCCTGATGATCGCGCTTACTGGCGCCACCATCTGGGGCGTTCTTGGCATCGTGTTCGTGGTCGCGCTCGGGCTGGTCGCGCTGCTGTTCGTCAAACTCCCCGTGCGGTGAGCGCCGGCGCTCAGTCTCGCTCGAGGGCCCCCTGGCCGCGGGCGTTGTAGACGGTCGCGTCGGACTCGCCGTACGCGCGGAACACCGCCAGCGCCTCGTCCCTCAGCACGTCCTGGACCACCGAGATCCCGCGCGCCTCGAACTGCGCGGCCCAATCGGCGACCATCGGACCCTCGTCGAAGTGGGTGAGCCGCTCCAACTCGGGGCCGTCGCCCGCGACCACCAGGCGCGTGACGCCGGACCACATCGTCGCGCCGTAGCACTGGACGCATGGCCGCCAGTTGACCACGAGCGCCAGGTTCCGATGCGCACCCAAGTCCCACGTACCCAGCCGAGCCTGTGCGAGCCCCAAAGCCGTCACCTCGGCGTGGCCCGAGCTGACGCCGGACGCCAGCACCACGTTGACGCCCACCGAGACCAGCTCGCCGGTTGCCGCGTCGACCACGATCGCGGCAAATGGGCCGCCGTTGCCCTCCCGCCAGTTGCGGTCGGCGAGACGATGCACGAGCGCCATCTGCTCCTCGGGCGTGGCGAGGTGGGACGGCAGGTCCGGGAGCAGCGCGCCAAGCCACGCGGGAAGGGTGATGGTGAACGATGTGGCGAGGCCGTCGGCCATGGGTGCTCCTCCAGGCGGGTTGCGGCGGTTGTGCAGCGGCCGTGGGCGCTACTTGCCGCCGCCGGTGATGATCTCTTCCCAGGTCAGGGGGCGGGTCTGCGGCTCGGGCTTGCCGCCGGCGTCTGGGTTGCTTCTTGGGTCCGGCGCGCTCTGGTCCGATGGTGCGGCCACGAGGTCCGCCTCGGCCGCGGTGGGCGGCCACGGGGGTGACTGGGGAAGATCGTCCTCCACCATGCCCTCGGGGGTTGGCGCGGGCGCGGTCTGCGGGAGCTGAGCCATCTGCTCGTGGTGGGCGGCCCCGGCCGGCGTAGCGCTCGCCGCGGCCGCCAAGGTGGGAGTGACATGCGGCGTGGGCGCGATCATTGCCGGCGGCTCCGGCGGCTCCGGCGGCTCCGGCGGGGGAGGGGGGTCCGGGACCGGCCGGGAACCGGCGATCGGCTCGGAGATGGCGATGAGGTAGGGCTGGGTCGCGTCGGGGTCGTACCCGTCCCGCTCGGGCGGTTCATCGAGCGTGGTGGGAATCGACGGCGCCTTGGGCAGCTCGCGTCCGTCGAGGCTGGCAAGCGTGACGGCCACCACCACGCGTAGCGCCTCTGCGCTCACTTCGACCGGGAACGCGCCCAAGCCCTCGGCGCGTGGGACGCGGACCAGTCCGCTCGGCACGCCCCATTCGGCCAGCTCGCGCTGCAGCGAGTAGAACACGTGGTTGGCGACGCCGGTGCCGGCGGACATCGACAGGCGCGTCGGGATGGCGTGCGCACGCAAACCGTCGAGGATTGCTCGTGCGGGGAGCGTGGTCCACAGCGCGGCCTCGGCCCCCGGCACGATCGACCGGTCCACGGGCTGGTTGCCAGTAGCATCCGGCTCCGCCGCATCGTCCAGATTGACGGCCAACCGCTCGATCACCACCTCGTCGGAATCCGAGCCGGCGGCAACCACGATGACGGCGTCGGGCAGGTGCCTGGCGATCGAGGCCCGGAGCCGGCGCGGCGCCTCCTCGAAGCTGGGCGTGAGGCGCCGGGCGATGATCTCGTCCGCGCCGTGCCACGTGTCGGCCAGGATCCGCACCGCGTCAGAGGAGGCGTCGGCAGCGACGCCGGGCAGTGGCTTGAAGCCGGTGATGAGGACGCGAGCCATGCCACCAGACTAGTTCGAGGTGGCGGCCGCTTTCGAGTCAGGGCGTGGTGCCGAACCGTCCCGCTGCGACGGCGTCGACGAATCCCGCGTGGTCCTGGCGAACGAGGCTCGCGTACTGGCGACCCCAGTCCGCGACGGCGGGGTCGAATGACCTGCCCGCGCCCAAGTATCCGGCGATGATCGGCAGGGCTGGGCTTTGGGAGTGGGCTCGTGCGAGGAGGATTCCGCATGCCGCGCCGTAGTCCGCGACCGACGCTGGCGTGAGGGAGTCCATCTCGATGGAGGCGCTGACGTCGTGGAAGCGGCGCACGTAGAACGAGTCGTCATCGACCTCGAACCACCCCAGGAACGGATCGTAGACGGATTGCAGGATCCGCTGCAGTGAGGTCACGCGGCGGCCGCCATGCCCCTCGAAGTCCGCGGGATCTCCGTCGAGGCTGGTGGGTGGCGCGGCTGGCACATTGCCGAACTCGTGGATTACGGAAGGCCCGGCCTCCTTGATTTGGAGAATGAGAGGCTCGCCGTGGGGGCCCGCGAGGACCACCACGTAGCAGCGTGTCCCCACGCTTCCCACGCCCACCGCGAATCGGGCCGCCGCGGTCACCGTGAACTGGTGCAGGAGGAGGGCGACGTCGGGCGAGACAGTCGCTCGGTAGGCACCGAGAAGGTGTTCGACCTCCGCACGGGACTCCCCGCTGACGGCGACCACCTCCGGAGGGTGTTCGGCGACGTGCGGCTGGCCGTCGGAACCCGGCTTCACGATGCGGGAGAGGGCCTTCTCGGGCGTGCGCTTCTCGGCGCGCCGGACCGCGTCAGCCACGGCTCGCGCGAACGCTTCCCCTCCCGCCTCGGTCGACACCGGCCGGGCACGGAGTGTGTACACCTCAAGCGGGCTGAGCGTCGCGGTCCGTAGCAGAGTCTCCCGGTAGCTGCGGGCGGCGGCGCGGGCCGCACGTTCGGTCTTGGCGGGCGCGAGGCCCCGCTCTTCACAGGCCACCCATACGCTCGACACCAGGCGTTTGAGGTCCCATTCCCATGGGCCGAACGTGGCCTCGTCGAAGTCGTTGACGTCGAATACCAGCGACCGGTCCTCAGCGGCCAGCAGGCCGAAGTTGCTTACGTGTGCGTCGCCGACCATCGCGACGGTGATTCCGGTGCTGGGGCAGGCAGCCAGGTCCGCCGCCTGGACCGCCGCGGTGCCGCGAAAGAAGGCGAAAGGGCCGGCGCCCAGGCGCGCCACGCGCACGGGGATCAGTTCCGGAATCCGGCTTGCGTGCTGGGACTCGATGATGGCGAGCGGATCGCGGTCCTCGGGCAGTGCAAAGTCCCCAATCGTGCTGCGGGGAACGGTGTGACGGAGGGCTTGGCCGCGGGATCGATCGTCGTCGTAGCGGGTCATGCGCTCAGGATGGCACCCCAGCGTGGGTGGTGCTCGGCGCGCAGGAGGCGATCCAGACGTGGTTCGGCAATGCCGTCCGGTCCGATAGTATTGTCGGGCTGTCACGGGCTGTGGCGCAGCTTGGTAGCGCACTTGACTGGGGGTCAAGGGGTCGCAGGTTCAAATCCTGTCAGCCCGACCGCGTAGGGCCTCGTACCAGGGGAAACTCTGGTGCGGGGCCCTTCTACATCGGCCTTGCCCG
>NZ_JAHEBP010000135.1:0-2958 GCF_024642165.1 Demequina sp.
TGCAGCGCCTCGGTGGTCGCGGTGGCGCGCAGCGCGGTGATCTCCTCGTCCGCCGCTCGGCGCGCCTCCGCGGCGCGCCGGCGCGTGTCCTTGTGATGGGCCTCGGCCTCAGCCCGGATCGCCTCGGCCTCGGCGGTCACCTGCTCGCGCAGAGCGGCGAGCTCGGCCTCGGCGGCATCGCGCGCCTGCGCGACCTCCTCGTCGACGGCCTCGCGGATCTGAGAGGCGTAAGCGTCCGCATCGCGACGCTGCTGCGCTGCGTAGGCGTCCGCCTCGCGACGCTGCTGCGCCGCGTAGGTGTCGGCGGCCCGGTGCTGCTCGCCCGCGTAGGCCTCGGCCTCCTGTCGCTCCTTGACCGCGTACGCGTCCGTCTCACGGCGCGTCTCGGCGGCGTACACGTCCGCCTCGCGTCGCGTGTCGGTCGCGTAGACCTCGGTCTGCTGGCGCTGCGCGACCACCCACGACTCGGTGTCCTGACGCAGGGCGGCGACCTCGGCCTCTGCGGATCGGCGCTCGCCCAGGGCCCACGCCTGTGTCTCCTCGCGCAGCGCGGCGGCCTCGGCCTCGACGGCGCGGCGCTCGGTCGCGGCCCACGTTTCGGTCTGCTCGCGCAGCGCGGCGGCCTCAACTTCCGCGGTTCGGCGCTCGGTTGCGGCCCACGTCTCGGTCTCCTCGCGCAGCGCGGCGACCGCGGCCTCGACGGAGCGGCGCTCGCCCAGTGCCCAGGCCTCGGTCTCCTCGCGCAACGCTGCGACCGCGGCCTCGGTGTCTCTGCGCTCGGTGGCGGCCCAGGCCTGCGTCTCCTCGCGGAGCGCGGTGGTGGTCGCCTCCGTCTCGCGGCGCTGGGTGGTCGCCCACGTCTCGGTTCCCTGGCGCAGGTGCGCGACCCAGGTCTCGGTCTCCTCGCGCAGCTGGGCGGCGTAGGCCTCAGCGCTGTCGCGGAGCTCCGTGGCCTCGGACTGCGCGGCGGTGCGCTGGTCCCCGGTCTCGCGCGCGGCTACCGCTCGCAGCTCCGAGGCGTCCTGGTCGGCCAGGTGCCGCAGCTGCGCCACCTCCTGCTCGACGGTGTGGCGCAGGTTCGCGGCGTAGGCGTCGGCCTCGCGGCGCTGCTGCCCCGTCTCGCGCTCGGCAAGGCCACGCAGGTGCGCGGCCTCCTCGGCGGCGCGCCTGGTGAGCTCGGCGGCGGCGGCCTCCGCCGCCTCGCGGCTCTCCTGCGCGTCATCGCCGGCTTGGGCCAGCGCCGCGGCGGCGTCGTTGCGCAGCGTGGCCGCGTCGCTCTCGGCGGAGATCCGCATGTCGGAGGCCTCGGCCTCCGCGACGGCACGCATGTTCGCGGCGTCTCGCTCGGCCTCGGAACGAGCCTGAGCGGCGGCGGATTCGGCCGCCTGCCGCGTCGCGCCGGCCTCCTCCCGCGCCGCGGCGAGCGCGCGTGCCGCTTCGGCCTTGAGGCGCTCGGTCTCGACGCGAGTCGACTCCGCGAGCTCGTCTGCCTCCGCGTGGGCGGCCGCGAGGAAGCTCGCCGCCTCGTCGCGCAGGCGGCTCGACTCCTGGTGGGCGTGAGCGAGCTTCTGCTCGGACTCCGCGCGTGCGGCGTCGACCAGGTCAGCCGCCTCGCGCTGGCTGGTGACCCGGAGCTCCGTGGCCTCGCGCTCGACGCCCGCGCGCAGCGTGTGCGCCTCCCTCTCGCCGGTGGCACGAAGCTCGGCGGACTCCGCCTCCGCCCCGGAGCGCAGCCGCTCCGCCTCCCGCTGCGCGCGCTCCATGTTCTCCGCGCTCTGGCGCTCCGCGGCCTCGCGAACCGTGGCGGCGGCGTGCTCTGCCTGGGTCTTGATCTCGTCCGCCTCGCGGCGGCTCTGTGCCAGGATCTCCGCGACCTCGTTGTCCGCGCGGGCGCGCAACTGCTGGGCCGCGACGTTCGCGCGGGCGACAGTGTCCTGCGCATGCGTGTTCGCGCGGGCGATCACGTCAGACGACTGCTCCTCGGCCGAGCGCAGCAGTTGCTCGACGCGGGCTCCGAGACCCTTGTACGTGGGCTGCTCGGATTCGCGGAGCGACTTCTGGGCCTCGTCGAGCGACGTCCGAGCCTGCTGCGCTTCGCGCCGCGCCTTCTCGGCCGCCGCGGCCTGCTCCCGCGCGGCGTCCTCGAGACTGGCGATGCGGGCGGCAACCGCCTCGCGGTCGTAACCGCGCATGGCGAGCGGGAACGGCAGGTTCTCTTCGGGCATGGTTCTCCTTGTTCGCGCCGGCGCGGGTGACGGGGCGGGTCACGCACTCTTCACCAGGGTAGTGCGCCTCGAGGGTGAGGAACAAAGTCAACGGGAGCATCGTTGGGCGCTTGTCTCGTAGAGTGATAGGGCGACGAACGGAGAACCACGTGACCTTGCGCACCACCGCGCTCATCGCGGGAGCGCTCGGACTGCTGCTGCTGATCGGCGGACTGATCGCCGATGCCATGCGTCCGGCGTCCTTCGGCACCCCGCGCGCTGCGGTCGATACCGCGGTGGTCCTGGTGGGCCCCGACATGGTGGCGACTGCCCCGGGCGGCAGCGTGACCTTCGAGGGCACTGGCGACGTGGTCGCCTACGTGGGCCGGACCGAGGACGTCGAGGCGTGGGCGTCGTCCCGCGACGTCACGGTGGTCACCGGCATCCCCGACTGGGAGCAGCTCTCCGTCACGCGGGATGACGCAATGCAACCGGAGGCGTCGGCCTCGCCGTCCGCGTCCGCCTCGCCCGCCGCGTCGACGTCGCCATCCCCATCCGCCTCGCCCGCCGAATCGGCGTCGCCCTCGCCGTCCGCGGAGCCGGAGGTGGCGCCCCAGATCGCCGACATCTGGCGGCAGACCTGGGACTCGAACGGCTCCCTCGAGCTCGAGACCGTTGAGATCTCCCCGGGGCTCACGCTGGTGGCCGAGAGCGTCGACGGCTCGCCCCTGGTCGCCGTGCAGATGACGCTCAA
>NZ_JAHEBP010000135.1:3058-5280 GCF_024642165.1 Demequina sp.
CCAGGCCGACCCGCCGGGGTCAGACGACGAGGAGGGGCGCTCATGATGAGGAGAACCCTCGCCGCAGCGACGGCGGCGGCAGCGTCACTCGCCGTTGTCGCCGGCTGCACCCCCGACGTGCCCACCCCGGCGACCGCGCTGCCGGCGCAGGAGGCCGCGGCCGTGGTGCAGTCGCAGATCGACCGCATCGTTCCTGCCACGTTCGACGAGCTGGCCGCCGCGGACGCGGAGCTGGATTCCCGCTTGCTGGGCGAGCGCGTGTCCGGCTTCGCGCGCTGGGTTCGCGTCGCCGAGTACCGCCAGCGCCGGGCGGGTGACGAGATGGCGATCGAGGAGATCCCCGCCACGATGCAGGCCGTCTACACGAGCGCGGAGGTCACGTGGCCGCGGGTCATGGTGGGCGTCACCACCCAGCCCGCGGACGCGACTCCGGTGGTCGCCTTCTGGGTCCAGGAGGCGGTCGAGTCCGACTACCAGCTGGTCAACTGGGCGCACATGGTGCCCGGGGCGACGCTGCCGGCCATGCCGGGGTCCACCACCGGCGCGGCCCAACTGCCGCTCGACACCGATGCGCTTCCCGTGTCGCCGGAGCAGGTGGTCGCCGACTACCTCGACCTTCTGCGGGAGGGCCCGAGCAGCGACCTGGCCGACCAGTTCGAGCCGGACACGTACCGCGACCGCCTCTTCGACAATCGCAAGGTGCTGACGGAGACCGCCAAGAAGGGCGAAGGCAACTACCTTGACACCATCCAGCCGAGCATGGACAACACGTTCGCCCTGCAGACCGCGGACGGTGGTGCGCTGGTGTTCGCGCCCATCGCCATCACGTCGACCATCGCGGTGAAGAACGGGGCGACGGTCTCCCTGCCCAGCGCCTACGCGCCGCTGGTCGACGGCACCGTCAAGGACCGCGTCGCCTTGCAGTATCACGACTTCCTGGTGTTCCATGTCCCCGCGGACCCGGAGGCCAAGCCCGCCGTGGTCGCCGCCGATCACCACCTCATCCGCGTCACCGCCGAGTAGGAGACCCATGACCGACACCACCGGGCCGCTGCGCGGCGCCGTCGACCTCGCCGCGCTCGCCGCCCGCTCCCGCCGTGCGGACGCCGGGCTCGAGACCATCGATGAGGCGCGCTTCCAGGAGCTCGCGCAGATGTCGCTGCAGACCCCCGTGGTGATCGCGTTCGTCTCCTCCGCGTCTCAGCAGAGCGAGGAGCTCGCGCGCACCCTCGAGGAGGTCGCCGGTGCCGCGGGCGTGGTCGCGGCCGCGTGCGACATCGACGCACAGCCGGCGATCGCCGAGGCCTTCCAGATCCGGGCCGTGCCGGCCGCCGTTGCGCTGATCGGGGGGCGCCCCGCGCCGCTGTTCCAGGGTGCGGCGACTCGCGAGCAGCTGGTCGAGGTGATGGGCCAGGTGGTGGAGGTTGCGCGTCAGGCCGGAGCCGCCGGCGCCGCACAGGCGCCCGCTGCCCCTGCCGAAGACCCGATCCCGCCCCTCCATCAGGAGGCGTACGACGCGATCGAGCGTGGGGATCTGGAGTCCGCGGAGGCGACGTACGATCGCGCGCTTCGCGATAATCCCAAGGATGCGGACGCCCGCGCGGGGCGCGCGCAGGTGCGCCTCATGTCTCGCTCCCGCACCGCCGATCTCGCTGCGGTGCGCGCTGCGGCCGCCGCGGACCCCTCGGACGTGGACGCGCAGCTGGCCGTCGCGGACCTGGACGTGATCGGTGGACAGCTCGAGGACGCGTTCGCGCGGCTGATCGACCTGGTGCGCGCCACCGAGGGCGACGCCCGCGAGAGTGTGCGGGCGCGGCTTATCGAGCTGTTCGACGTGGTGGATCCGGCGGACACGCGCGTGTTGCGCGCCCGTCAGGCCCTCGCCTCGGCCCTGTACTGACGCCGCGCATCGTCTGAATCCGCGCATCGTCACCCGGCCGCCGGGTGACGATGCGCGGTCTCAGATCAGCTCGACGGCCGCAGGATCACGACGCCGAGCGGCGGCACGCGCAGCTCGGCGAACGCCGGGAAGCCGTGGCGTTCCCGAGCCTCGGCCTCGACCTGGCCCAGGTTGCCCACTCCCGAGCCGCCGTAGATCTCGGCGTCGGTGTTGAAGATCTCATCCCACGTGCCCGCGCGGGGCAGCGGCAGCTGGTAGCCCTCGTGTGGGACCCCGGAGAAGTTCACCACCACGGCAACCTCGTTGCCCTCGTCGTCGAACC
>NZ_JAHEBP010000036.1:0-351 GCF_024642165.1 Demequina sp.
GCCCGCCGAAGAGCGACGGCCTCCGGACCTTCTCGGCCGGCGCTTCCGCCTCTGGGGTCTCCTCGTCGCCGGACTCGACCGCGGCGGCGTCAGGCGCCTCGTCGTCTGCCTCGTCGTCGACGTCGGACTCGGCCTCCGCGTACACCGCCGCGGGGTCGAGCTCAGCCGCCTCGTCGGCGTCGGAGGTCTCCTCGTCCTGGACCTCGTCCTCAGGCTCGGGCTCGGCTTCGGGCTCGGGCGCTACGTCTGGCTCGGGCGCTACCTCGTCCGCAGGCTCGGGCTCGGGCTCGGGCTCGGGCTCGGGCTCGGCAGGACGGTGCACCTGCTGCGCGCGCGTGATGCCCGCCATCG
>NZ_JAHEBP010000036.1:361-20335 GCF_024642165.1 Demequina sp.
CGGGCTCGGGCTCGGCTTCGGGCTCGGGCTCGGCTTCGGGCTCCGGCGCTTCGTCGGGCTCGGGCGCTACTTCGTCCGCAGGCTCGGGCTCGGGCGCTACTTCGTCCGCAGGCTCGGGCTCGGGCTCGGCAGGACGGTGCACCTGCTGCGCGCGCGTGATGCCCGCCATCGCGGCCGCGGTCAGTCGGCGGATCTCCTCGGCCGGGTCGTCTGACGCACCCTCGACGACATGCCGCTTCGGAGTCGGAAGGCCGCTGGGCGGCGTGGCATTCCCGCCCCGCTCGAGGCGCTCCTGGAGGTGTCGCGCCTGCAGGGAGCCCGGTGGGAACAGGTGCCGGTACTGCTCGGGGATCTCTCCCGTGGGCACTTGCGCGGCAGGCGGTTCCTCGGCGTCTGGGACGTCTGCGAGGTCGTCCTCGGGTTCCGGTTCGGGTTCGGGTTCGGGTTCGGGTTCGGGTTCGGGCTCGGGCTCGGGCTCGGGCTCGGGCTCGTAGGCCTGGGCGACCTCCTCCGGCTCGTCATCGATCACGGGCTCGAACTCGGCGCTGAAGTCAGCGACGGGCTCGACGGTGGTGACGATCGACGCAGGGTCGAATGTCGCGTCCGGGCTCCAGGCGTCGGGCTCGGGCTCGGGCTCGGGCTGAGGCTCGGGCTCAGGCTCGGGCTCAGGCTCAGCGACCGCCTCGGGCTGCAGCGGCTCGGCAGCTTCGATGGGTGCGGCCTCGACGGCCTCGACGGCCTCGACGGCCTCGACGGCCTCGACGGCCTCGACGGCCTCGACGGCCTCGACGGCCTCGACGGCCTCGACGGCAGCCTCCACCACCGCGTCGTCGGCCACCTGGTCCGCCGCATCGTCCACAGGCGTGGGCGCGGGCGCGGGCGTGGCGAAAACCGACTCCGCGCGCGGAAGCTCCGGCTCGGCAGCGGCGGGCGAGCTCGCCTCGCTCTCGGCGCGACGGCGCTCCACCAGTTCCTGGGCGGCCAGCAGATCGGGCGTCATGGCAGGGATCTGCCCGGTCGCGATCAGCTGTTCCTCGGCCGTCCACGTCTCGACGGGGTGCGCCTCCCGTTCGAGAACGCGGCGCTGCTTCCGCGTGAGCGGCGTGCCGTCTGCGTTGGTGAGCGTGCCCAGCCCATCCGTGGATCGAATGGGGGTGGTGGGCTGGTCAGGGGCGGCCCTGCGGGCCTCGACCTCGCGTCGCGTGCGACGCGACATAGGCCTTCCCTGGTCAGTCATCGATTCCTCCGTAGTAGAGCCCGTTCAAGGCGATGTAATCGGCCACAGGGCGGGGTACAAGGTAGCGGATCGGTCTCCTGGCCCTCACCCGGCGACGGACATCGGTAGAGGATATCGCCAGCGCGGGAACCTCCACCAGGATATGTGGCCTATTCGACGGAACTAACGAATGACCCGCCCGTGTCACTCCAACGAATGTCGCGAGTTTGCCCAGACGCTCCGCGTCCTTCCACTCGTCGAGCCGCGCGAGCGCGTCCGCGCCCGTGATGAAGAAGAACTCCGTGCCGGGCCGCTGCTCCCGCAGATCGGTGAGCGTGTCGACCGTGTAGGTCACTCCCCCGCGCTCGATGTCGACGGCCGAGACGGCGAAGCGATCGTCCTCGTCGGCCGCAAGCCGGCACATCTCGAGACGATGCTCGGGCGGCGCGGCGTCGAATCCGATCTTGAATGGCTGGGAGTTCGCGGGCGTGAGCAGCACCTGGTCGAGGCCCAGCTCCGCGCATACCTCCGAGGCAGCCGCGAGGTGCCCCGTGTGCACGGGATCGAACGTGCCGCCGAGCACGCCTACGCGCGAGATCGGCGCATCCACGTCAGTGACGCGTACCCACGCTCCGGAAGGCGTAGGTCACGAACATCAGCCCCATCAGGGCCGTGAAGGCCAGGAGCCCGATCGCGGGCGCGGAGATGGGCAGCTCGTTGACGACGTGCGAGGTGGTCTCGACAGCCTCGGTGATCATTGGGGGCTCCTCCTGTTGTCTCCCGCGATTATGTCACCGATGAGGGGGCGACGGGAGCGCCGTGCCGCTCGGCGCGCATCGTCCCTCAGGGCCGGACGATGCGCGCGGGACGATGCGCGGGCGACGTCAGGGACGGATGTGTCCATCCCCGTACGCCACCCAGGTGGTGGTGGTGAGCTCGCCGAGGCCCATGGGGCCGCGCGCGTGCAGCTTCTGCGTGGAGATGCCGATCTCGGCTCCCAGTCCGAACTCTGCTCCGTCGGTGAAGCGTGTCGAAGCGTTGACCATGACCGCGGCCGAATCGATGTGCGCGACGAAGTGCTGGGCGGCGTCGATGTCGTTGGTGACGATCGCCTCGGTGTGGCCGGTGGAGTAGCGGGCGATGTGCTGGATCGCCTCGTCGATGGTGTCGACCATCTTGACCGCGAGGTCGAGCGACAGGTACTCGGTCGCCCAGTCCTCCTCGGTCGCAGGGATCGTCGGCACGTGGATCGGGGCCAGCGCCGCGACGGCCTCGTCCGCGTGGATGGTGACTCCGGCATCGTGCAGCGCGGCGAGCACCGCGGGCACCTTGTCCTCGGCGTCCTTGTGGACCAGCAGGGTCTCGGCGGCGTTGCAGACGCCCACCCGGTGGGTCTTCGAGTTGACCACGATGTCGATGGACCGATCGAGTGGCGCCGAGGCGTCGAGGTACACGTGGCAGTTGCCCTCGCCGGTCTCGATCGCCGGCACCGTGGACTCGCGCACCACGGTCTGGATCAGGTCGCGACCGCCGCGAGGGACCAGCACGTCCACGAGACCGCGGGCGTGCATGAGCACGCGCGCGCCGGCGCGGCCGTAGGCGTCGATGGACTGCACGCAGTCCCGCGGCAGGCCCACGCCCTCGAGCGACTCCTGCAGCACCGCCACGATCACCTCGTTGGTCGACGCGGCCGCCGAGCCTCCGCGCAGCACCGCGGCGTTGCCGGACTTGAGCGCCAGGCCGGCGGCATCGACGGTGACGTTGGGACGCGCCTCGTAGATCATGCCCACGACGCCCATCGGCACGGCCTTCTGGACCAGACGCATGCCGTTGGGCAGCGTGGAGCCGCGCTTGATCTCCCCCACCGGGTCGGGAAGCGTCGCGACGTACCGGAGTGCGTCCGCGATGGCGGCGATGCGCGCCTCGTCGAGCGCGAGGCGGTCAAGCAGCCCGGGCGACATGCCGTTGTCGCGTCCGCGCTCGAGGTCCTTGGCGTTCGCCTCGACGATGCGCGGAGCGTGAGCCACCAGGGCGTCGGCCATCGCGTGCAGCGCCGCGTCCTTGACGGTGCTGGTGGCTGTCGCGAGCGCGCGGGACGCGAGCTTCGCGCGCCTGCACGCCTCGAGGACGGCGCTCTCGACGTGGATGGGAACGGCGGTGTCGGTCATGACATCCCAGTCTAGGCGGGCCGAGGGTGCCTGCCCTCGCCGTGCTGGCACCACCGCTCCCCCGTGCGCCCCTCCACACCGCGCGAGCGATGAACCGTGTCAGGCGAACATCTGCCGCACGATGCGCCGGGGCCCTGGTGGAGGGGTGCGCAATCAGTGTGGAGGGGTGTCTGCGGGGTAGGCCGGACGGTGCGGTCAGCGGGCGGTGCGGTCAGCGGGCGCGCGCCGGCGCCACCGCCTCCTCGACGGTGGGGCGCACGGCGGCGACGCGCTTGCGCCGCAGCGCCTTGTCGATCTCGACCACGACCACTACGAACGCGGAGAGCCCGATGCACGCGAGCCACTCCGGGCCGCTCAGGCTGGTGGTCCCCATCCAGTTCTGCAGGAATCCCAGCTCGGTCGTAAGAACGATGAATCCCGCGGGCCACAGCAGCATACGTGGGCCCTTGCCCCACGGACCGGTGAGCCCGGTCTCCGGATCGCGCCGCACCTGCAGTCCGGTGGTCAGCGTGCCGAACGCCACGATCACGAACGCCATGGTCATCGGCGCGGACGGGTCGTCGGGCGACAACTCGTCGCTGCGCGCAAGGAGTGGCACGAATGCCGCGACGAACAACGCCCCGCCGTAGACCGACCACCGCAACACGTTGGCCATCGAGGCGATGCCCTCGGCCGGATTGCGGGGCGGACGCTGCATCAGGCCGGGCGCCGCCGGCTCGAGCATGATGACCAGCACCGCGAACAGGGCCACCACGAAGTTGAGCATCAGCACCATGGTGGGCGTGAGCGCGACGCCCTGGTTGAGGTTGATCACGCTCGCCACCAGGAACAGCAGGATCAGCGCGATGAGCTGCGACATCTGGAAGGTCAGGTAGCTCACGATCTTGGCGTACACGACCCGTCCGATTTGGACGGCACGCACCAGAGTCGCGAAGTTGTCGTCCGTCAGCACCAGCTTGGCGGCCTGCTTGGTCACCTCGGAACCCGAGCCCATCGCGACCCCGACGTCGGCCTGCTTGATCGCGGCCGCATCGTTCACCGCGTCGCCGGTCATGGCGACCACCTCGCCGCGCGCCTGCAGGCGCTGCACCAGGCGCAGCTTGTCCTGCGGCGTCACTCGGCCGAACACCGAGAGATCGTCGAGCCGTGCGTCGACCTCGTCATCCGTGAGCGCCGCGAAGTCCGCTCCGGACATGCCCTCGCCGGGCAGGTCGAGCTCGCGCCCGATGGCGGCGGCGGTGACCACGTGGTCGCCCGTGATCATCCGCACGTCGATGCCCGCGGCGTGCGCCTCGTCGACGGCCACCTTGGCCTCCGGCCGCAAGGGATCGACGATGCCGACGACGGCCACGAATGCGAGTCCGGTGACGGCGGCCATCGGGTCGGCGAGTACCGCCGCCTCGTCCGCGGGCTCGACCATTCGGATCGCGAGGGCCAACGTTCGCAGGCCCTCACCGGAGCGCCGCTCGATCTCCGCGGTGACGTCGTCCGCAAGGTCCGCGACCGGGACGGTCGCGCGGCCCGCCATGAACGCCTTGGACGAGCGCGCGAGCAGCACGTCCGGCGCGCCCTTGACCAGTCCGATCAGCCGGCGCTCGCCCTCCCACTGGACGTGATGGAAGGTCGCCATGAACTTGTAGTCCGAGTCGAACGGCACCTCCGCCTCGCGGGGGAAGCGGCGCCGGGTCTCCGGGACGTCGACCCCGAGCTTCTCGGCGAGAACGATGAAGGCTGCCTCGGTCGGGTCGCCCACCACCACGCCGTCCGCGCTCACGGTCGCATCGTTCGGGAGCGCAAGCGCGTATGCCAGGGGCGCCCCGGGGTTCACCTCGTCACCCTGCGAGCGCCGCACGCGCCCGTCGAACGAGTATCCGGATCCGTCGACGGTGAACGTGTCGCCGCCGATCCACACCGTGCGCGCCATCATCTGGTTCATGGTGAGCGTGCCGGTCTTGTCGGAGCAGATCGCGCTGGTCGCGCCCAGGGTCTCCACGTCGTTGAGCGACGCGACCACGGCCTTGGCCTCGCTGAGGCGCGAAGCTCCCCACGAGAGCATGCCCTGCACGAAGGTGGGCAGGCCGGTGGGGATCGCGGAGATCGCGACCGCCGTGCCCAGGAACATGAGGTCCGCGAAGGACTGCCCGCGGGCGAGCCCGAGCCCCACGATCACCGCGACCGCGCCCCACGCGACGGCACCGATGATCCGCGTCAGCGAGCCCAGCTCCTTCTGCAGCGGCGACTGGACGCGCTCGACGGTCGACAGCATGGTCGCGATCGCGCCCATCTCGGTCGCCATGCCGGTCGCGACCACCAACCCCGTGGCCGTGCCGCGCGTGACGGACGTGTTCTGAAACAGCATGGAGACGCGGTCGCCCAGGCCCGTCGCGGGATCCGCGAGAGTGGCCGCCGACTTCTCGATGGGTGCGCTCTCGCCGGTGAGCGAGGCCTCCTGCGTCTCGAGCGCGGTCGCTCGGACGATGCGCGCGTCGGCGGGCACGATGTCGCCCGCCTCGAGCTCGATGACATCGCCCGGGACCAGGTCCGGCGCCGGCACGGTGACCACGGCGCCGTCACGACGGACGCGCACCTGCGGCACCTGCATCGTCGCAAGCGCGTCGACGCTGGCCTGCGCCTTGCGCTCCTGGCTCGCGCCCGACCACACGTTGAAGACCACGAGCAGTCCCACCATGACGGCCGTCGAGCCCTGACCGATCACGCCGGAGATCACGGCGACGCCGACGAGCATGAGGTTCATCGGATCCGCGAGTTGCCGCAGCGCGAACTGAAGGAACGTCGCGGACTCCCCCGCCGTCAGGGCGTTGGGGCCGTACCTGCTCAGCCGGTCGCGCGCGTCAGCGGAGGAGAGCCCGTCCAGTCCCGTCCCCAGCTCCGCCGCGGCGTCCGCGGGATCCATCGCCCACCACGGGGTGATCGGCTTCTCGGTAGTCTCCGTGCTCATAGCAGGCCCCTTGCATCGACTTCTTCGATTCTAGGGGTGGGTACGACAGGTCTCGCGACCACGAGGAGCGGGACTCGCCCTACAGCACCACGAGGTGATCGATGTGGATGAGCTCGCGCGCGAAGGCCTCGCCAAGCACCTCCCCCAGCGCCTCGGTGCTGAGTCCCTTCATGCGGTCCGCCTCCTCCGAAGAGAAGCCGGCGAAGCCGCGCGCCACGAGCGTTCCGTCGCGCGACACCAGGTCCACCGGCTCCCCCGCCTCGAAGGCGCCGCGGATCGCGACCACGCCCGCGGCGAGCAGGGACGCCTGACGGCCGCGCAGCGCACGCACAGCGCCGTCGTCCAGGACTATCCCCCCGCGGGTCTTGGCGGCGTCCGCCAGCCACTGCAGGCGGGTCCGCTCGGGCCTGCCGGTGGGCAGGAACACCGTGCCGACGTCCTCACCCGCGACGGCCCGCGCCGCCTCCGCGGCGGCGGCGAGCACGGTGGTCACCCCCGAGTTGGTCGCGAGCGACGCCGCCTCGATCTTGGTGATCATGCCGCCGGTGCCCACGGCGGATCCGCGCCGCGAGATGTCGATGCCGTGCAGGTCCTCGGGGCCGTGCACCTCGGCGATGCGCCGTGCGCCGGGGGCGTCGGGAGCCGCCGTGTAGAGCGCGTCGACGTCGGTGAGCAGGACCAGCACATCGGCGCGCACCGCGGTGGCGACCAGGGCCGCCAGGCGGTCGTTGTCGCCGAATCGAATCTCGTCGGTGGCCACCGTGTCGTTCTCGTTGATGATGGGCACCACGCCCAGCGCCAGCAGCGACTCGAGCGCGCGGCGCGCGTTCCCGTAGTGCGCGCGGCGCACCAAGTCGTCCGCTGTCAGCAGCACCTGGCCCACGGTGAGCCCGAACCGCGCGAAGGCCACCGTGTACGCGTGGATCAGTTTGCCCTGGCCCACGGAGGCGGCGGCCTGCTGCAGTTCGAGATTGGTGGGGCGGGCGGCGAGACCCAGCGGACCGATCCCGGCGGCGATCGATCCCGAGGTCACCAGCAGCACCTCGCGACCGTCACGACGCGCGGCCCCCAGGACGTCC
Source organism: Demequina sp. (assembly GCF_024642165.1). Classification (GTDB taxonomy): domain Bacteria; phylum Actinomycetota; class Actinomycetes; order Actinomycetales; family Demequinaceae; genus Demequina. Next base: position 7,784 of record NZ_JAHEBP010000036.1, read on the forward strand.
ACGAGCGCGCTCACGCGGGCCTCGTCGAGCGTGCCGTCGCCATGGGTCAACGACGAGGACCCGATCTTCACGACGATGCGACGTGCCCGCACCACGCTCGCGCGCGCCTCGCTCACCGCTGACTCCCCTCGCCTACGCCGATCGTTCCTGGAGGAAGGCTACTCGTCGTCCTCGGCGGGATCGGTCCAGTGGCCGGCGTCGCGCTCGGTCCACAGCTCCTGGCGAGCGGCGGCGCGCGCGTCCATCCGTTCCTTGTGCTCCTCGCGCTTCTCGGCGCGCGTGGCGCGGTGCTGACGCTCGTGCTGCTCGATGCGCAGGTCCGAGCCGCGCTGGCCCAGCAGCTCCGCGCCGGCCATCATGGTGGGCTCCCAGTCGAACACGATCCCGCCCACGCGCGGCCCGATCACCACCTCGCAGCCCGGCGTCGCGCCCGCCTTGAACAGCGCGTCCTCGACGCCCGCGCGGGCGAGCCGGTCCGCCAGGTATCCCACGGCCTCGTCGATGGCGAAGTTGGTCTGCTTGACCCACCGCTCCACCTTGGATCCGCGCACCTGGTAGTAGTCCTCCGCGCCGTCGCGCACGTGGGTGACGGTGAAGCCGGAATCGTCGACCGCCGTCGGGCGGATCACGATGGGCGCCTTCTCCAGCTCGGGGATCTTGGCGCGCTCCTCCTCGACCATGCGGGCGAGCGCGAACCCCAGCTCCTTGAGGCCCTCGTGGGTGACCGCGCTCACCTCGAAGATGGGCATCCCCCGCTCCTCGAGCTCCGGACGCACCATCTCCGCGAGGTCGCGCCCGTCGGGGATGTCGACCTTGTTGAGGATGATGATCTGCGGGCGATCCGCCAGCGGCACGCCGCTGATCGCCTCGTCGCCCGAGTAGGCGCGCAGCTCAGCCGCGATGATGTCGAGGTCGCGCAGCGGGTCGCGGTCGGTCTCCAGCGTCGCGGTGTCGAGCACGTGGGCAATGACGGAGCACCGCTCGATGTGGCGCAGGAAGTCGTGACCCAGGCCCCTGCCCTCGGACGCGCCCTCGATGAGGCCCGGGACGTCCGCGATCGTGTACCGCGTGCCACCCGACTGCACCACGCCAAGGTTCGGCACCAGGGTGGTGAACGGGTAATCGGCGATCTTGGGGCGCACGCGGCTCATGGCCGCGATCAATGAGGACTTGCCCGCGCTCGGGAAGCCCACGAGCGCCACGTCGGCGATCGACTTGAGCTCGAGCACCACGCTCGCCTCTTCGCCCGGCTCGCCGAGCAGTGCGAAGCCAGGGGCCTTGCGCTTGGCGGTCGCGAGGGCGGCGTTGCCGAGGCCCCCGCGCCCTCCCGCCGCGATCACGAACTCGGCGCCCTCGCCCACCAAGTCGGCGAGCACCTCGCCGTCCTTGGACTTCACGATGGTGCCGTTGGGCACCCCGAGCCTGAGGTCCGCGGCGGTGGCGCCGTGACGCATGTCGCCGGCACCCTGCTTGCCGTTCTCCGCCATGCGGTGCGGGGCGTGGTGGTAGTCGAGCAGCGTGGTGACCTGCGGGTCCACCACCAGCACCACGGATCCGCCGCGGCCGCCGTTGCCGCCGTCGGGGCCGCCGAGCGGCTTGAACTTCTCGCGGTGCACAGAGGCGACTCCATGGCCGCCGTTGCCCGCCGTGACGTGAAGCGTCACGCGGTCCACGAACGATGCCATGGCTCCTCCTGGACGATGCGGCGGGGACGGACGATGCGCATCGTCCCGTCCCAGCCTAGAGACGAGTCAGGGGCGCAGCCTCGCGGCGCGCCCCTGACTGAAAGTGAGAGATCGAGTGCTCAGGCCTCGACGACGTCGATGACCTTGCGGCCCCGACGACGACCGAACTGCACCGAGCCGGCGGCGAGGGCGAACAGGGTGTCGTCCTTGCCTCGGCCCACGTTGTTGCCCGGGTGGAAGTGGGTGCCGCGCTGGCGGACGATGATCTCGCCTGCGTTCACGACCTCACCGCCGAAGCGCTTGACGCCCAGGTACTGCGCGTTCGAGTCGCGACCGTTGCGCGAGGAGCTCGCGCCCTTCTTGTGTGCCATGAGTGACTCCTCGCCCTACTTGATTCCGGTGACCTTGAGGCGCGTCAGGTCCTGACGGTGCCCCTGGCGCTTCCGGTAGCCGGTCTTGTTCTTGAACTTGAGGATGATGATCTTGGGGCCGCGCTCGTCGCGCACCACCTCCGCCGTCACCTTCACCTTGGCGAGCGCCGCGGCGTCCGACGTGACCTTGTCGCCATCGACCAGCAGCACCGGCGCGAGCTCGACAGTCGAGCCGGCACCAGCCTTCAGACGGTCGACAACGACGATGTCGCCAACGGAGACCTTCTCCTGGCGGCCACCGGCCTTCACAATCGCGTACACCATGATCTATTCCTCGTGAAACTCGTTGTAACGGCCCCGGATGGGGCCGGCTTCCTGCCGCGGCCGCTCCCGATGAGGGCGCTGACAGGGCTTCGGCGCGCGGCGCGCCGACGTACAAATGTACCGGCTCGAGCGGCGCCGGGTCAAACTCGGCGCGCCCGCGGGATGGCCCGCCGCCCTACTGCTCCCCGGGCCGCTCCTCATCGCCCTCGAACGCCTCGCCGTCGACGTGATCCACGTCGAGGTCGGCGTCGTTCTGATGAGCGGGCTCCGGCAACACGATCTCGACCTCGACGGCCGCCTCGAGAGCCTCGAGGGGCTCCCCGGTGACCTCGTCGTGGTGGTGCGCCTTCTCGGCGGCGGCCGCGATCGAGGCGAGCGTCGCCTTGACGGCGGCCCGCGCCTCCTCGCGGTCGTCGAGCGCGTGCGTCTCGCCGTGCGGGTCCTCGTCGGGCTGGGACTGCTTGCCCTGGTTCTGCTGACCCTGCTGGGCCGGCTTGCCCTGCTGCTGACCCCCGCGGGCTCCTCGCGAGTTGCGGCGCGGCTCGGGCTGCTTCTCGCTCGCCTCGGCCACGGGCTCGCCGTGAACCAGGAAGCCACGGCCCTTGCAGTGCTCGCAGGTCTCGGAGAACGCCTCGACCAGTCCCTGTCCCACGCGCTTGCGGGTCATCTGGACCAGCCCCAGCGACGTGACCTCGGCCACCTGGTGCTTGGTGCGGTCGCGACCCAGGCACTCGATCAGTCGGCGCAGCACGCGATCCCGGTTGGCCTCGAGCAGCATGTCGACGAAGTCGATGACGATGATGCCGCCGATGTCGCGCAGGCGCAGCTGGCGCACGATCTCCTCGGCCGCCTCGAGGTTGTTGAGGGTCATCGTCTCTTCGAGCGTGCCGCCCTTGCCGACGAACTTGCCCGTGTTGACGTCGATGACCGTCATCGCCTCGGTGCGGTCGATGACCAGGGAGCCGCCGGAGGGCAGCCAGACCTTGCGGTCCATGCCCTTGGCAAGCTGCTCGTCGATGCGCGACTCGGCGAAGACGTCGCGGTCGCCGGCGAACTTGTGCAGGCGTGGCATGAGGTCCGTCGCGACCTGACCCACGTACATCGACAGCGAGTTCCACGTGTCGTCGCCCTGGATGGTCAGCGAGTCGAAGTCCTCGTTGAAGATGTCGCGCACCACTCGGATCGCCATGTCCGGCTCGCCGCGCAGCAGCTTGGGCGCCTTGGCCCCGGCCGTCGACTCATCCAGGATGGTCTGCCATTGGCGCTTCAGGCGCTCGACGTCGGCGCGGAGCTCGTCCTCCGAGGCGCCCTCCGCGGCGGTGCGCACGATCACGCCGGCATCCGCCGGAATCACCTCGCGCAGCAGCTTCTTGAGGCGGTTGCGCTCGGTGTCGGGCAGCTTCCGGCTGATGCCGGTCACGCCGCCCGCCGGCACGTAGACCAGGAATCGGCCCGCGAGCGAGATCTGCGACGTCACCCGCGCGCCCTTGTGGCCGATCGGGTCCTTGGTGACCTGGACCATGACCTGATCACCCGGCTTGAGCGCGAGCTCGATCCGCTTGGCCTTGCCCTCGAGGCCCGCGGCATCCCAGTTGACCTCGCCGGCGTAGAGCACGGCGTTGCGTCCGCGACCGATGTCGACGAACGCGGCCTCCATGCCCGGCAGCACGTTCTGCACGCGGCCCAGGTAGACGTTGCCGGCCATCGACTGCTGCGCCTGGTGCGACACGTAGTGCTCGACCAGCACGTCGTCCTCGAGGACGGCGATCTGCACGCGGTGATCCTTCTCGCGCACCACCATCGAGCGCATGACGGACTCCCGGCGAGCCAGGAACTCGGCCTCGGAGATCACGGGGCGGCGGCGCTGGCCGTCGCGGCTGTCGCGGCGGCGCTGGCGCTTGGCCTGCAGGCGGGTCGAGCCCTGGAGCTGGTCCTCGGAACCGCCACCGCCGTTGCCGCCACCACCGCTGCCGCCACCGCTGCCGCCCGAAGAACGGGAGCCACGGCTGCGGCTGCGGCGGCGCCGGCGCGAGCCGCCCTCGCCGTCGGAGTCGCCGCCGTCGCCGCCGTCGGAGTCCCCGTCGGAGCTGTCCTCCGCGGCGTCGCGGCCGTCGCCGGAGCCGCCGTCCTCGGACCGCGAGTCGTCGGACGATGCGTCCGTGGCGTCCTCGCCGTTGTCGGCCGAACCGTCGGACGGGCGCTTCTTGCCGCGACCGCGTCCGCCGCGGCGGCGACGCCGGCGCGGGCCGCCATCGCCGGAGTCGCCGGAATCGTCAGAGTCAGCATCGGAGCCATCGAAGTCGGAGCCGCCGCCCACGGGCGCGGCGTCGTCGTCGGACCGCTCCTCACCGTCCCCGGCAGACGTGGTCGTGGCGCCCGAACGGCGGCGCCGCGCGGGCCTGTCGCCTCCGGCGTCAGCGGCCGCGTCCTTGCCTTCATCGGGGGCCGGCGCGTCGCCGTTGGAGTCAGTCGAGGCATCGGGCGCCGGCTTCTTCTTGCCGCCGGACTTCTTCGATCCCGAGTTCTTGCGCTTGGGCGTGTCCGCGCCGCCGTCCGCGGGCGACGTGTCGCCACTCGCCGCGGGCGCCCCGAACGGCGACGCGGGAGGCGCCGCCGTGGGGGCTGCGGTGGGTGGCCCGGCCGGGGCCGAGGCTCGGCGCGAGCGGCTGGGCTCGGGCGCCTGGAATAGGGGGGCTGCGACGGTGACGTCGGGTGTGGTGCTGTCCTCGCTCACGCGGGTACCTCGAATCGGGACCGCCCACACGCGGTCCCGACCTCATCGTCGTTCGTGGCTCACTCATCGTGTCCACGGAAGTCTCATGGTCGCGGCGGACAGCGGCGATATCGAGCGCCCATCCCCGTTTTCTCCGCGATGGGCTGTAGCCCTGCGGGATCGGACGGGACTGGCAGCTGCACCTTCGCTGCGTCTGTCGCGCGGTGAGCACCCGGTGTGGCTGGGCGCCTGACCTTCGGCCATTGTGTCACAGGCGGGCCCGATCCCGGACATCCGCCGCGCGGACCCGCGCCTCGCGAACGGTCGGGCCCGCAGACCCGCGGGCCCCCCGCAGAGACGGGCGCGCACAGCATATGTATGTCGCCGCGCCCGGGACCAAGGTCCCGGTGCGCAAAAAGCCTGGGTCGATTAGGTTTCAACTTAGGCAACTAGGAGGTCCCCACCTATGGAAGCGCTCGAGCTCGCGCGTTGGCAGTTCGGCATCACCACCGTCTACCACTTCGTGCTGGTACCGCTCACGATCGGGCTGTCGCTGCTCGTGGCGATCATGCAGACCGCCTGGGTGCGGACCGGCAACGAGAAGTGGCTGCGCCTGACCAAGTTCTACGGCAAGTTGCTGCTGATCAACTTCGCCCTCGGCGTCGCCACCGGCATCGTGCAGGAGTTCCAATTCGGGATGAACTGGTCGGAGTACTCGCGCTTCGTGGGAGACGTGTTCGGCGCCCCGCTTGCGATGGAGGCGCTGCTCGCGTTCTTCCTCGAGTCCACCTTCCTGGGTCTGTGGATCTTCGGCTGGGACCGGCTGCCCAAGCGGCTCCACCTGATGACCGTCTGGGCCTTCTCGATCGGCTCGCTGCTCTCCGCCTACTTCATCATCGCCGCCAACTCGTGGATGCAGCACCCGGTGGGCGCCGAGTACAACCCCGAGACCGGCCGCGCCGAGATGAACGACATCGGAGCCGTGCTCACCAACAGCACCACGCTGGTGGCCTTCCCGCACGTGATCGCCACCGCCTTCCTGGTCGCCGGCACGTTCGTCGCGGGCATCGCGGTCTACTGGATGGTGCGCCGCTCCCGTCAGGACCGGGACCACCACGACCTCCCGATGTACCGGACCGCGGCCCGCTTCGGCGCCGTGACGATGATCATCGCCGGGGTCGCGGTGATCGTCACGGGCGACATCCAGGCGAAGCTGATGTTCGAGCAGCAGCCCATCAAGATGGCGGCGGCGGAGGCGCTCATCGAGACCGAGCAGCCCGCCGCGTTCTCGCTGCTCACCATCGGCAACCTCGCGGGCGACGATCCCTCCTCGGTGCGTCACATCATCACCGTCCCGGGTCTCACCTCGTACCTTGCGACCGGCGACTGGAACGCCGAGGTCCCCGGGCTGAACGATCTGCAGGAGCTGTACGCGGAGCGCTATGGCGCCACCACGCCCGACGGCCAGGAGATCAACTACCGGCCCAACCTCGCTGTCACCTACTGGTCTTTCCGCCTCATGATCGGGCTCGCGGCCTTCTCCGCGGCGCTCGCACTCGCGGTGCTGTGGTTCACCCGCAAGAAGGGTGTGGTGACACAGGGCTGGATGCGCACGCTCGCGCTCGTGTCGCTGCCCATGCCGTTCCTGGCCGCCAGCTTCGGCTGGATCTTCACGGAGATGGGACGCCAGCCGTTCGTGGTGGCACCCAACCCCACCGGGTCCGACCAGATCATGCTGATGACGATGTTCGGCTACTCGACCTCCGTGAGCGCCGGGGAGGTGCTCACCTCGATGATCAGCTTCACCATCGTGTACGCGATCCTCGGGGTGTTCTGGTTCCGGCTCATGCAGCGTTACGCGGTCGAGGGTGCGCCCGAGGTCGCGGAGCCAGTCCTCCAGTCCGATGACGACGACACGGCCAAGCCGCTGTCGTTCGCGTACTAGGGAGCCCGCGCCATGGATCTCGCACTCGTCTGGTTCATCCTCATCGCCGTCCTCTGGACCGGATACCTGGTCCTCGAGGGCTTCGACTTCGGCGTCGGCATGCTCATGCCCATCGTGGGCAAGACCAACCGCGGCCGCCGCGTCGCGCTCAACACCATCGGCCCGGTCTGGGACGGCAACGAGGTGTGGCTGCTCACGGCGGGCGGCGCCACGTTCGCGGCGTTCCCGGAGTGGTACGCCACGATGTTCTCCGGCTTCTACCTGCCGCTGTTGCTGATCCTGCTCTCGCTCATCGTCCGCGCGGTCGCCATCGAGTACCGCGGCAAGATCAACGACGAGACCTGGCGCTCGCGGTGGGACTGGGTCATCATCCTCTCCGCCTGGATCCCGTCGATCCTGTGGGGCGTGGCGTTCGCCAACCTCGTGCGCGGCGTGCCGCTGGATGAGAACCACCAGTTCATCGGGAACTTCTTCACGCTGGTCAGCCCGTTCGCCCTGCTGGGCGGCCTCGTGACCCTCACGCTCTTCCTGTCCCACGGCGCGGTGTTCCTGTCGCTCAAGACGGACGGCGTGATCCGCGAACGGTCGGAGGCGGTCGCCCGCCGGATGACGCTCGCGGCGATCGTGGTGGCCGGAGTGTGGGCGGTCTGGGCGCAGCTCGCCTACTCCGGCAAGGCCTGGACCTGGGCGGCGGTCGGAGTCGCCGCGCTCGCCCTGATCGGCGCCTGGTACTCGTCGCTGCGGGGCCGCTTCGGTTGGGCCTTCGTCGCCAACGGCGTCGCGATCGTGGGCGCCGTGGTGCTCATCTTCGGCTCGATGTATCCGGACGTGATGCCGGCGAGCAACGACCCGGCCAACTCGCTCACCATCGACAACGCGTCCTCCACGGACTACACGCTGACGGTGATGACCTGGGTGGCCGCGATCCTCACGCCGGTGGTGCTCGCGTACCAGGCGTGGAGCTACTGGGTGTTCCGGCGCCGCCTCTCCGAGGAGCACATCCCGGAGCACAACGAGCTGACGTTCGCGAAGAACTAGCCTCTCGATGCGTCCTCTCGATCCGCGGCTCATCCGTCGGATCGGCCCGGCTCGCCGCCACATCGTCGTGACGGCGGGCCTGGGCTTCCTGACGGCCCTGCTCATCCTGGTCCAGGCCCTGCTGCTCGCGCGCCTGCTCGCCCCGATCCTGTCCCCCACCCCGCTGGACTCCGACGGCCTGGGCTGGTGGGGGCGCATCGTCCCGGAGGGAGCCCGCGAGCTCTCGACGGGCCTCGCGGCGCTGGCCGCGGTGGTCGCGCTGCGCGCGGGCGTGGCCTGGCTCCAGGAGAGGCTCGCGCACCGCGCGGGCGTCCAGGTGATCTCGCAGCTGCGGGAGATGGTCGTCGCGCACGTGGCGAGGCTGGGCCCCCGATGGGCCGCGGGCGGCCGCACGGCGGACGTCACTACGCTCGTGACACGCGGCCTCGACGATCTGCTGCCGTACTTCGTGCGCTACCTGCCGCAGCTCGCGTTGGCGGCCACCGTCACGCCCGTGATGATCGTGGTGGTGCTGGGCCTCGACTGGTTGTCCGCCGTGATCGTGGTGGCGACACTGCCGCTGGTGCCGGTGTTCATGGTGCTGGTCGGGCTCGTCACCCGCGAACGGTCCGCGCGGCACCTCGAGGCCATGCAGCGGCTCGGCACCCGCACCCTCGACCTGGTCGAGGGGCTCCCCACGCTCAAGGCGCTGGGTCGGGAGCGGGGCCCGGCCGCGCGGGTTCGCGCCCTGGGAGACGCCCAGCGGCACGCCACCATGGGCTCCCTGCGGGTCGCTTTTCTCTCGGGCATGGTGCTCGAGCTGCTCACCACGCTCGCGGTCGCCATCGTCGCCGTCACCATGGGCTTTCGACTCATCGACGGCGGCATCGGCATCGAGACGGCGCTCGCGGTGCTGGTGCTCGCGCCCGAGGTCTACCTGCCCCTGCGGGCCGTCGGCACCCACTTCCACGCGTCGGCGGACGGTCTCGCCGCCGCGGACGCCGCCTTCTCGCTGGTCGATGAGGCTCCCACCCACCCGCGCGCCGTGCTCGGCGCCGCGCCCGATCTGAGGGGGGCGCGTCTCGACGTCTCCGGGCTCTCGGTCGCCACACCCGACGGCGCCCGCCTCGCGCCGGCCGGGCTGTCCTTCGCCGCGGCACCGGGCGCCATCACCGCCCTGCGCGGCCCGAACGGCGAGGGCAAGTCGACGGCGCTGCTCGCCCTCACCGGGCTGCTGGCGCCGGACGCGGGCCACGTCGCGGTGGGCGGCGTGCCCGTGCTGCGGGACGATGCGGCGGTCGAGCTGGACGGCTGGCTCGCGCAGGTGGCGTGGGTGCCGCAGCGGCCCGATCTGGGGGTCGAGGGCCGCACCCTGTCGCTCGGACAGCGTCAGCGGCGCGCCCTCGACCGCGCCTTCGGCTCCGGCCGTGCGGTGGTGCTGCTCGACGAGCCGACGTCGCACCTGGACCGTGCCTCGCGGGCCGAGGTCATCGCGCGGATGCGGTCGCTCGCCGACGCGGGGGCCACCGTGGTGGTCGCCTCCCACGAGCCCGAGGTGCTCGCGGCCGCCGACTCCGTGGTCCTGGTCACCGCCCTCGCGACGGAGGGATCCTCATGAGTGCGCCCCGGGGCGGTCGAGGCGACTGGGCGGCGCTCCGGGCCGCGATCCGCGAGACGGGCGTGAGGCGGTGGGCGGTGGTGCGCGCGGTGCTCGCCGGCACCATGGCGCTGGGCTCGGCGATCGGCTTGGCGGCGGTGGCCGCCTGGCTCATCGCCAAGGCCGCGCAGATGCCGTCCCCTGCGGATGTGGCGATCGCCGCGACCGTGGTGCGGTTCTTCGGCGTCTCCCGAGGCCTGTTCCGCTACCTCGAGCGGCTCGCGTCCCACGACGCGGCGCTGCGGGGCGTGGTGACCCTGCGGGAGCGCGCCTACGACCGCCTCGCGCGGTCCGGCGCGCGCACCGTCTTGGGCCTGCGCCGCGGCGATCTGGTGGCACGACTGGGTGCGGACCTCGACGCGATCGGGGACGCCGTGGTGCGCGCTCTCATCCCGCTCGGCGTCGCGGCCGCGGTCTCGGCCATCGCGGTGGCGATCGTCGCGTCGCTGGTGCCGGTCGCCGGGCTGGTGCTCGCCGTGTGCCTGCTGCTCGCGGGAGTGGTGCCGGCGATGCTCACGGCGCGCTCGGCCCGCATCGCGGCGGTCCAGGGCACGCTGGCACGCGCCGAGGTCACCACGGCCGCGTTGTCCGCGATGGATGGCGCCACCGAGCATCGGGTGTGGGGCGTCTCGCACGAGGCCGCGGACGCGCTGCAGCGAGCGGACCGCGACGCCGAGCACGCTCATGAGCTGGCGGCCCGACCCGCGGCCTGGGCGGCCGGCGCGCAGGCGCTGTTCTCCGGGATCGCCCTCGTGGCGCTCGTGGGCCTGGGCGTGCTCGCCGCGCGGGCGGGGGATCTCGACGGGCCCGGTGCCGCGGTGGTCGCGCTCCTGCCCCTGGCGGCGTTCGAGGCGATCGGTGCCGTCCCAGCCGCCGTGATGCAGTACTTCCGCTCGGCCGCGGCGGCGCACCGGCTCGCCGAGATGACCGGCACCATTCCCGGCGACCAGGTCGACGGCGGCACCGGCGCCCTTCCGGCCGCCGCATCGTCCCCCCTCACGCTCGACGCGCTCAGCGCCGCCTGGCCAGGCATGACGCCCACCCGCCCGGTGACAGCGACCGTGGCATCCGGCGGGGTACTTGCGGTGATCGGCCGATCCGGAATCGGCAAGACCACCCTGCTCACCACCATCGCGGGCGCGCTCGAACCGGCCGCGGGTGCGGCCACGCTGGGCGGGCGGGACGTCGACGCCGCCATGACGGGGCACGCCATCGCCATGACCGCCGAGGACGCGCACGTGTTCGGGACGTCCGTGATGGAGAACCTGCGGGTCGCTCGCGGCGACGTCGACGAGGACGCGGCGTGGCGCGCGCTCCACCTGGTGGGGCTGGAGGGCTGGGTGCGGGGCCTGCCGGACGGCATCGACACGGTGCTCGGACCCGGCGGCCGGTCGATCTCCGGAGGCGAGCGCAGGCGCCTCCTGCTGGCCCGGGCGAGCCTGAGCCCGGCCCCCGTCCACCTCATCGACGAGCCCGCGGAGCACCTCGATGAGGAGGGGTCGGTGGCCCTGCGCGCCATGGTCGACGCGATGCGACGGGAAGGCCGTACCGTGGTGATCGTCACCCACGACCACTCCCTGCTCGACCTGGCAGACTCGGTGGTCAGCCTGGATGACTGACGAGACCCCGGGGAGGGAGCCGCCCGTGTCGGACGCGCTGACGGACGCGATCGTGTCGCTGAACTCGCAGCTGGATCTGCCGCACGTGCTCGACCGCTTCCTCGCCGCGTCCACGGAGCACACCGGGGCGCGGTTCGCCGCGATCAACGTGCTCGACTCCGAGGGCATCAGCGTCGAGTTCCACTACCGGGGCATCCCCGGTGGAGTCTGGGAGCGGATCGGCCGCGCGCCCAATGCGGTCGGCGTGCTCGCGGAGATCCCGGCCGAGGGGTCGCTGGTGCTGGGCGACCTGACCGATCACCCGGCGTTCCAGGGCATGCCGGCGGGGCACCCGAAGATGGGCTCGTTCCTCGGCACCGCGCTCAAGGTGCGAGGTGCGGTGTTCGGATACCTGTACCTCGCCAACAAGGACGGCGAATTCACGCTCCACGACGAGGCCGTGGTGGAGGCGCTCGCCGCCGCGGCGTCCGTCGCCATCGACAACGCCCAGCTGTACGAGAAGGCGCTCACGCGCGAGCGGTGGCTGGCCGCGTCCCAGGACATCACCACGGCGCTGCTGGCCGATCCGGGCGACGAAGAGGCGTTCGAGACCATCGTCACCGCCGCCAACGAGCTGGCGGGCGCCGTCAACGCCGCGCTGGTGCTTCCCGGCGTCGACGGCTCCTGGACGATGGAGATCACCTCCGGCCCACGGGGGGCCGATCTGCTGGGTCTGGTGCTGCCTGAGCAGGGCAAGGCAGTCGAGTCGATCCGCAGCGGGCGAGGAGTGATCTCGGCGGAGCCGCCGGGGTCGATCGTTCTCGAGGCGGTGCAGACGCTCGGCCCCACCATGTACGCGCCGCTGCGCGCTCAGCGACGCACCGTGGGGCTGCTCATGCTGTGGCGGGACCGCGGCATGGCAGCGTTCGAGCCGGAGGACCTCGCGATCGCGCAGCGCTTCGCCAACCAGGCCGCGATGGCGCTGTCCCTCGCCGAGCTCACGCACGTGAAGAACATGACCACCATGCTGGAGGAGCGTCAGCGTCTCGCGGACGATCTCCACGACTTCGTGTCCCAGGAGCTGTTCGCCACCGCGATGCAGGTCGAGTCGATCTCCCAGGACGTCGAGCCGCAGCTGCGAGAGCGCCTGCTACGGACCCTCGACCACGTCAAGCGCGCGCAGCGCGAGGTGCGCGGCGTCATGGGCTCGCTCGCCGGGCAGCGCACCTCCGAGCCGATGTC
>NZ_JAHEBP010000136.1 GCF_024642165.1 Demequina sp.
CGCCGCGCGGTGGTGCTCGGCGCAGGCGTGCTGGGCCTCGAGGTCGCCACCGGACTCGCCGCGCGAGGGCTCGCCGTCACGCTGGTCCATCACGCCGACCGCCTCATGGAGCGTCAGCTGGGCTCCGCCGCCTCGCAGATCGCGGAGAGCTCGCTGGGCCGGCTCGGCATCACGGTGGTCACCCAGGCCTCGGTGACGCGAGCGGTCGAGCGGCGCGGCCGCATCTGTGCCGTCGAGCTGTCGAACGGCACGGAGGTGCTGACCGACCTCCTGGTGATGTGCGCGGGCACCATTCCCGAGACCGCCCTGGCCCGCCGCGCGGGGCTGCCGTGCGAGCGCGGCATCGTCGTGGACGAGCACCTCGCCTCTCCGGCCGACCCCGCCGTGTTCGCCATCGGCGACTGCGCCCAGCCGCCCGAGGGTGGCAGCGGGCTGGTCGCGCAGGGCTGGGATCAGGCTGCCCGCCTGGTGGACGCATGGTCGGGCACCGCCACCGCCCGGCCCCATGGGGACGACGCGGAGCACGACATCACCAACGTGGTGCGCGTCAAGGCGCCGGGCCTCGAGGTGGTCACCATGGGCCTCAGCGGCAAGTTCGATCATGGCGAGCGCGAGCTGCGCGCCGTCCGGATCTCCGACCCGGCCGTGGGCCGGTTCGTCGAGGTGGTCGTGTCCCACGGCCTGCTGGTGGGCGCGACGGTGGTGGGCGACAAGGCCACCGCCACCGAGCTGCAGGCGCTGTACACACGGTTGCTGCCGGTGCCCACGGATCCGGCGCACCTCATCGTGCGTCCCATCCCGGGCGCCGCGCCCGCCGCGCGCAGCGCCGCAGAGATGGACGCCGACCACACCGTGTGCCAGTGCAACGGGGTGTCGAAGGGCCGGATCTGCGACGCGATCGCGGGTGGCTGCGAGTCCCTGGAGGACGTCGCGCGCGCCACGCGGGCATCGACCGGATGCGGCGACTGCACGCCGCTGGTGAAGGAACTTCTCGCGGCGTCGCCGACGCCCGAGGTCGACAAGGTCCCCGCGCTCGCGGGGACGGGGGAGGGTGCACGATGACCACGGAGCACATCGTCGTGGTGGGCGGCGGCATGGTCGCCCACCGATTCACCGAGGCGCTGCGCGCCCGCGACACGGGCGGGCGCTACTCGGTGGAGGTGCTCGCGGAGGAGCCGCGCGCTCCTTACGACCGCGTGGCACTCACCAGCTACTTCACCGGACGCACGCCCGAGGACCTGCAGCTGGGCGACCCCGCCCTGTGGGATGACCCGCTGGTCACGCTGCGGCGAGACTCGGGCGCGACGGCGGTGGACCGTGCGCGGCGCGTCGTCACCGTCGAGGGCGGCCGCGAGGTCGCGTACGACCACCTGGTGCTCGCCACCGGCTCCTACGCATGGGCCCCGCCCACGCCCGGTGCGGACCTGCCTGGGGTGTTCATGTACCGCACGGTGGACGACGTCGCCGCGCTGCGCGGCTGGGTCGAGGAGCGCCGCGAGGCGCTGGGCCGTCCCGTGCGGGGAGCCGTGATCGGCGGCGGCCTGCTGGGTCTCGAGGCCGCGGGCGCCCTCCAGGGTCTCGGATGCGTCAGCACGGTGATCCAGTTCTCGGACCGGTTGATGAACCTGCAGGTCGACGAGGGCGGCGGCGAGGCGCTCAAGCGCCTCATCGAGAAGCTGGGCGTGACGGTGCGCGTCAAGACCGCCACCACCGCGATCCGGGCCGACAAGGACGGCCACGTGGGCTCGCTGATATTCGCCGATGGCGGCGAGCAACTGGTGGACGTGGTGGTGTTCGCGACCGGCGTGCGGCCGCGGGACGAGCTGGGCGCGGCCGCCGGCCTCGAACTGGGCGCACGCGGTGGAGTCGTGGTGGACGACACCTGCCTCACCGCGGACCCCGCCGTCACCGCGATCGGCGAGGTCGCGTGCATCCAGGGCGCCTGCATCGGCCTCATCGCCCCGGGAAACACCATGGCGGAGATCGCGGTCGACCGCCTGCTGGGCGGCGCGAGCACGTTCCCCGGTGCGGACACGGCGACCAAGCTCAAGCTGCTCGGCGTGGACGTCGCCTCCTTCGGCGACGCGTTCGCGACCACCCCGGGCGCCCTCGAGATGGTCTACGCGGACCCGGTCAACGGCGTGTACAAGAAGTTGGTGCTGACCGACGACGCGACCACGCTGCTCGGCGGAGTGCTCGTGGGCGACGCGTCCGCGTACGCCTCCTTGCGTCCGCAGGTGGGCGCTCGGCTCCAGGGCGACCCCGCCGGCTGGCTGCTCCCCGAGGGTGCGATCGAGCGCCCCAACGTCGAGCTGCCCGATGAGGCAGGCGTGTGCTCGTGCAACAACGTCTCCGCGGGCGCCATCCGCGACTCGGTCAACCACGACGGCTGCACCGACCTGGGCGCGGTGAAGGCGTGCACCAAGGCCGGCACCTCGTGCGGTTCGTGCCTGCCGCTCGTGAAGAAGATCATGGCGACGGAGCTCGAGAAGTCCGGCATCGAGGTCTCCAACGCTCTGTGCGAACACGTCGAGATGTCCCGCGCGCAGCTGTTCGATGCGGTGCGCGTCGCCGAGCTGACCACCTTCTCCGAGATCATGGACCGGTTCGGCACGGGTCGCGGCTGCGACATCTGCAAGCCCGCGATCGCGTCGATCCTCGCCTCCCTGTACAACCAGCACGTGCTCGCGGAGGGACGTGCGGCGCTGCAGGACACCAACGACCGCGTGATGGCCAACATGCAGAAGGACGGCACCTACTCGGTGGTGCCGCGGGTGCCGGGCGGCGAGATTCTGCCCGAGCACCTCATCCTCATCGGGCAGATCGCGCAGGACTATGGGCTCTACACGAAGATCACGGGCGGCCAGCGCATCGACATGTTCGGCGCCAGGCTCGATCAGCTGCCCGGCATCTGGAAGCGGCTCGTGGACGCGGGCATGGAGTCCGGCCAGGCCTATGGCAAGTCGCTCCGCACCGTGAAGTCCTGCGTGGGCTCCGATTGGTGCCGGTACGGCGTCCAGGACTCCGTGGGGCTCGCGATCGCGCTCGAGCTGCGCTACCGGGGGCTGCGCAGCCCCCACAAGCTCAAGTTCGGCGTCTCGGGCTGCGCCCGCGAGTGCGCGGAGGCACGCGGGAAGGACGTGGGCGTCATCGCCACGGACAAGGGCTGGAACATCTACGTGGGCGGCAACGGCGGCTTCACCCCGGTGCACGCGCAGCTGCTGGTCGAGGACGTCGACGACGAGGCGGTGTTCCGCATCATCGATCGATACCTGATGTTCTACATCCGTACCGCGGACCGCCTGCAGCGCACGGCGCCCTGGCAGCAGGAGTACGAGGGCGGCCTCGACGCGATCCGCAAGGTCGTCGTCGACGATTCCCTCGGGATCTGCGCGGACCTGGACGCCCACATGGCTCGCCACGTCGACACGTACGAGGACGAGTGGAAGGCGGTGCTGAACGACCCGGAGCGGCTCAAGCAGTTCACCTCCTTCGTCAACGCCCCCGACCAGCCCGATCCGTCCCTCGCCTATGTCGAGCAGCGCGGACAGCGGCGACCGGCCACGCCGCAAGAGCGCGAGGCTGGCCCCGTGCTCATCGCCTCAACCACCCTGGAGGTCCGCTCGTGACACTCGTCGAAGGCTCGATCACCACCACCCGCGTGTGCGCGGTGGCGGACCTCACGCCGGAGCTGGGAGTCGCCGCGCTGGTGGCGGGGGAGCAGGTGGCGGTGTTCCTGCTCGCGGACGGCTCGGTGCACGCGGTGCAGAACCTCGACCCGTTCTCGGGCGCGTACGTGATGTCGCGCGGCATCACCGGATCGCGCGGTGACGTGCCCACCATCGCGTCGCCCCTCTACAAGCAGGTCTTCTCGCTGCTCGACGGCGCGTGCCTGGTCACCATGGACAAGGATCCGAAGCCCGGGCTCGCCCCCGACTTGGCCGTGCACCGCGTGAGACTGGACAATGGCGAGGTGTTCATCGACCTAGCGGGCAGCGTGTGACGGCACTCTTCGGACTCGACCTCTCCGGGCGCCGCGTGGTGGTCGCGGGCGGCGGCCAGGTGGCGTCACGGCGGGTGCGGCGGTTCCTCACCGAGGGTGCCGATGTGCTGGTGGTGGCGCCCGAAGCCACCGACGACATCCGGCGTCACGCCCAGCACGGCGACCTGGCCTGGGCGGACCGGGGCATCGTCCCCGAGGACCTCGACGGAGCGTGGTTCGCGCTTGCGGCAACGGACGATGCGGCGCTCAACGATCGTGTGGCGCAGTGGGCCGAGGCGCGGCAGGTGTTCTGCATCGACGCCTCGGACGCGGCGCGGGGAACGGCCCGCCAGGCGGCATCGTCCCGGCACGGCGACATCACGGTGGGCGTGGTCTCCAACGACCGTCCCGACCCCGCGCGGATTCGCGCGGTGAGAGACGCGGTCGCGGCCCACATCGACGCCGGCGAGGTGGACCTGCGCCGCCGGCGCCCGGGCGGCGGGCGGGTCATCCTGGTGGGCTCGGGGCCGGGCGACCCCGGCCTCATCACGGTGCGCGGTCGCCAGGCGCTTGCGGAGGCCGATGTGGTGGTCACCGATCGACTCGGCGCCACCGAGCTGCTGGTCACCGTCCCTTATGACGTCGAGGTCATCAACGTCGGGAAATCGCCGGACAACCACCCGGTTCCTCAGGCCCAGATCAACCGGATCCTGGTCGAGCACGCGCTCGCCGGGCGCACCGTGGTGCGGCTCAAGGGTGGCGACCCGTTCGTGTTCGGGCGCGGTGGCGAGGAGGCGCACGCATGCATCGCGGCCGGGGTTCCGGTCGAGGTGGTGCCGGGCGTGACGTCCGCCCTGTCGGTGCCCGCGCGGGCGGGGATTCCCGTCACCCAGCGTGGGGTGGCGACCTCGGTGCTGGTCACGAGCGGCCATGCGGGCGCGGACCCCGCCGCGGTGGCGGCGATGGCGGCGGGCGCGACCGTGGTGGTCCTCATGGGCGTCTCGGCGCTCGAGGGAATCGTCGAGGCGGGCATGCGCGGCGGCGCGAGCCCCGAGACGCCGGTGGCGATCATCGAGCGCGGTACCACCGACGAGGAACGGATCACCCGCGCGACCCTCGCGGACATCGTTGTTAGCGCGCGGGAAACAGGAGTGAAACCTCCCGCGATTATCGTCATCGGAGACGTCGCGCGGCCGGATCTCCTGGCCTCTGAAATTGCGGCGACGCCCGAGCAGCA
>NZ_JAHEBP010000137.1 GCF_024642165.1 Demequina sp.
CGCGCGGCTGGGCGCGGTGCTCGTCGCCCAGGTCGCCCGCGTACCGCGCCAACTGCTCCGGCCGCAGCCGGCCATCGGCCGTCGGCAGCGCGAGGATCTTGAGGCCGCCCACGCGTTCCGGCGCCCCGTTCTCGTCGACGTGGATGTGCGCGTGCTCGGACGCGACCACGCCGCCCCACCGCGGGCTCATCGCCATCAGCGACACCACGTTCGCCCCGGTGCCGTTGAACACCGGGAAGCCCACGGCATGGTCGCCCCAGGTGGCCGCGACGGCGGCGTCGAAGGCGGCGGTGGCGGCATCGGCGCCATAGGCCACGTCGTGGCCGGTGTTCGCGGCGGCGATCGCGTTCATCACCTCGGGGTGGACGGACGCGTAGTTGTCGGACGCGAAGTGGATGGGTCGGCTCACGTCAGCAGTGTGGCACGCCATCTCCCACTCGACACTGCGCACGGAGTTGGCAGCGACACGCCGTCGGCGAGAGGCCCACGGGCCCGACACGCCGCATCGTCCCGCACCATTCCGTGCGCACTGTCAGGGGCAGGGTGGGAGGGGACGATGCGCCGCCCGGGTCAGGCGGCGAGGTCGAGCACCCAGCGGGTGCGCTCGGTGTGGAAGCCCACCTTGCGCAGGTACTCGCGGTCGAGCTCCTCGCGAGTCTCGATCTCCACACGCGTGAAGCCGGCGTCGGTGAGCACGCTCGAGCGTCGGAACACGAACTCCCCCGGGGTGAAGTCGCGGAAACGTGGCTTGACCCAGTCGAGCTCGACCAGGCCAACTCCGGCTCCCTCGTCGCGGATCGCGACCGCGCCCACCACCTCGTCCCCGTAGGTCACCAGGTAGGTGGCACGGCGGCCGTCTCGGTTCATGGCGCGCGCGGCGAAGTCCGGCTGGTGCGCGGCGATGTCCTTGGCGTGGACCGCGAGCACGTGGAGCAGGTACGGATCCTCGGGATCGAGCGGAATGACTTGGTACTTCGAGTCGTCGTGACGCTCGCGGTAGAGCCGGACCAGCCAGTACACGTTGATGAGGGCGATCGCGAAGTTCATCGCGAAGAACGGCCAGATGCCGATGATCCCGTTGTAGGCGGTCGCCACCACGGACCCCGCGAAGTTCATCCAGCGGAAGCGCAGCACCCGCGCCTGCGTGAGGGACCACACGATGAGGATCGACCCGATCCAGCCGATCGCCTCGAGAACTGTCTGCATTCCCCCAACTTAGCGGCGCCCGCAGGCGGGCGGCGTGCGCGGCGAGGCGCGCGCGCCGGCCGTAGGCTCGGCGGATGGCAACGTCGGTGCGGGTGGATGCGTGGGTGTGGGCGGTGCGCCTGTACAAGACGCGCTCGCAGGCCACCGCCGGCTGCCGAGCGGGTCACGTGCGCATCGACGGGGAACGCGCCAAGCCCGCGCAGCACGTGCACGTGGGCAGCCGTGTCGAGGTGCGGGGCAGCGAGCGAGTCAGGATCGTCGAGGTGACCCAGCTGCTCGCGAAGCGCGTGGGCGCCCCGGTGGCGGCCGCGGCCTACATCGACCACAGTCCCCCGCCGCCGCCCAAGGAGCTGGCGTCGCCGTTCGGCATGCGGGAGCGCGGAGCGGGCAGGCCTACCAAGCGCCAGCGTCGGGAGATCGACAAGCTGCGCGGGCGCCGGTCCCGGTGACGGGCCCGGCACCCGCGCGCCGGCGGACTCAGCCGATGCGGTTCTGGGACACCGGCCGCGCGCCCCAGATGCGGTCCAGGTAGTCCTGGATCGAGCGGTCCGAGCTGAAGAACCCGGTGCGTGCCACGTTGAGCACGGCGGACCGGCTCCACGCGTCCTGGTCGGCGTACGCGGCGTCGACGCGCTGCTGGGCGTCCAGGTACGTGCGGAAGTCCGCCAGTGCCATGAAGCGGTCCTCGTAGAGCAGGTTCGAGACGATCGGCTCGAACATCGCCTTGTCTCCCCCGGAGAACGCCCCGGACGCGATGAGGTCCAGCGCGGCCTTGAGCTCGGGGTCCGACTCGTAGAACGCGGACGGGTGGTAGCCGTCCGACTCCAGCGCCGCGGCCTGCGGCTCGGTGAGCCCGAACAGGAAGAAGTTCTCGTCGCCCACCAGTTGGCGGATCTCGACGTTCGCGCCGTCGTCCGTGCCGATGGTGAGGGCGCCGTTGAGCGCGAACTTCATGTTGCCGGTGCCGGACGCCTCCTTGCCGGCGAGCGAGATCTGCTCGGAGAGGTCGGCGGCGGGCACCAGCGTCTCCGCGAGCGTCACGTTGTAGTTCGCGGGGAAGGCGACCTTCAGGCGCCCCTCGAGTGACGCATCGGCGTTGATCGTGGCACCCACGGCGTTGATGAGGTGGATGATCTCCTTCGCCATCGTGTAGCCGGGCGCGGCCTTCGCGCCGAACACGAAGGTGCGTGCCGTGACCGAGTCGAGCTCGAGCCGGCCCGTGCGGATCCCGTCGTACAGCGACACGATGTGCAGGAGCTTGAGGCTCTGCCGCTTGTACTCGTGGAGGCGCTTGACCATGGCGTCGACCATGGCGTCGCCGGCGATGTCGATGCCGTCGCGAGCGAGCAGCACGTCCGCGAAGCGGCGCTTGTTCGCGGCCTTGATGTCGCGGAAGCGCGCACGGAACTCGGCGTCGTCGGCCAGCGGCTCGATCTCCTTCAGCCGCTCGAGGTCCGTGATCCAGCCGTCGCCGATCGCCTCGGTGATGAGCCCCGAGAGACCCGGGTTCGCCAGGCGGATGAACCGGCGCGGGGTCACGCCATTGGTGACGTTGGTGAACTTGCCCGGCCACAGCTGCGCGAAGTCGACCAGGAGCTTGTCGGCGAGCAGCTGCGAGTGCAGCTCCGCGACGCCGTTGACCCGGAACCCGGCGACGGTCGCGAGGTGAGCCATGCGCACCGCGCGCTGCGGGTGCTCGGCCACGATCGACATCCGGCGCTCGCGCAGGGCGTCGCCCGGGTAGGCCGCGCGCACCTCGTCGAGAAACTCATCGTTGATCCGGTAGATGATCTCGAGGTGGCGCGGCAGCAGGCGACCCAGCAGCTCCACCGGCCACACCTCGAGGGCCTCGGGAAGCAGCGTGTGGCAGGTGTACGCGAACACCTTCTGGGTGACGGCCCAGGCGGCGTCCCAGTCCCAGCCGCGCTCGTCGACCAGCAGTCGCATGAGCTCGGGAACGGCGATCACCGGGTGCGTGTCGTTGAGCTGCCACGTGACGCGGTCGGGCAGCCGCGTGAGGTCGAAGTCCGCGGGCAGCACGCTCTCGATGAAGTCCCGCAGCGACGCGGCGACGAAGAAGTACTGCTGCTGGAGCCTCAGCTCCTTGCCCTGCGGCGTCGAGTCCTCGGGGTAGAGCACCTTGGAGATGTTCTCCGCGAACGTGCGCGCGCGCACCGCCTCCGCGTAGTCGCCGGAGTTGAAGATCTGCAGGTCGAACTCGTGGGTGGCGCGTGCGCTCCACAGGCGCAGCGTGTTGACCCGGCCGTTGCGGTAGCCCGGCACCATGTAGCTGTAGGGCACGGCGCTGACGTTCCAGGCCGGGACCCAGGTGCGCGCGTCCTTGTTCCCGTTGGTCGCGGGCTCGGTGTGGCCGCCGAACGCGATCTCGACGGCGTTCTCGGGGTGCGGGATCTCCCACGGCGAGCCCAGCCGCAGCCAGTGGTCGGGCTTCTCGACCTGACGGCCGTCGACGAACGTCTGGCGGAAGATGCCGTACTCGTAGCGGATCCCATAGCCGATCGTGGGCACGTTGAGGGTTGCGAGCGAGTCGATGAAGCACGCGGCGAGGCGCCCGAGGCCGCCGTTGCCCAGGCCCGGCTCGACCTCCACCGCGCGCAGCTCGTCGAGGTCGACGCCGAGCCGGCGAAGAGCCTCCTCCGCGATCTCATCGAGGTCCGAGGCGAGCATGCCGTTCTCGAGCTGCGGCCCGAGCAGGAACTCGGCGGAGAGGTAGGCGACGGTCTTGGCCTGGTCGCGGTACTGGTTGCGGAGCGTCTCGAGCCACCGGATGGTCAGGTAGTCGCGCACTGTCCGGGCCAGCGCGTGGTACTTGTCGTTGGACGATGCGCGGTCGAGATCCACGCCCTGGCCGTAGTTCAGCTCGCGCAGGAAGGCGCGCGAGAAGCTCTCGACGGTGTGCTGGGGCGCCGCGACGGGCGGAGTCATGTCGTTCACAGGGGCCAATGTAAGCGCTCTCGGCCCCCCGTGGCGTCCCCGTCGCACAGATTTTACAAATGCCAGGCGGCCCGCGGCCCTCGCCCGGGCGTCTCGCGCCTCTCGCGCCGCATCGCCCCGACACGGCAGACTGGCGCACATGCGCGGCATCATCCTGGCGGGCGGCTCGGGCACCCGGCTCCACCCCATCACCCTCGGCACGTCGAAGCAGCTGGTCCCCGTCTACGACAAGCCGTTGGTCTACTACCCGCTGTCGACGCTGCTGCTCGCGGGGATCCGCGAGATCCTGCTGATCTCCACGCCGCACGATCTGCCGCAGTTCCGCCGGCTGCTGGGGGACGGCTCCCAGTTCGGCATCGAGCTGAGCTACGCGGAGCAGCCGGAGCCCAACGGGCTCGCGCAGGCGTTCGTCATCGGCGCCGAGTTCATCGGCGACCAGCCCGTGGCGCTGGTGCTGGGCGACAACGTGTTCTACGGGCCCGGCCTGGGCCTGCACCTGCAGCGCTTCGAGCATGTGGAGGGCGGCGCGATCTTCGCCTACCGGGTGGCGGACCCGACCGCGTACGGCGTGGTCGAGTTCGATGCCGACGGGCGTGCGCTTTCGCTGGAGGAGAAGCCGTCGCACCCGCGGTCGGAGTTCGCGGTGCCCGGCCTGTACTTCTACGGCAATGACGTGGTGGAGATCGCGCGCGGGCTCCGCCCGTCCGCGCGGGGCGAGTACGAGATCACCGACGTCAACCGTCACTACCTCGAGAGGGGTCGCCTCCACGTCGAGGTGCTGCCGCGCGGCACCGCGTGGCTCGACACCGGCACGTTCGACTCCCTGTTGGAGGCCAGCCAGTTCGTGCAGGCGGTGGAGCGCCGGCAGGGCCTCAAGATCGGCGCGCCCGAGGAGATCGCCTGGCGCCGGGGCTTCCTCACCGACGACGAGCTTCGCGAGCGAGCGGAGCGGATCACCACCTCGGGCTACGGCTCGTACCTGCTGACGCTGCTCGAGCGGGAGCGCGGCGCGGGCGGGAGCGCGCGGTGAGGCTGCT
>NZ_JAHEBP010000037.1:0-10681 GCF_024642165.1 Demequina sp.
GTGGGCTACGGGCTCGACTTCGCGGAGAACTACCGGACGCTGCCGTTCGTGGCGGTGCTGAAGCCCGAGGTCTACGAGGCGTAGCGGGGTCCCCTTCCCTCCCCTTCCCTTCCCTGCCCTCCCTTGACACTGCGCACGGAGTTGGGCCGAGTTGCTCGGCGTGTCGGGCCGTTTCGCGGGTTTCTCGCGGCGTGTCGCGGCCAACTCCGTGCGCACTGTCAGGGAGTGGGGAGACTGTCAGCCGGTCGTGGGTGGGCTCGCGATGCGCACGGTCCCGCCGGCGGTCGACCTTGTCCACCGATCCGCGCAAAGGGCGGCCGGCCCGGGCTCGCGTGAGTCACGATCCGGTGCATGGATCCGGTGCGCGCGCTGCTCGACGCGGGTGGAGTATCCCGGTGGAAGGAGCTTCACGAGGCCGGCGTCTCGCGGGGAACGCTGCTGGCCAGCGTGGCTGAGGGCCGGGTCACGAGGCCGCACCGCGGTTGCTACGCACTCCCCGCCGCTCGATTCGAGGATGTCGACGCGACCATCTTCAGGGGCACACCGTGTTGTGTCTCGGTGCTCGTCGCGCACGAGGTGCCCGTGATTCCGTGGCCGATGCGGGCGCACGTCGCGGTGCCGGATTCGCGGAGCCTCGCCCGTCCTGGGCTGCGGCGCGTCGACCGCGTCGTGATTCACCGAAGTGTGAGGTACCCGATGCGGCGTATGGGCGAGATCGCGGTGGCGCTCGACCTCTGCTCCCACTGCCTCGAGCCGGCGGCGCAGTTGGCGGCGATCGAGGGCGCCGTACGCAAGGGCATCGTCGCGCGCGACGTGATCCGCGGCTTTCGCGTCACGAGCCCGAGTCGCCGGCGGTGGCTCGCGGCTCGACTCGATCCGAGCGCGGAGTCGCCCACGGAGACCCTCGCGCGGGTGGTGATGCGCGACGCCGGACTCGATGTGCGGCCCCAGGTCGACTTCGACCGCGTGGGTCGCGTCGACTTCCTGGTGGAGGGAAAGGTCATCGTGGAGTGCGACGGCAAGACGTACCACTCGGATCCCGAGGCGTTTCAGCGCGACCGCGACCGTGATCGCGCGTTGACGACCAGGGGTCACTTGGTGCTGCGGTACACCTACTTCGATGTGCTTCTCCGCCGCGGCGAGTTCGAACCCGACGTGCGGGCGACCCTGTGGCGCCACGGCGCCCGCTGATCCGCCGCATCGTCCCGTCTCACTGCCAGTCCGCGCCTTTGGCCTGCCCCTCCGCCCCTGACACTCCGCACGGAACGGCGAGCGACACCCCGACGTTCAACCCGGTATGAGTCACTTTCACCGGCGTGTCGTCCGCAACTCCGTGCGGAGTGTCAGAGGGGGAGGCACGCCGTGAGCGAAACCATTTCAGTCCCCACAGGCGCTCGCGTAGAGTCGACCCCACGATGAAGAATGTTCTCAAAGTGCGCATGATCCTCTTCTACGTGGCTGCCGCGGTGCTGGTGGGCTGGATGGTGTCCGGCCTGCTCAATCCCGGTCCCGCGAAGGTTGACACCTCCGAGGGTCTGGCGATGCTGCGCGCCCAGGTGGCCGAGCAGGTCAAGATCGTCGACGGCGATCAGCGCGTCGAGATGACGCTCGTGGACCCCGCCGACTTCCCCGAGGACGCCCCGGCGGAGTGGTCGGACCTGGGCGCCAAGGTCGAGTTCTTCTACGTCGCGCCGCAGGGCGAGGAGATCGTCACCGCCATCAAGGCCGCGGACCCGGCCCAGGGCTACAACTCCGAGGTTCCGCAGTCGAGCATCTGGGCCACGCTGGCCTTCACGTTCCTGCCGATCCTGCTGCTGGTGGGTCTGTTCTGGTTCCTCATGTCCAACATGCAGGGCGGGGGCGGCGGGCGCCTCATGCAGTTCGGCAAGTCGAAGGCGTCGCTGGTCACGCCCGACACCCCGACGGTGAAGTTCGACGACGTCGCCGGCGTGGACGAGGCGGTCGAGGAGCTCAAGGAGATCGAGGAGTTCCTCGAGAACCCCGCCAAGTTCCAGGCCGTGGGCGCCAAGATCCCGAAGGGCGTACTGCTCTACGGCCCGCCCGGCACCGGCAAGACCCTGCTCGCGCGCGCCGTCGCCGGCGAGGCGGGCGTGCCGTTCTTCTCGATCTCCGGCTCGGACTTCGTGGAGATGTTCGTGGGTGTGGGCGCGAGCCGCGTGCGCGACCTGTTCGAGCAGGCCAAGAAGAACAGCCCCGCCATCATCTTCGTGGACGAGATCGACGCGGTGGGCCGCCACCGCGGCGCCGGCCTGGGCGGCGGCCACGACGAGCGCGAGCAGACCCTCAACCAGATGCTGGTCGAGATGGACGGCTTCGACCTCAACACCAACGTCATCATGATCGCGGCCACCAACCGCCCCGACATCCTGGACCCGGCGCTGCTGCGCCCCGGCCGCTTCGACCGCCAGGTGGGCGTCGACGCTCCCGACCTCAAGGGACGCGTCAAGGTGCTGGACGTCCACGCCAAGGGCAAGCCCATCTCCCCGGAGGTGGACCTCGAGGCCCTCGCGCGCCGCACCCCGGGCTTCACGGGCGCGGACCTGGCGAACGTCCTCAACGAGGCCGCCCTGCTCACGGCCCGCCGCGAGCTGCAGCTGATCGGCCCGTCGGAGCTCGACGAGGCCATCGACCGCGTCATCGCCGGCCCGCAGAAGCGCACGCGTGTGATGAACGATCACGACAAGAAGGTCACCGCGTACCACGAGGGCGGTCACGCGCTGGTGGCGGCTGCGATGCGCCACACGGACCCGGTCACGAAGGTGACGATCTTGCCGCGCGGGCGGGCGCTGGGCTACACGATGGTGATGCCGCAGGAGGACCGCTACTCCAAGACGCGCCACCAGCTGCTCGACAACCTCGCGTACGCGATGGGCGGCCGCATCGCCGAGGAGCTGATCTTCGGCGACCCGTCCACCGGTGCCTCGAACGACATCCAGCAGGCCACCGAGATCGCCAGGCAGATGGTCACCGAGTACGGCATGTCCACCCGCATCGGCTCGGTGCGCCTCACGGGGAGCTCCGGCGAGGTGTTCCTGGGCCGCGACATGGGGCATGGCCGCGAGTTCTCCGAGAGCGTCGCGTCCACCATCGACTCCGAGATCCGCGCGCTGATGGACAACGCCATGGCCGAGGCGACGCAGGTGCTGGTGTCCAACCGCGCCCTGCTCGACCGCCTCGCCGAGCAGCTGCTCGAGAAGGAGACGCTCAACGAGGAGGAGCTCGCGGGCATCTTCGCCCACGTCGAGCAGATCCCCGAGCGCGACGAGTGGATCTCCGGATCCTGGATCGCGGGTGCGCCGGAAGCGGCCAAGGGCGGCGCCGTCGACGTGCCGGTCAAGGTGGCCGATGCACCGGTGAAGGACGATGCGTCCGTCACCGTGGGCGCGGTCGCGGAGGGCACCGTCCCTGCCCCCGAGCTGGTCGAGCCCAGGGACGAGTGACCGTGGCCGTCGACAGGCCCCGTATCGAGGCCGCCGTGCGCGAGATCCTCGCCGCGGTGGGTGAGGACCCGGACCGCGACGGACTGGTGGACACGCCGTCGCGGGTGGCGCGGGCGTACGAGGAGTTCTTCGGCGGCCTGCACCAGGACCCCGCGGACGTGCTCAGCGCCGTGTTCGAGCTGGGCCACGAGGAGATGATCCTGGTCAAGGACATCGAGCTCTATTCGATGTGCGAGCACCACCTGGTCCCGTTCCACGGGGTCGCCCACGTCGCGTACATCCCCGGCACGGACGGCCGCATCACCGGACTGAGCAAGTTGGCTCGCTTGGTGGACGTGTTCGCCAAGCGGCCCCAGGTCCAGGAGCGGCTCACCACCCAGGTGGCGGACGCCCTGGTCGACGAGCTCGGCGCGCGCGGCGTGATCGTGGTGGTCGAGGCCGAACACCTCTGCATGTCCATGCGCGGCGTCCGCAAGCCCGGCTCGCGCACCGTCACCTCCGCGGTGCGCGGCGTGATGCGCGACGCCGCCACGCGCGCCGAGGCGATGAGCCTCATCGTGGGCAAGTAGGGAGCGGACGCGGTGACGCTCGTCATGGGCATCCTCAACGTCACGCCGGACTCCTTCTCCGACGGAGGGATGTTCGTGCAGCTCGACGCCGCCGTCGCCCGCGGCGTGGAGCTCGCACAGGACGGCGCGGACCTGATCGACGTGGGCGGCGAGTCCACCCGCCCCGGGGCCGTGCGCGTCCCCGTCGACGAGGAGCAGCGGCGCGTGGTCCCGGTGATCCGCGCCCTGTCGCAGTCGGGCGTGGCCACCAGCATCGACACCATGAACGCCGCGACCGCGCGCGCCGCCGTGGAGGCCGGCGCGAGCATCGTCAACGACGTCTCGGGCGGGCTCGCCGATCCCGCGATGGCCGCCACGGTGGCGGACCTCGACGTCGACTTCGTCGCCATGCACTGGCGGGCGCACTCGACACAGATGGACCGCCTCGACCGCTACGAGGACGTGGTCGCCGAGGTGGCTGCCGAGCTCGACGCGCGCGTCGCCGCCCTGGTGGCCGCGGGCGTCCCCGAGGGCCGCATCGTCCTGGATCCGGGCCTCGGATTCGCGAAGGTGACGGACTCCAATTGGCCCCTGCTCGCCCGCATGGACGAGTGGGCGCGCGGCCGCCGCGTGCTCGTGGGCGCCTCCCGCAAGCGCTTCCTGGGCGCCGCGATCGCGCGCCGTGGGGTCGACGCCGCGGACCCCGCCGCGCGCGAGCACGCGACCACCGCGGTGACCACCTTGGCCGCGGCCGCGGGCGTGTGGGCGGTGCGGGTGCACGATGCGCGGGCGGCGGTCGACGCCGTGCGGGTCGTGTCTGCGTGGCATGCGGCCGGCTTTGGGAGAGGATGAGGACCATGACGACGCCGACTTTCACCCCGTACATCAAGGACGGGATCGAGCTGGACCAGATCATCGTGCAGGGGATCCGGATGACCGCCTTCCACGGCGTGTACGCCCCCGAGAAGGAATCCGGGCAGCTGTTCCTCGCCGATGTGGTGGCGCATGTCTCGACCCGCGCGGCCGCCACTCGCGACGAGCTCAGGCGCACCGCCAACTACTCGGACATCGCGGACCGCGCGGCCGACGTGCTGGGCGGCGACCCCGCGGACCTGCTCGAGACCGTCGCTGAGCACATCGCGCGATCGGTGCTCGAGATGGAGGGCGTGCACTGCGTCGACGTGGTGGTCCACAAGCCGCAGGCGCCGCTGCACGTGGAGTTCCGCGACGTCATGGTCAAGATCCGCCGCGACATGAAGTCGGGGTCGCTGTGGGCGGACAAGCGCATCGGCTCCTCGGCGGGCGGCTCGGGCGACCCGTTCGGCGCGCCGCCGCGGGCCATGGACCCGGCCGATGAGCAGCCGCTCAAGCCCGTGATGGCGTACCTCGCGCTGGGCGGCAACATCGGCGACGTCGACACCACGTTCCGCGAGGCGCTGTGGGAGATGCACAAGATCCCCGGCATCGCGGTGCAGCGCGCCTCCTCGCTCTTCAAGACCGCGCCGGTGGGCGGCCCCGATCAGGACGACTTCCTCAACGTGGTGGTCGAGGTCCAGACCGCGCTGGCGCCCCGCGAGCTGCTGGCCGCGTGCCAGGGCGTCGAGGTGTTGCACGGCCGGGAGCGGCTCGAGGAGAACGGCCCGCGCACGCTGGACATCGACATCGTCGCGTTCGGGGATCTCGTGCTCGACACCGAGGACCTCACGGTGCCGCATCCGCGCGCCACCGAGCGCGCGTTCGTGATGCAGCCGTGGGCGACCCTGGTGCCCGAGTTCGTGGTGCCGGGCCTGGGGCGCGTCGCGGACATCGCCGCCGCGGTGGGTTCCCGCGGGGTCGAGCTGATCGCCCAGAAGTGGCCCGCCACGCAGGAGACCCCGGCGCACCAGGAGTGACGCTCGTGCTCTCTGCGCCCGTACCGCCGCGATCGGGGCCCGCGTGTCCCCGCTGAGCCGTCCCCGCCTGGCCCTGCTGGGCGCGCTCATGGCGGCGGTGGGATGGGCGATCACGCGGATGCTGGTGAGCGCCGGCCGCTCGCCGCTGCCCGTCCCGTGGACCGTGCTGGTGGTGTCCGTGGGGGCGGCGGTGCTCGCGCTGGTGCTCGGATGGTCGGTGCGCCAGTACCGCAAGGGCAAGAATCCCGGGCTCACCGGGCTGCGGGCGGCCCGCACCGTGGTCTACGCGCATGCGTGTGCCTACTCGGGCGCGATCGTGGGCGGGGCCTATGCCGGGTACGGATTGGCGTTGGCGCTCGACTGGGGTCACCTGCCCCGGCGCGAGGTGGCGATCTCCGCGCTGGTCGCCGCGCTGGGCGGGCTCGCGCTGGTGGTCGCGGGCCTGATCGCCGAGCACTGGTGCCGCGACGACGAGCAGCGTGACAAGGGCGGCGCCCCGGCCTGAGGCCGAGCCCGCGCCCGTCGTGCCCGCGCCCCCTCCCGGAATGGGTAGATGGCGGTCGGTTCTGGGCGATCCGCGCGTCGCAGGGGTAGGTGGCGGACGTTTCGGCGTCCACACCCCGCGGACCCGAACCCGGGCCGAGCCCTGGGCCGGACTCCGAAGGTCCCCTCCCGATGCGCGCTCCGTGAGCCTCGAGAATTGCCCGTAGCGACCACGACCTACCCGTGCGATGCACCAACCTGGCGAAATCGACTGCCATCTACCCATTCGAGGAAGGGAAGGGAAGGGAAGGGAAGGGAAGGGAAGGGAAGGGAAGGGGGAGGCGTGCGGTGAGACCCGCACTGCGTGGGCCGGCCGCGCCGCCTGGCAGACTGGACCCATGAGCTGGTACGAGAACGCCCAGGCACCGTGGATCTACGTGTCGCGACGCCTCATCACGGCCCGACTCGTGTCCCTCTGGATCACGATGGGCGTGCTGATCCTCGTGGGTACCGCCGCCGCGGTCCTGGGCTCGCTCTTCTGGCTGCTCCTCCTCCCCGCCGCAGCGGTGATCGCCGGCCTGTGGGGAACGTTCCTGGTGTTCCGCCAGGTCACCGCGCACGCGTGGGCCGAGGGCGACGAGGACCTGATGGTCAAGCGCGGCCGCATGTTCCGCTCGGTCACGGTGGTGCCCTACGGCCGCATGCAGTTCGTCGACGTCAAGGCGGGCCCGTTGGACCGCGCGCTCGGCATCGCGACCGTTCAGCTCCACACCGCCTCGCCGGGCACCGACGCGTCCATCGCGGGTGTCCCCGCGGACGAGGCCGCCCGCCTTCGCGACCGCCTCACCACCCGCGGCGAGGCCCGCCTGTCCGGCCTGTGACCCCCATGACCGAGCACGTCTACTCCGCACCTCGGGACTGGACCCGCGTCCACCCGGTCTCGCCCCTGCTGGGAGGGTGGGCGTTCTTCGGCCTCCTCGCCGCCTACCTCATCCACCAGCGGCTGCCCGACTGGGTCGACGGCGGCGACGAGACGTTCGCGTTCTTCGACCGGTTCCCCCTGCTGGGCCTGATCGTGGCGGCCTTCCTGGGCTTTCTGGTCGCGATCTCCGTCTCGGTCTGGCAGTGGCGCCGCACCACGTACCGGATCGGCGACGACGCCGTGTACCTGCGCCAGGGCATCGTCACCCAGCAGCAGCGCCAGGCCCGGCTCGACCGCCTGCAGGCCGTGGACGTGGTGCAGCCCCTGCTCGCCCGCATCTTCGGCTTCGCCGCCCTCAACATCCAGGTCGCGGGCGGCGACAAGTCGGGTGTGGAGCTCAAGTTCCTCCGGCTCGGCGACGCCGAGGCGCTGCGCAACGAGATCCTCGCCCTCGCCGCCGGCGCACGGGACACGCGGGACGATGCGGCGCCCGGGCAGGCGCCCGGGGATGCGCCGGGTGTCGCCACCGGCGCGGCCCCCGCATCGGCCCCCCGCCTGCGCGACCTGGGCGCGCACCTCTCCGAGCGCGCCGACGCGCTGTCCCGACCCGATGACATCCTCCACGGGACGGAGCGGGTGCGCACCGCCGTCGCCGCCACCGAGGAGCGCCCCGTCTACTCCGTGCCGCCCGGCCGGCTGTTCGGCTCGATCCTGCTGTCAGGCGCCACGTTCACGCTGCTGACGATGCTGCTGATCGGCGGGATCGCGACGCTGTTCTTCAACGTCGACGTGCTGGGTGGGTTGGTGGCGGCGGTGGGCACCAGCCTGGTCGCGGGCGTGACGGCGATCGCCGGTCTGCTGGGCATCTTCTGGACGCGGTTCAACGGAGGCTTCAACTTCGCGGCGGGCATCTCCGCGGATGGGCTGAGGTTGCGCCACGGCCTCACCGAGACTCGCCGCCAGACCGTCCCGCCCGGGCGCGTGGCCGCGATCCGGCTGCACCAGCCGCTGCTGTGGCGAGCGAAGGACTGGTGGCGCGTCACCATCAACGTCGCGGGCTACGGCAACAGCAACGAGTCCGTGTCCGTGCTCCACCCCGTGGCGACCCGCGACGAGGCCCTGCGCGCCGTCTGGCTGGTGCTGCCCGACCTGGGCGACCCGGATCCCGCGGGCACGCTCGGCCGCGCGATGTCCGGCGTGGGCGAGGAGGGCGGCTTCCTCACCAGCCCCGACGCGGCGCGGCGCCTGGACCCGTTCCAGTGGCGCTTCCGGGGCGTGCGCGCCACCGACCGCGCGCTGCTGATCCGCCGCGGCCGCTGGGAGCGCGAGCTGTTCGTGGTCCCGCACGAGCGCACGCAGTCGCTGGGCCTGACCCAGGGCCCGCTGCGCAGGTCGCTCGGACTCGCCAACGTCGAGGTGCACTCGACCCAGGGGCCCGTGAAGCCGGTGGCCGCGCACCTGGCGCTCGAGGACGCGCGCGTGCTGCTCGATGCGCAGGCCGAGCGCGCCCGCGAGGGCCGCCGCCACCAGACGCCGGAGCAGTGGATGAGGGCCGTGGGCCTCCATGGATGAGCGCGAGATCACCGGCGCGAGCCGCCGCCCCGGCCGCCTGCGCGTGGGCGTGGTGGGCGCCGGCCGTGTGGGCACGGTGCTCGCCGCGGCACTGCGGCAGGCCGGGCACGAGGTGGTTGCGGCGTCCGGAGTGTCGGACGCGTCCGTCGACCGCATCGAGACGATGCTGCGCGGAGTCCCCAACGTTCCTCCCGACGAGGTGGTCAAGGCCGCCGAGCTGGTGCTGCTCACCGTCCCCGACGACGAGATCGGTCCCGTCGCGGCCGGCCTCGCGAAGCTGGGCGTGTGGCGACCCGGCCAACTGGTGATCCACACCTCCGGCCGCCACGGGATCTCCGTGCTGGCCGATGCGGTGGGCCCCGGCATCGTCCCCCTCGCCATCCATCCGGCCATGACCTTCACGGGCACGTCGATGGACCTGGCCCGCCTGGTCGACGCCGTGTTCGCCGTCACCGCGCCGCCCGGGATGCTGCCGATCGCGCAGGCGCTGGTGGTGGAGATGGGCGGCGAGCCCGTGTGCATCGAGGAGTGGGACCGGCCGCTGTATCACGCGGCCCTGGTGCACGGCGCGAATCACGTGGTCACCGCCGTGACGCAGGCGAGCGCGATGCTGGCCCGCATCGGCATCGAGGAGCCCGGTCGGGTGCTGGGCCCCCTCACTCACGCCTCGGTGGATGGGGCCCTCCGCGACGCCCCCGGAGCGGTCGCGTCGCTCACGGGACCGGTGGTCCGCGGCGACGCCGGCACGGTCGCCGCCCACCTGCAGGCCCTCGAGACGCAGCCCGAGGCGCGGTTCGCCTACCGGGCCATGGCGCGCGCCACGGCGGACCTCGCGCTGCGCGGCGGGCGCATCGGCCCCGCGCAGTACGCGGACCTGATCGCTACGCTCGGCACAGAACCACCCGGAAGGGGTGAGTGATGCGCATCGTCCACACCGCAGCGGAGCTGCGCGGCATTGCGAGCCGGCCCGGCCGCCGCGACGGCGACCGCGCCAGCCGCGCCGTGGTCATGACCATGGGCGCGTTGCACCCGGGCCACCTTGCGCTCGTGCGCGCGGCGCGGGAGTCCGCGGACGAGGTGATCGTCACCATCTTCGTCAACCCCCTCCAGTTCGACGATGCCGCGGACCTGAACCGCTACCCGCGCACCCTCGAGGCGGACTGCGCGCTGCTCGAGCCGCTGGGCGTGAACGTGGTCTTCGCCCCCTCGCTCGAGGAGGTTTACCCGGCGGGCTACCCGGTGGTGACCGTCTCCGCCGGCAAGATCGGCGCGGTGCTGGAGGGCGCGCATCGTCCCGGCCACTTCGACGGCATGCTGACCGTGGTCTGCAAGATGCTCAACCTGACGCGTCCCGACCTCGCGTTCTTCGGGCAGAAGGACGCGCAGCAGGTGATCGCGGTCCGCACCATGGTGAGGGACCTGTCCATCCCCACCGAGATCATCGCGGTCCCCACCGTGCGGGACGCCGACGGCCTCGCGCTGTCCTCCCGCAACGTGTTCCTCAAGCCCGCGGAACGCACCCGCGCGCTGGTCCTGTCGCGGGCATTGAACGCGGCCGATGCGGCGGCCAGGTCCGGCGGGTCCCTGGGTGAGGCGGTGGCGGCGGGGCGGCACACGCTCGCCGAGGTGCCCGAGGTGGTGGTCGACTACTTCGATGCGCTCGATCCCGTCTCGGCGCACCCGCTCGAGGACGGGTATCGCGGTCAGACGGTGATCGCCGTGGCGGCCCGCGTGGGCTCGACGCGGCTCATCGACAACGTGATCACGCGCATCGGCGGGGTGCTGGGCTGAATTCGGCCGCGC
>NZ_JAHEBP010000037.1:10781-18431 GCF_024642165.1 Demequina sp.
TGTTCGTGGACGCCGACAACCGCATCGTCGAGTGCTCGGACGAGCCCGGGCTGGTGCCGCCCGGGTCCGAGCTGGAGCCCTCGGGGCTGCCGGTGCACGCGTTCCACTCGCGAGGCTGGGACGCCTTCCACGAGGCGCACTGACCCGCCGCCCCCTCTTTGACACTCCGCACGGATCCGGATCCGACACGCCGTTGATCGGGGCCGATTCGGTCCCGGGGCCCTGCGTGTCGCGCCCCACTCCGTGCGCACTGTCAGGGCCGGGCGCCCCAGCCGGCCCGCGCATCGTCCCGGGGGAGTGCGCCGGTAGCCTGTGCGAATGACAGCATTCGTGCGGCGGCTGGCCGCACCTCAGCCCGGCTGGACCATCGAGACGGATGTGGTGGTGGTGGGCTCCGGCATTGCGGGCCTGACCACGGCGCTCGACCTGCGCGAGCGAGTCGACCACGTGCTGGTGGTGACGAAGGGCGTGCTGTCCTCGGGCAGCACGGTGTGGGCGCAGGGCGGGATCGCCGCCGCGCTCGACCCGGAGGACACCCCCGAGGAGCACCTCGAGGACACGCTGGTCGCCGGCGCGGGGCTGTGCTCCGAGGACGCCGTCCGGGTGCTGGTCACCGAGGGCCCGCACTCGGTGCGCAAGCTGGTCCGCCGCGGCGCGAACTTCGACACCGGGCCGGACGGCGGCATCACGCTCACGCGCGAGGGCGGCCACCACCGCGACCGGATCGCGCACGCCGGGGGAGACGCCACGGGTGCGGAGATCTCCCGCGCGCTCATCGAGCAGCTCGAGGCGGTGCGCAACGACCCCGGTATCGAGGTCATCGAGCACGCGATGGTGCTCGACCTGCTCACCGCCGCGCCCGACGCGGACGGGCGTCCCGGGCCGGTGTGCGGCGTGACCCTGCACATCATCGGCGAGGGCTCGCGCGACGGCGTGGGCGCGGCGCTGGCGAAGGCCGTGGTGGTCGCGACCGGCGGCATCGGCCAGGTGTTCCGCTCCTCGACCAATCCCGCGTCCGCCACGGGCGACGGGCTCGCGATCGGACTCCGGGCGGGCGCGGCGATCGCGGACGTCGAGTTCGTCCAGTTCCACCCGACGGTGCTCTGGGAGGGCGCCAATGCGCGCGGCCAGCTGCCCCTGATCTCCGAGGCGGTGCGCGGCGAGGGAGCCTTCCTGCTGAACAACGCGGGTGAGCGATTCATGGTGGGCCGTCACGAGCTCGCCGAGCTGGCGCCCCGCGATGTGGTGAGCCGCACCATCGTCGAGGTGATGCGCGAGGAGGAGTCGGACTCCGTGTTCCTCGACTGCCGCCACCTGGACGCGACCTTCCTGCGCGGCAGGTTCCCCAGCATCTGGGCGAGCCTCGAGGAGCACGGGATCGACATGGCCCACGACCTCATCCCCGTGGCGCCGGCGCAGCACTTCCACTCCGGCGGCATCCTCACGGATCTGCACGGGCGGTCCACGCAGCAGGGCCTCTACGCGATCGGCGAGGCGGCGTCCAGCGGCGTGCACGGCGCCAACCGCCTCGCGTCGAACTCGCTGCTCGAGGGCCTGGTGTTCGCGCGACGAGCCGCGCGCGACGCCGCCGAGAACGTCGCCGACGGCGTGCTGAGGCAGCTCGAGCCCGTCGAGCGCGGCGGTGACTCGGCCCTGGTCCCCGCGACGATGCGCACCCGCGTGCAGGCCATCGCGCACGAGGGCGCGGGGCCCGTGAGGGACGGCGACGGCCTGGACGATGCGGTGGCCCGGTTGGACCGGATCCGCGCGCGCTTCCGCGCGGATCCGGTGTCCGCGGCGGTGCCGCAGACGGCGGAGTGGGAGACCACCAATGTGGTCGCGACCGCATCCGTGCTGTGCCACGCCGCGCTGTTGCGCGAGGAGAGCCGCGGCGGTCACGTGCGCTCGGACTTCCCGGATCGCGATCCGGCGTGGGCGGTGAGGCTCGCGGCGCGCCTCGACCCGGACGGCGCGCTCGACTTCATGAGGGCGCCGGTCGACCTGACCTGACGGCGGGCCGCAGCTCCCGCGCCCCCTCGCCCCCCTGACACTCCGCACGGAGTGAGGCCCGACACCCCGGTGATCCACCCCGAATCGGCCCCGATGCTCGGGGTGTCGCATCGGAATCCGTGCGCACTGTCAGCGGGTGCCGAGGCTAGGCGTTGGCCGCCTGCTGTGCACCCGTGGCCAGCTCGAGCCCCGGGACCGCGTCGACCAGCGTGAACATCCCGCCGTCGAGCGTGGCCGAGTCGAACCCGTGCTGCGCGAGCACCCGGTGCGCGTAGTACGAGCGCACGCCGGAGGCGCACAACACCCGCACCGGGCGGCCGGCCGCGATCTGCTTGACGCCCTCGATGTACTCCCGGATGTGTGTGTGCGGCAGGTTGATCGCCTCGGGCAGGTGACCCATCGCGTACTCGCGCTCGGAGCGCACGTCGAGGAGCAGGGCGTTGTCCCGAACCCAGTCGAGCTCCGCCGCCGTCCACACCTTGGTGGTGCCGTTCACCACGTTCTGGGCCAGGAAGCCCAGCATGTTCACGGGGTCCTTGGCCGAACCGAACGGGGGTGCGTATGCGAGCTCGAGCTCGGCGATGTCGTCGGCAGAGAAGCCCGCCCGCAGCGCGGTGGCGAGCACGTCGATGCGCTTGTCGGCGCCGTCGGGGCCCACTGCCTGTGCGCCCAGCAGCCTGCCCTCGGGAGAGAACACGCCCATGAGGTGGAGCACCTGCGAGCCGGGGTAGTAGCCCGCGTGGTTCGCGGGGTGCGTGTGCACCACGAAGTACTCGATGCCGGCCGCGTCGAGCATGCGCGGGCTGGCGCCCGTGGTCGCGGCGGTGAGGTCGAAGGCGCGCACGATCGCCGTGCCCAGCACCGGCTGAGCGTTGTCGACGCGCCCCATGATCGAGTCCGCGGCGCGGCGGCCCTGGCGGTTCGCCGGGCCCGCGAGCGGCACCGGGCCCACCTGTCCGGTGACGCCGTGGCGCACCGCGGTCGCGTCGCCCGCGGCCCAGATGTGGGGGTCCGAGGTGCGCTGCTGCTCGTCGACCAGGATCGCCCCACGCGGGTCGAGCTCGAGGCCCGCCTCGCGGGCGAGCCCGGACTTGGGGCGCACGCCCACCGACACCACCACGATGTCCGCGGGGACCTCGCCGCCGTCGGACAGGTGGACGCTCACGCCGTCGCCCAGGTCGGACGATGCGGCGGTGACGCCGGTCGCGGCCACGCCGGTGCGGACGTCGACGCCGTGGGCGCGCAGCTCCTTCTCGACCAGCGCGCTCATCTCGGGTGCGAGCGGCGGGAGCACCTGAGGGGCCAGCTCGACCAGGGTGACGTCGATGCCGCGGTGGCGGAACGCCTCGGCCGTCTCGAGGCCGATGAAGCCGGCGCCCATGACCACGGCGCGGCGAGCGGTCGCCGCGCGGGCGGCCAGGTTGCGGGCCTCGTCGACCGTGCGCAGGTGCGTGACCTCGGGCAGGTCCATGCCGTCGATGGGCGGCACGATCGCGTCCGCGCCGGGGGACAGGACGAGGGCGTCGTACTCGAAGGTCTGCACGCCGTCGGGCGTCGACACGAGCACGGTCTGCGCATCGCGGTCGATGCCGATCACCTCGTGCTCGATGCGCACGTCGAGGTCGAGCTCCGCCTTGAGGGAGTCGGGGGAGTGCAGCAGCAGGTACGAATCGTGCTCGATCTCGCCGCCCACGTGATACGGCAGGCCGCAGTTGGCGAAGGACACGTAGCGGCCCTTCTCGAAGACGATGATCTCTGCGTGCTCGTCGAGCCTGCGTGCACGGGCGGCGGCGCTCATGCCGCCGGCGACTCCGCCGATCACAAGGATGCGCATGTGTGGGGTCCTTCCTTCACAGGTATGGACCCATGCTAACAGATACCCCCGGGGGTATATTCCGACCTAGGTCCCAGATCTGTTCGGCGGGCCCGTCAGGCCAGGGACATGAACATCTTCTGGAGGCGCTCCTTGGCCTCCGTGGTGTCCTCGTCCGTGCGCACGCACTGCTCCAGGCCGGTCGCGATCATGGTGAAGCCGGCGCGGTCGATCGCCTTGGAGACGGCGGCGAGCTGCGTGACCACGTCAGCGCAGTCACGCCCCTCCTCGATCATCCTCATGACGCCGGCCAGCTGGCCGTGCGCGCGGCGAAGGCGCTTGACCACGGGGTCCATCTCCTCGGCACTGAGGTGAATTTCGGCCATGGGGTCCTCCTGCGGGGTTCGAAGCGTGGTCCCATCATACCCCCTGGGGGTATAGGTGGACTAGGGCGGCCTCGGCGATCCCGCCACAATGGGAGCATGACGCACCCCGAGGAACGTCCCCAGGACGCCCCGCTCGACGCGGCCTGGCTCGCGCGCATCGTCCACACCTCGCTCGATGAGGACCTGGGGCCGGTCCCGGGCCGCGACGTCACCACCCAGGCCACCATCCCCGCCGGTTCCCGCGTCGCCGGAGTGGTCGCCACCCGCGAGGCGTGCGTGCTCGCCGGCGTCGACGCCATCGAGGAGACGATGCGCCAGGTGGCCGAGCGGCTGGGCCTCCCCAAGCCCGTGGTCACCCCGGAGGCCGCGGACGGCGATCGCCTGGCACCCGGCGCCGTGGTCGCGCGGATCGAGGGCGCCGGACACGTGGTGCTGATCGCCGAGCGCACCCTGCTCAACCTGCTGTCGCGAGCCTCCGGCGTCGCGACGCACACCTCCCGCTGGGTCGACGCCCTCGCGGGCACCGGCGCGCGCGTGCTCGACACCCGCAAGACCACGCCCGGGCTGCGGGAGCTGGACAAGTACGCCGTGCGCATGGGCGGCGGCGTCAACAAGCGCATGGGCCTGTTCGACTGCGCCATGGTCAAGGACAACCACATCGTCGCGGCGGGCTCGGTCGCCGGCGCGATCGGCCGCATCCGGGAGCGCTTTCCGGAGGTCCCCGTGCAGGTCGAGGTCGAGGGTGTCCCGCAGGCGCGCGAGGCGATCGCGGCAGGGGCGCGCTTCCTGATGCTCGACAACATGGGCGCCGATGCGATGGCCGCGCTGGTCGCGGAGGTGCGCGCGGGCGAGGCGGCCACCGGCAAGGTGTGGCTCGAGGCCACGGGCGGCCTGACGCTGGCGAACGCGCGCGACGTCGCCGCAACCGGCGTGGACTTCATGTCCGTGGGCGCCCTCACCCACAGCTCGCCCATCGTGGACCTGGGTCTCGACCTGGCCTGAAGCCCCGACACCCCCGACACCCCCGACACCCCCGACACCCCCGACACTGCGCACGGAGTTGACGGCGACACGCCGCGCCACGCACCGCATCGTGCCCTCGCGCCCCGCGTGTCGCACCGCACTCCGTGCGCACTGTCAGCAGCAGCGGGACCCCGCATCGGCGCTCCTGGCCGCCGATAGACTTGCGCCCGTGACCGAAGAGACCACCGTGCCCTCCCTTGCGGCCCCCGACCACGCCGACGACATCCCCGAGCAGATGCGCGTGCGCCGCGAGAAGCGCGACCGCATCATCGAGTCCGGGGGCGAGGCGTACCCGGTCTCCGTCCCGCGCACCCACGAGATCGCCGACGTGAAGGCGCAGTACGAGCACCTCGAGGACGGCGCGGAGACCCAGGACGTGGTGGGCGTCGCCGGCCGCGTGGTCTTCATCCGGAACACCGGCAAGCTGTGCTTCGCCTCGATCCAGGACGGCGAGGGCCAGCGCCTGCAGATCATGCTGAGCCTCGCCGAGGTGGGCGAGGAGTCGCTCGCCGCCTTCAAGGCCGACGTCGACCTGGGCGACCACCTGTTCGCCCAGGGCCGCGCCATCAAGTCGCGCCGCGGTGAGGTCTCGGTGTTCGCGCACGAGTGGGCGATCGCCGCCAAGGCCCTGCGCCCGCTGCCGGTGCTCCACAAGGAACTGTCCGAGGAGTCGCGCGTGCGCCAGCGCTACGTGGACCTCATCGCCCGCCCGGTGGCGCGGGACACGGTGCGCAACCGCGCCCGCATGATGCGCAGCCTGCGGGAGAGCCTGCATTCGCGCGGCTACATCGAGGTCGAGACCCCGATGCTGCAGACGCAGCCGGGCGGCGCCGCGGCACGCCCCTTCGTCACGCACATGAACGCCTTCGATATCGACCTCTACCTGCGGATCGCGCCCGAACTGTTCCTTAAGCGCGCGGCCGTGGGCGGCATCGAGAGGGTGTTCGAGATCAATCGGAACTTCCGCAACGAGGGCGCGGATTCGTCCCACTCGCCCGAATTCTCCATGCTGGAGGCGTATGAGGCCTACGGCGATTACGACACCATGGCGACGCTCACCAAGGACCTGGTGCAGGGCGCGGCCGACGACCTGTTCGGCAGCCGGGTGGTGACCCTGGCGGACGGCGAGGAGTACGACCTGGGCGGGGAGTGGCCCGAGCTCACCATGTACGGCTCGCTGTCCGAGGCGCTGGGCGAGCAGATCTCGCCCACCACGCCCGTCGAGTACCTCGAGACGCTCTGCGACCACGCGGAGATCAGCGTCGACCCCCAGCGCGTCAACCACGGCAAGCTGGTCGAGGAGCTGTGGGAGCACCACGTAGGCCCCACGCTGACCCGGCCCACGTTCGTGCGCGACTTCCCGGTCGAGACGTCTCCGCTGACTCGGGATCACCGCTCGATCGACGGCGTGGTCGAGAAGTGGGACCTCTACATTCACGGCATCGAGCTCGCGACGGCCTACTCCGAGCTGGTGGACCCCGTCATCCAGCGCGAACGCTTCGCGCAGCAGGCCCGCATGGCGGCGCAGGGGGACGACGAGGCGATGCGCCTCGACGAGGACTTCCTCACCGCCATGGAGTACGCGATGCCCCCGTCCGGCGGCATGGGCCTGGGCATCGACCGCCTGCTCATGGCGCTCACCGGCCTGGGGATCCGCGAGACCATCCTGTTCCCGCTCGTCAAGCCCACGGAGGACTGACGTGGCCCTCAACGCGGTGCTCGTGGGCATCATCCCGTCCATCGGCGTGGGGCTGCTGTTCTGGTTCGTGATGCGCGCCGTGATCCGCGCGGACCGCAACGAGCGCGCCGCCCTCGCTCGCGAGGACGCCGAGGACGCCGCCCGCGAGGCCTCCGGCAGGGACGATGCGGCGGTCACCGCCGGCGATCCGGACGCCGTGGCGCCGCCCGCCGACGCGCCGGAGCAGGCCCCCGAGCAGGCCCCCGAGCAGCGCTGAAAGTCGACATTCGGCGCACGCAGTAATGCGCACCGAAAATGCGCCGCGGAATTCGCCGATAACGGCCGCCTCCGGAATTGACTGCGGAAGTGCGAGGTGCCAATATCGCCTCACCCCCTAGGAAAGGAAATACCGTGGCGCAGAAGGTGCAGGTTGTCCTGGTCGATGACATCGACGGTTCGACCGCGACCGAGACGGTCTCGTTCTCCCTCGACGGCTCGTCGTACGAGGTCGACCTCAACGAGGCCAACGCCGCGGCGCTCCGCGACGCGTTCGGACCGTGGATCGGTGCGGGCCGCCGCACCTCGGCGCGCAAGGCCCCCTCGCGCGTCCGCAAGGCCGCCGCGGGCGGGTCGGACGCGGCCGCCATCCGTGCCTGGGCCAAGGCCAGCGGCGTGGACGTGCCCGAGCGTGGCCGCATCCCCGGCAAGGTGCGCGAGGCCTACGACGCCGCGCAGTGACA
>NZ_JAHEBP010000037.1:18531-20103 GCF_024642165.1 Demequina sp.
GGCGAGGGCGTCTGGCGCTCCGCGTCGGCCGCGGATCCCGAGGCACGGCTGGTGCTCGAGCTCCCCGCTCCGTCCTTCCTGCTCGCGCACCCGACCCTGCCGCTGCTGTACGCGGCGTGCGAGCTGCCCGCCAGCCAGGTCGCCATCGTCGACGTCTCGGACGCGGCCCGGCCGCGCATCGTCGCGACGCTCCCGACCGGCGGCGCCGACGCCTGCCACCTGCTGCTCTCGCCGGACGCCCGCACGCTCTACGTCTCCCACTACTCGAGCGGCGACCTGGCCGTGATCCGGTTGGGCGCGGACGGCGGCTTCCGGGACGATGCGCCGGCCCAGCTTCACGGCCACGCCGGGTCCGGCCCGAATCCCGACCGGCAGGAGGCACCGCACGCGCACTCGGCGCTGATCGCCCCGGGCGGCCGGCACGTCCTGGTGGTCGACCTGGGCACCGACGAGCTGCGCCGATACCGCCTGCTCGACGGCGGCCTGCTCGAAGAAGACGGCATTGCCGCCACGCTCCCGCCCGGCGCCGGCCCGCGCCACGCCGCGGTGCGCGGCCACCTTCTCTACGTGACCTGCGAGCTCGACCACCAGGTGCGCACCCTGCGGTGGGACGCGGCCTCGGCCACCGCCGAGGTGGTGAGCGAGACGCCCGCCACGCTGGCCCCGCCGCGGTCCGCGGAGCCGCAGGACGCGCACGTGGCGCTGGTACCCGGGCCCACCGGCGACGTGCTGCTGGTGAGCGTCCGCGGCCCCGACGTGATCGCGGTCCATGACGTCGCCCCCGAGGGTGAGCTCACCTACCGCGGTGCCTTCGACGCCGGGCTGTGGCCCCGTCACTTCGCGGTGCTGGGTGACCGCCTGCTGGTGGGGGAGGAGCGCGGCCATCGAGTGCGCTCCTTCGCGCTCGCGGACGTGCTCGCGCTGCCCCCGGAGCAGGGCATCGGGGACGTGGCCGAGCTGCCCTACGCCGCCGCTGCCATCGTCAGCCCCGCGTGCGTGGCCGGAGCCTGACACGCATCGTCCCGCGGGCTGGGACCTAAGCCAGGCGTGACCCGCCCCGCCCGGGCTAGGCTGGCGCCATGACCTACACACTCATCCTGCTCCGTCACGGCGAGAGCGAATGGAACGCGAAGAACCTGTTCACCGGCTGGGTGGACGTCCCCCTCAACGAGAAGGGCTGGGGCGAGGCCGTGCGCGGCGGCGAGCTCCTCAAGGCCGAGGGCGTGCTGCCCGACGTGGTCCACACCTCGCTGCTGCGCCGCGCGATCATGACCGCCAACCTGGCGCTCGACTCCGCGGACCGCCACTGGATCCCGGTCAAGCGTGACTGGCGCCTCAACGAGCGCCACTACGGCGACCTCCAGGGCAAGAACAAGGCGGAGACCCTCGAGCAGTTCGGCGAGGAGAAGTTCATGATCTGGCGCCGCTCCTACGACGTGCCGCCGCCGGTCATCTCCGACGACAACCCGTACACGCAGGAGGGCGACGTCCGCTACGCCGGCGAGCCCATCCCCAAGACGGAGTGCCTCAAGGACGTGCTCGAGCGCGCCCTGCCGTACTGGGAGTCCGCGA
>NZ_JAHEBP010000138.1:0-3487 GCF_024642165.1 Demequina sp.
TCCATCGAGTTCGTCCACAGCCGCATCGTCGCGGAGCGGGACGCGGGCGCCGCGGTGATCATCGTGAGCGCCGAGCTCGACGAGGTGGTCGCCCTGGCCGACCGCATCGCGGTGATGTACCACGGTCGCATCGTGGGCATCGTCCCGCCCACCACGGATCGCGACACCCTCGGCCTGATGATGGCCGGTGCACACGAGGAGGCGGCGTGAGCGACCAGACCACCACCAAGGTGGACCAGAAGAAGCCCGGGCGCGACGGCCGGTCGGTGCTGCGGGAGATCGTCGAGAGCCAGACCATCGTGGTGGTGCTCGCGATCGTCGCGTCGCTCATCCTGGGATCCCTGCTGATCATCCTCGCGTCCGAGGAGGTGCGCACGGCAGCCGGGTACTTCTTCTCGCGGCCCGGCGACACGTTCGCGGCGATCGGGGACGTGGTCGGTGGCGCCTACCAGGCGATGTTCCAGGGCGCCATCTACAACTCCGCCGGGGCGGACTTCGCCGCCAAGATCCGGCCCTTCACCCAGACCCTCACCGCGGCCACGCCGCTGATCTTCGCCGGACTCGGACTCGGCATCGGCTTCCGGGCCGGGCTGTTCAACATCGGTGCCCAGGGCCAGATCATCATCGGTGCGACGCTGGGTGGCTACATCGGCTTCGCGTGGCACCTGCCCGCGGGGCTGCACCTGCTGGTGGCGATCCTGGGCTGCATCATCGGTGGCGCGCTGTGGGGCTTCATCCCCGGCTTCCTCAAGGCACGGACGGGCGCGCACGAAGTCATCGTGACCATCATGCTCAACTACATCGCGCTCAACCTGCTCAGCTTCCTGCTCACCAAGGACGCCTTCCAGCGACCCAACTCCGACAACCCCCAGTCGCCGATCATCGACACCACCGCCCAATACCCGCTCATCCTCGGGTCGCAGTTCCCGCTCCACCTGGGCTTCCTGCTCGCGATCGCCGCGGCCTTCGGAGTGTGGTGGCTCATGGAGCGTTCCACCCTGGGCTTCCAGTTCCGGGCGGTAGGCGCCAACCCGTCCGCCGCGCGCACGGCCGGCATGAGCGTGTCGCGGGCGTACATCCTGGTCATGGTGATCGCCGGTGGTCTGGCCGGTCTGGCCGGCTCCGCGCAGATCCTCGGCACGGAGAAGTCGTTGACCTCTGGCATCGCCGCCTCGTTCGGATTCGACGCGAT
The DNA here is from genome assembly GCF_024642165.1 of Demequina sp. Taxonomy (GTDB): domain Bacteria; phylum Actinomycetota; class Actinomycetes; order Actinomycetales; family Demequinaceae; genus Demequina. Next base: position 1,193 of record NZ_JAHEBP010000138.1, read on the forward strand.
CACGGTGGCCCTGCTGGGACGTTCGCGACCCGTGGGCACGGTGCTCGCCGCGATCCTGTTCGGCGGCCTGCGCGCCTCCGGTCCCGCGCTGCAGGTCCAGGCCGGGCTGCCCGTCGACATCGTGCTGGTGATCCAGTCGCTCATCGTGCTCTTCATCGCCGCGCCGCCGCTGGTGAGGTTCCTGTTCCGGCTGCCGACCCCGACCAGCGTCAAGGAGGTGGCGGTATGAGCACCGCAGTCGCCGAGCCCATCGCCGCCGCATCCGAGGCGCCCGTACTGGCGCGCAAGCTCAACGGGCCCATCGTGCTGGGCTCGATCGCGCTCCTGTCGCTGCTGTTCTTCGCGGTCGGGACAGGGGGCGACGAGGAGACCAGCTTCGCGGTTGCGCGCTCCACCGACTTCTTCCAGATCCCGGACTTCTCGCTGCCGTCGCTCACCACGATCGTGGTGCTGTGCGTCGTGGCCCTCGCCCTCTCGGGATGGGCGTTCTGGGTCGCGTGGAACCGCCGCGCCATCCCGTGGTACCTGTACGTCGCCTACGGCTTCGCGATCATCACGGCGATGCTGACCTGGGCAGGTGCGGGCAAGGGCAACACGTCCATGCAGATCACGGGCCTGCTCATCGGCGCGGTGTTCCTCGCCACACCCCTCGTGTTCGGCTCGCTCTCCGGCACGCTCTGCGAGCGCTCCGGCATCATCAACATCGCCATCGAGGGCCAGCTGCTCGCGGGCGCCTTCCTCGCCGCCGTGGTCACCGGATATGTCTCGAACGCGACGGGCTCTCGCGAGATGGGTGCCTACATGGGACTCATCGCGGCGCCGCTCGCGGGCGCGCTGGTGGGGGCCGCGCTGTCACTGTTCGCCGTCAAGTACTGGGTGGACCAGATCGTGGTGGGCGTGGTGCTCAACGTCCTCGTGATCGGCGTCACGAACTTCCTGTTCGGCACGCTGCTCAAGGAGAGCCCGGAGCTCAACCAGGCCATCGGCCTTCCCACCATGCCCATCCCGCTGCTCAGCAAGATCCCGATCGTGGGGCCGGTGCTGTTCAACGCGAATGCGCTGGTGTACCTCATGTACGTCATCGTGATCGTGATGCACATCATGCTGTTCAAGTCGCGGTGGGGCCTGCGGGTCCGCTCCGTGGGTGAGCACCCGCGCGCCGCGGACACCGTGGGCATCAAGGTCAACCGCACGCGCGTGCGGAACACCATCCTGGGCGGGGCGATCGCCGGCCTCGGAGGCGCGTTCTTCACCGTCGCCAACGGCCTCGCCTTCGGCAAGGAGATGACGGGGGGCAAGGGCTTCATCGCCCTGGCTGCGATGATCCTGGGGCGGTGGAGCCCCAAGGGCGCGCTCGCCGCGGCGCTCCTGTTCGGCTTCGCGGACTCGTTGCGCGAGCAGTTCGGGATCATCGGGACGGCGATCCCGTCCCAGTTCCTCGCCATGCTGCCCTACCTCGCCACCATCTTCGCGGTCGCCGGCCTCGTGGGCCACGCACGACCGCCGGCCGCAGAGGGCAAGCCGTACAAGAAGTGACGGACATCGATTGGGACGTGCTCCGCGCGAAGGCGCGGGAGGCGAGCGAGCGCGCCTACGTGCCGTACTCGAAGTACCGCGTGGGTGCCGCGGCGCTCACCGACACGGGTGAGATCGTCACCGGCGCCAACGTGGAGAACGCCAGCTACGGGCTCACCCTGTGTGCGGAGTGCGCGCTGGTGTCCAAGCTGCACACCGATGCGCTGGGCTCGCGGCTCATCGCCTTCGCGTGCGTCGACGCGGACGGCGCGCCTCTGCAGCCGTGCGGCCGCTGTCGCCAGCTCCTGTACGAGTTCGGCGGTCCCGCGTTGCTGATCGACGGGCCCGGCCGCACCCTCACCCTGGACCAGATCCTTCCGTGGGCCTTCGGCCCCCAGCACCTCGAGGAGCACTGATGAACGAGCAATTCGACGCCGTAGACGTGATCCGCACCAAGCGGGACGGCGGCACACTGACCGCGGGCCAGATCGACTGGGTGGTGGACGCTTACACCCGTGGCGTGGTCGCCGACGAGCAGATGAGCTCCCTCGCCATGGCGATCCTGCAACGCGGTATGAGCCGCGAGGAGATCTCCCGCTGGACCCATGCGATGATCGCGACGGGCGAGCGCCTCGACTTCTCCTCGTTGTCGCGTCCCACCGCGGACAAGCACTCGACGGGTGGAATCGGTGACAAGATCACCCTGCCGCTGGCGCCGTTGGTTGCGGCGTGCGGTGTCGCGGTGCCTCAGCTTTCCGGTCGCGGGCTCGGCTTCACCGG
>NZ_JAHEBP010000138.1:3587-5176 GCF_024642165.1 Demequina sp.
GAGAAGGAGAAGCGTATGGCTCGCGGGCTCAAGGCGCTCGGCGAGGCCCGCGACGGCGCCGGCACCGTCGAGATCACGCCAGGTGGCTCGGTCACGCGAGAAATCATCCTCGGCGCCGTGGGCGCGCACACCCTCTAGATGGCCTGGACCCTGACCTCCGCCGCGGCACGCCTGGGCGCGATGCTGCACCTGGGCGAGCGCAGGCCGGATGACGAACCACTGAGCTCGGAGGGGCTGTTTGCGCGCGCCTTCGCGCGCGCCGTGGAGCAGGCCTCTGCCGCGGACGCCAAGGGCCTGAGGGTCGCGCGGGAGCAGATGGGGGACGATGCGGCCGTGCTCGACCGTGCCGTCGCGTCCGGCGCACCCCTCACCGCCGTCGCCGCGCTCGCCGCCGGCTGGGACGGGCTCTCCTCCGAGCATCGTCGCGTGGTCGCCCATCCCACCGCCGGGAAGGCCGACGACGGCGCGGGCCCCGTGCTGTGGGCCGGGGTGCGCGCCACGCAGGTCGACCAGACCACCTGTGGCGCCGCCACCATGGGCGTCATGCGGATGGCCGGAGACCCCTTCATGGCGCTGTGGATCGCGACCGGTCGCAGCCTGTCGGGGTACGTCCCGCCGGAGGCGCTCCACGCCGAGGCCGAGGGTTTCGAGACCCTCACCCTCGAGGAGCGCTGGGTGGCGCTCCAGCGGGTGCTTCACGCGCAGACCACGGCGAGCGCGCTCGGGCCGGTGGCGTGGCCGCGATCGCTGGGCACCCCGCCGTGGAAGGTCGACGACCGCACCCGATTCGCGGGCCTGAGGTTCCGCGGCAGCCTCGTCGACGACACCTCGCACGAGGCGCTGGCCCCGGCGCTCGCGCACGCCCGACGGGCGCTGGCGGACGGGATCCCGGTGCCGCTGTTCGCGTCGGGCGACTCGTCGTTGGGGCTCGACACGGTGATCCCGCGCCACGTGGTCCTGCTGGTAGCGGACACGCACGACGGCTTCCTCGTCTATGAACCCGGCGCGGGCGCGGTGCTCCCGCTCCGCGACGCGGACCTGCGACCCGATGCGGGGCGGCTGCCGGCCCTCGGCAACTGGTCCCGTGCCTCCTGGCTGGTGATGCCGGTGCCGGCCCGGCGCGACTAGCCTGGTCGCATGACCCTCACCGAATCCGAGATCCTCGCCCTGCCCAAGGTGCTGCTGCACGACCACCTCGACGGCGGCCTGCGCCCCGCCACCCTCATCGAGCTCGCGGCGGAGATCGGGCACGAGCTGCCCTCCTCCGACCCCGATGAACTCGCCCGCATCTTCGCGGAGAACGCCGACTCCGGCGACCTGGTCCGCTACCTCGAGGCCTTCGCCCACACCACGGCCGTGATGCAGAGCGCGGCGAACCTGCGCCGCGTCGCGCGCGAGGCGATCCTCGACCTCGCCGCGGACGGCGTGGTCTACGCCGAGCTGCGCTACGCGCCCGAGCAGCACGTCGCCGGCGGGCTGTCGCTCCAGGAGGTTGTGGAGGCCGTTCAGGAGGGTATCGAGGACGGCGTGTCGGCGGCTCTGGAGAACGGCTTCGCGATCCGCGCCGCCGCGCTGCTGGACGCGATGCG
>NZ_JAHEBP010000001.1 GCF_024642165.1 Demequina sp.
GGATCGGCCGGGAGCACCGGAACCACGAAGCGGAACGCGGGATCGTAGGGCGCCACCTCGGGAATGAACGATGCGCGCGCATGGTCGGGCACCGGCGAGGCGGGGTGGTCGCGGAGCAGGGCGGCGCGGCCATCGGCCCAGAGCCGATGCGCCCGCTCGGGAGCGACCTCGGAGCGCACCTCGCCGTAGAGATCGGCGACCCGCGCCCGCCAGTCGCGAACGTCCCACGCCGTCACCATGCTGCCTCCCTCGCACTCCCCGCACCCATCATGCCGGGCTCGCGGCATTCCCGCCGGGGGGCCGCTGGCCGGGCCGCGATCGGGTCAGCACCTGGCAGGATGGACAGCCGGCCACCAGGGCGCGTCTGACATGATGGGACGTATCCGAGGAGGTCTTGATGCCCGATTCCGCCCACGAACGTGCCCGCAGGACGGGGCACCGCATCGGAGCGAAGGTGCCGTCCGCGACCTACCGGCTGCAGCTCAGCGCGGACTTCACGTTCGCCGACGCGGCGGCGCGGCTGGACTACTTCGCCTCGCTGGGCGTGAGCCACCTCTACCTGTCCCCCATCCTCACCGCCGCGCCCGGCTCGACGCACTTCTACGACGTGGTGGACCACAGCCGCATCGCGGAATCCCTGGGCGGCGAGGATGCGCTGCGCGACCTGTCCTGGCAGGCCGGGGAGCACGGAATCGGGCTGGTGGCGGATCTGGTTCCCAACCACATGGCGGTCCCCACGCCCGCCTTCCACAACAAGGCGCTGTGGTCCGTGCTCGAGCTGGGAACGGCGTCGCCGTACGCGCACTGGTTCGACGTCGACTGGTCCTCGGGCGACCCGGTGCTGATGCCCGTGCTGGGCAAGCGCATCGGCACGGTGCTGGCGAGCGGCGACCTGACGGTCGAGACGATGGTGGTCCCCGGCCAGGAGGAGCGCGGCGAGGTTCACGTGCTGCGGTACTTCGAACACGTCTTCCCCGTGCGCGCCGGCACCGAGAACCTGCCGCTCGCCACCCTGGTCGAGGAGCAGCATTACCGGCTCGCGTACTGGCGAGTGGCCAACGAGGAGCTCAACTACCGACGCTTCTTCGACGTCGGGTCCCTGGTCGCCGTGCGAGTCGAGGACCCGGACGTGTTCGACGCCACGCACCGGCTGATCATCTCGCTCATCAAGGACGGCACCATCCACGGCCTGCGGATCGACCACCCGGACGGGCTCGCGGACCCGGGCGGATACGTCAACCGCCTCGCGGCGGCGACCGACGGCGCGTGGATCGTGGTTGAGAAGATCCTGGAGGACGACGAGCGGCTCCCTACCACCTGGAAGTGCGCCGGCACCACGGGTTATGACGCCTCGTGGAGGGTGGGCGCGCTGTTGCGTGACCCGGCGGGGAGCTCGCCGCTGGCGGGCACGCTGCACCGGATCGCGGGCGACGCCATGGGCGAGCTGCCCGACATGATCGACGCGGCCAAGCGCGAGATCGTCAAGGAGTCGCTGTCGAGCGAGGTGCATCGACTCGCGACCATCGCGCACACCATCTGCACCACCGACGTGCGCCTTCGGGACCACACCTGGCGTTCCCTCTACGACTGCCTGCGGACGCTGCTGGTGACGTTCGACCGCTACCGCGCCTACGTGGTGGTCGGGGTTCCCACCAAGCCCGCCTCGGCGGACGCCATCGAGCACGCCGCGAGCCGGGCGCGCGCGCTGCTCGATCCCGAGCGTCACGAAACCCTCGACGTGGTGGTGGACCTGCTCAAGGGCGTCGAGGTGGGATCCGCCGGCCGCACCGACGATGCGGCCCGTCGGGAGCTCATCACGCGCTTCCAGCAGGCCTGCGGCGCGGTGATGGCCAAGGGCGTCGAGGACACCGCGTACTACCGCTGGACGCACCTGCTGCCGCTGTGCGAGGTGGGCTCCCCCGCCGGCCGCTTCGCGGTCCCGCCGGCCGCATTCCACGCGTGGGCACACGATCAGCAGCAGATGTATCCGCACGCCATGACGTGCCTGTCCACTCACGACACCAAGCGCTCGGAGGACGTGCGGGCGCGCCTGGGCGTGCTCTCCGAGGTCGCCGACGATTGGGACCAGCTGGTCCAGCGCCTGCGCGCCTCCACGGCTGAGCTGCGGCCCGCAGAACTCGACGGGCGGATGGAGAACCTGTGGTGGCAGACGCTGGTGGGCACATCCGACGATGACGGCGTGATGGCGTGGGGGCGCCTCGAGGGCTACCTGATCAAGGCGATGCGCGAGGCCAAGACGCACACCACCTGGACGTCCGTGGACGAGAACTACGAGCTCCAGGTGCTGTGGTTCGCGCAGACCACTCACGCCGACCCGGCGGTGCGCGAGGAGGTGGCGGCGTGGAACCGGGCCACGGCCGCCGGGGTGCGCACCGCGATCCTGGCGCAGAAGATCATCCAGCTCACGATGCCCGGGGTTCCCGACGTGTACCAGGGCACCGAGACCGTCGCGCCCAGCCTGGTCGACCCGGACAACCGCCGGCCCGTGGACTTCGACGCGCGGCAGGAGATGCTGGCGCGCGTGAGCGGCAAGGCGAAGCCGCGCGGCGTCGCGGAGGAGAAGACGCTGGTGACGGCCGCCGCGCTGCGGTTGCGGCGCGACCATGCGGACGCGTTCACGGGACCGGGCGCGGGCTACCTGCCGCTGCCCGCCTCCAGCGGCCACGCCGTGGTCTTCGCCCGCACCGCGGACGATGACCCGCGCGTGATCACCGTCGCGACCAGGGTCGCCATCGAGCTCGAAAGGCTCGGCGGCTGGGCGGAGCACACCGTGCAGCTCCCGCCGGGCACGTGGCGCGACGTGATCGGCCGCAACACGTTCGAGGGCGGCGCGGTGCCGCTCGCCTCGATACTCAAGGCCCACCCTGTCGCCCTGCTGGAGCGGGCATGAGCGGGCCGGCGCGCGTCTGGGCGCCCGACGCATCGTCCGTCTCCTGCGTGCTCGGCGAAGACGGCGAACAGGGCACGCACCCGATGATCAGGGATCAGGGTCGTGTGGGGTGGTGGCTGGGTCCGGAGCTGGCGTCCGGCACCGACTACGCGTTCGTCGTCGACGGCAGCGGCCCGCTGCCGGACCCGCGCAGCGCGTGGCAGGCCCACGGCGTGCATGGACCCTCACGCGCGTTCGACGCGGCGGAGCACTCCTGGACCGACGACTCTTGGGCAGGTATCGACGCGCGTGGCGCGGTCCACTACGAGCTGCACGTCGGAACGTTCACCCCGCGTGGCACGCTCGACGCGATCGACGAACGCCAACTGCGGGATCTCGCCGCACGCGGCATACAGATGATCGAGCTGATGCCGCTGGCCGCGTTCCCGGGCGACCGCGGCTGGGGCTACGACGGCGTCGCGCTGTACTCGGTTCACGACGCATACGGCGGCCCCGCCGCCCTGCAGCGGCTCGTCGACCGCGCCCACGCCCAGGGCCTGGGCGTCTGCCTCGACGTGGTCTACAACCACCTGGGTCCCGACGGCAACTACCTGGCCCAATACGGCCCGTACTTCACCGACGCGCACGAGACACCGTGGGGCTGGGCGGTCAACGTCGACCAGCCGGGCTCGGAGGGCATGCGGGGCTTCATCGTCGACAACGCCCTGCGGTGGTTCGAGGACTTCCACGTCGACGCGCTGCGGCTCGACGCGGTCCACGCGTTGGTCGACGACTCGAGTCCGCACATCCTCGCCGAGCTCGCCGACGCGACGGCTCGCCTGGCGACGAGCATGGGCCGTCCGCTGTCGCTCACCGCCGAGTCCGACCTCAACGACGCCTCGATGGTGACGCCCACCGCCGAGGGCGGGCTCGGCATGACGGCGCAGTGGGCGGACGACGTGCACCATGCGCTGCACGCCTACCTGACCGGCGAGACCCACGGGTACTACGCAGACTTCGCTGGCATCGCCGCACTGGACAAGGTGTATCGGCACGTCTTCCTCCATGACGGCACGTTCTCGACCTTCCGCGGCGAGGATTGGGGCCGCCCCGTGCCTGCGGACGTGGACAGGCGCCGGTTCGTGGTCTTCGCCTCGAACCACGACCAGGTGGGCAACCGCGCCATCGGCGACCGTCCCTCCGCGCGGCTGTCGCAGGGAGGCCAGGCGGCTTCCCTCGCCCTGGTCCTGCTGTCGCCATTCACCCCCATGCTCTTCATGGGCGAGGAGTACGGCGAGACGCGTCCGTTCATGTTCTTCACGGACCACGACGAGCCGCTGGGTACCGCGGTCTCCGAGGGGCGCATGAGCGAGTTCGCGGGCCACGGCTGGGAGGAGCTGTACGGCGGCCAGGTCGACGTGCCGGATCCGCAGGACCGTCAGACGTTCCTCCGGTCCAAGCTGGGCTCGGGCGTCGCGGCAACCACCGACGCGAACCGCCGGATCGAGGCATGGGTGGCGGCGGTGATGGGGGCGCGGGAGCGCACGCTCAGCGACGACGCGTGGCGCCGGCATCCCGCGGGCGCCTCGGAGAGCGCGCCGCGACAGCTGACCATGCACGGCCCTGTCGAGGTCCACGCCAACCTCTCCGCTGAGCCGATGCGGGTCGAGGCGGGGGCGCTGCTCGCGGCCTTCGGAGCGGCCACATGGACCGACGGCACGCTGGAGCTCGCGCCGGACGCGGTGGCACTCACCACCCTCGGCTGAGGCGCTCTTGAGGTCGACCGGCGGCGCACCCGCGGACCCGAAGCGGCGCACGCCGCCGAAGGCCGCCGCTTGGGCCTAGTCTCTGACGTGGAGAGCGCACCGGACCAGGGCGGACGGTCGCACCGCGAGGAGGAATCATGGCGGGGATGACGAAGGCCCAGATCGAGGCCCGGCTGGCGGCGGTGGAGGCCGAGAACGCCAGGCTCAGAGCAGTCGAGGACGACAACCGGAGCCTGCGCGACGAGCTCGCCGCGGCGAGCGCCGCCCGTGACGAGCGCTCCCCCGAGGTCGCGGCGCCGCGCCGACGCACCCGCGGCAGGGCGTTCCTGGGCATGACGCTGATCGTGATCGCGACCCTGCTGGCGCCCATGGCGACGGTGGTCTCGTTCACCGCACGCCAGGCGAGCGACACCCCATCGTTCGTCCGCACGCTCGCTCCCCTGGCCGACGAGCCGGCCGTCAAGGCGCTGATCGTAGATCGCGCGGCCCGCGCGATCGACGAGGCGCTCGACCCCGACGCGCTCGTGGCCGATCTCCTCGACAAGGTGATCGACGCCGACGCGACGCCCCGGCTCGCGCGCGCGTCCGACCTGCTCGGGCCTCTGCTCGCGGACCAGGCTCGGGTCGCGATCCGGAGCGCGCTCGGGACCGTGGTCGAGTCTGACGCGTTCGCGACGGTGTGGGAGCAGGCGCTGCAACTCACCCACAGGCAGCTGCTCGCCGCGATCGAGGCCAACCCGGACGGCGCCGTCGAGATCAGCGACTCCGGCGTGGTGGCGATCCAGCTCGGACCCATCATCGCGGCGCTCAAGCCCGCCCTTGTCGAGGCCGGCTTCACCCTGGCGGACTCGATCCCCGAGGTGTCCGCCTCGATCACCGTGGCCGAGCTGCCGTCGATCGCGCGGGCGCGGCTCGGGTACTCGGCGCTCACGACCGTGGGCGACGTGCTGCCGTGGATCGCGCTCGTCCTGCTCGTGATCGGCATCGTGGTCCATCCCCGCCGGCCCCGCGCGGTGGTGGTCGCGGGCACGCTGATCCTCGTCACGGGAGCCGCGGTGGGTGGCGCGATCGTGATCGGCGGGTCGATCACTGCGGCTGCGATCGCCGCCCAGGTGCCGACGGATGCCACCGATGCCATCTACCGCTCGCTCACGGGCGAATCGGGGGCCGCCATGCTCGCCTACGTGGTCCTCGGCGCCGTCGCCGTCACCGCCGGGCTCATCGCGGGTGGCAGCGACGGGGCCGTCGCACTCCGGCGCTCGGGCGGCGCCCTCCTCGCCCGCGGATCCGCCGCGCTCGACAACCGCGGCTGGCGGCCCGATGGCCTCCCGGCGGTGCTCCGGCGCCAGGGTTGGCTCCTCTGGCTATGGCTCGGCGCCCTGCTCCTCATCATGTTCGCGACCATGCGGCCGCTCACGGTGAGCGACGTCATCGTCGTGACGATCGTGTTGGGGCTCGCCGCGGCCCTCTACGGGGTGCTCGCGGGGACGTCCGAACCTACTACCACCCCCGAGGAAGCGCAGGCGGCCGAGCACGCGATCACCACGTAGTGCCCAGTCACGCGACGCCCAGGCGGCAACACTAGACCGCGGCGACGTCGGGGGATGCCGCCGGCCGAGGCGCGTCGACGGGCCTGCGCATCAGGACGATGCCGAACGCGACCAGCCACACGGTGGTCCCGGGGATGGCGAGCATGTAGAGGATCCACACCAGCGACGAGTCGAAACCGAATACGCCGCCGAACCCCACCAGGATCCGGAACGCCGGCACCACGCCCAGCACGCACAGCCACCTGGGTAGCGTCCGCGCCCTGAAGCCGAGCACGCTCAGGCCCACGGCCCAGGCGCACATCGCGACGATCCCGCCCGCTCCGAGCGCCTGCGTCCCCACCATCTGCACGGCCAGGTACGCCGACTCACCCCAGCCGGAGTCGATCCGATCGACGTGCAGCAACGTGCTCGCGGAGGCCAACCTCAGCGCGCCGTGCGGGACGAACAGCGCGGCCGCAAAGAGCCCGAATGCGGTGGCGACCCGCAGCCCGAGCGAGCGCGAGGTGGTCGCGGCGAACCTCTCGAACACCGCGAGGACCGCCACCGTGAGGCTCAGCGACATCGCGAGCAGCAGCACGCCGGACACCCGGTACAGGTACGAGTGCTCGCGCAGGAAGGCCACCATCACCGCCGGGTCGTCCGTGTCCTCGAAGCCCAGCAGCGGAGGCATGGCCTCCACCACCGTCCAGGCGAACCCGATGAGCCCGAAAGCCAGCGTGGCGATGCCCGCGGTCAACCTCTTCACGGCGGCCTCCCGGGCTCCGGTGCAACGTCCACATGATGCGCCCGTAAGCCCCACGCCGACAAGCCCTCCCGGCGGCGCGGGCGTCGGCGGCACTCAGGAAGCGAGCGCCTCGAAGACGTCGTAGATCAGGAACGCGGGCCACACCAGGGCCTGCAGCAACGCGCCCACGTGGTTCCAGAACCCGTCCGCCTGCTGCCAGAACCACACGGCGGATCCGATCATCGCCAGGAAGTAGCCGCCTCCCCAGCCGGCCGCCGCACCGTTGCCGTTGCTCATCGCTCGCCCCCTTCGGACGCGGGTCTCCGCACGTCCTCGCTTCCATCCTTCCACCGCCCGCGCCGCCCGGCGACTAGGGTGAGAAATCGAGCGAGCATCAGGGAGGATGCGATGGGCAAGAAGGGTTGGCACGGCCGGGCTGCGGACGCGCTCCGCGTGGGACCAGGCTTCGATCTCAGCGCGTTCGATCCGGCGACCACGCCGGGATACCACGGCGGCCGCAAGGCCGCCGAACGCCTGATGAGGCGGCGCGGCAAGGATCTCTCGGAGCTCCAGGAGCGGCTCTACGCGAACGGCCGCTCGGGGGGGACCCGGTCCGTGCTGCTGGTGCTCCAGGGCATGGACACCGCCGGCAAGGGCGGGATCGTCCGCCATGTGATCGGCATGGTCGACCCGCAGGGCGTCCAGGCCCGCAGCTTCGGCGTGCCCTCCGAGGAGGAGCGCGCCCACCACTACCTGTGGCGCATCGAGCGTGCGTTGCCCGCGGGCGGCCGCATCGGCGTGTTCGATCGCTCCCACTACGAGGACGTGTTGGTGGTGCGGGTTCACGACCTGGTTCCGCCGGACGTCTGGGGTGCGCGCTACGAGGAGATCAATGCGTGGGAGCAGCGCCGCGTCGACGAGGGCGTCGTGATCGTCAAGTGCGCGCTGATGGTCTCACCCGGGGTCCAGCTGGACCGTCTGGACCAGCGGCTTCACCGTCCGGACAAGTACTGGAAGTACAACCCCAGCGACATCGACGAGCGCGCGCACTGGCCGCACTACATGGACGCCTACCAGGCCGTCTTCGATCGCACCTCGACCGACGTCGCGCCGTGGCACGTGATCCCCGCCAACCACAAGTGGTTCGCCCGTCTCGCGGTGACCGAGCTGCTCACGCGCGCGATGGAGGGCATGGAGCTCGAGTGGCCGGCCGCGGACTTCGACGTCGAGCACGAGCGCGCGCGGCTCGCCGCACTGCGGAGGGACGATGCGGGGGGCGCCGCGAGCGGCGCGGCAGGCGCGGCCCCGGGGTGACCTAGACGGGTCGCGTGTGATCGAGGGCGGCGTGAGCCATCGACTCGAGCCGCGAGAGCGCACGCAGGTACTTCTTGCGGTAGCCACCGCGCATCATGTCGGGCGTGAAGATCGAGGGGAGGGGCTCCCCCGACGCTGCGATCACCGCGTCACGGTCGTACAGCCGGTCCACGAGCGCGACCACCCGTAGCGCCTGATTCTGGTCGGCCAGCGGCCGCACGCCGCTCACGGCCAACCGCGCCACCCCGTCCAGGTAGGCGCCGTAGCGGCTCGGGTGGACGTGGACCAGATCGTCGAGCAACGCCGTCCACGGCACCAGCGCTCCCCCGTCGCCCTGGGCCAGTTCGGCGAGCGCAGCATCGTCCGCCGGCTCCGGGAAGTCCAGGTCGCCGCGGTGCCGGTAGTCCGGGCCGTCGATCCGCATCGTCGTGAAGACCCGCGCCACGGCCTGGATCTCGCGCTGGAAGTCGTCGGCGGCGAACCGGCCGTCCCCGAGCGCATCGGGAAGCGTGTTGGAGGTCGCCGCCACGCACGCGCCCGAGTCCGTCAGCTCCCGCATCAGGCGCGCCATGATGAGCGTGTCACCGGGATCATCCAGCTCGAACTCGTCGATGCACACCACCGCGAACTCGGACAGCGCCGCCCGCGCCTGCCGAAACCCCAGCGCTCCCACCAGATTGGTGTACTCCACGAACGTGCCGAAGGCCGCCTTGGACCCGAGTGCGTGTGCCAGCGCGGCGAGCAGGTGAGTCTTGCCCACGCCGAATCCGCCGTCGAGGTAGAGCCCCTCCCCCGGCCCCTTGCGCCCGCGGCCTCGGCGCAGGTGCGGCGCCGCGAATCGCGCGACGGCGGCGAGCGCCTGTGCTTGACTGGGGTGCGCAGGGTCGGGCGCGTAGGAATCGAAGGACGCCTCGGCGAAGTGCGGCGGAGGCACGAGCGCCGCGATCAGCTCGGCGGGTTCGACAACGGGCCTCCGACCCAGCACGCTCACACTCACGTGCCCCAGCCTAAGGCGAGCGATCGCCTCCACCGGACCGGGCACCCGGACCAGCGGCGGAGGGGCCATGGCTGAGGGCACGCTCACCCTGCTCGGAGACGCGCCGGAGGAGATCGCCCCCGACCCTCTGGAAACCCGCCTGCGGACTCTCTACGCGCATCGTCCCGGCGTGGTGCGACTCGGCATGCTCGTGACCACCGACGGCAGGGCCGCGGCCGCTGACGGCTCGTCGGGCTCGCTCGGCGGCCCCGAGGACGCGCGGATCATGCACGTGCTGCGGTCGCTGTGCGACGTGGTGGTGGTGGGTGCGCAGACCGCGCGTCGGGAGCGGTACGCCGACATCGTGCTGCCCGGCCCGATGATCGAGGCCCGCGAGCGACTGGGCCAGCGTGCCACTGTCGACATCGCCGTGGCGACCCACGGCGGGATTCTGCCGCCGGGGCTCACGCCCGAGCGCACCTGGGTGCTGACTCACGGCGGCTCGCCCGCGATCTCCCGACTGGGACCCGCGTGGGCGTCGAGGATCATCATCGCGGGTGCCGACGACCTGTCCCCCCGGACCGCGCTGCGCGAGCTCGTCTCGCACGGCCTGCCGCGCATGCTGTGCGAGGGCGGACCCACGCTCGCGCGCCGGCTGCTGCAGCGATCGATCATCGACGAGTACTGCCTGACGGAATCCCCCCGTCAGGGGGGAGCGCAGGCGCCCGAGACGCCCCCGGTGCCGCCCGACATGGCCGCCGCCCACACGCTCGACGGCGGCGGCTTCACGATGCGCCGCTGGGTGCGGCGCTAGGGGCTACGCCTCGATCTCGGTGCGATCGCCCGACCACTGCGTGTGGAAGGTGCCGTCCATGTCGACGCGCTGGTAGGTGTGCGCGCCAAAGAAGTCGCGCTGGCCCTGGATGAGCGCGGCGGGCAGGCGCTCCGCGCGCAGCGAGTCGTAGTACGCGAGCGACGAGGCGAAGGCCGGGGCCGGCACACCCGTCAGCGCGGACTGTGCGACCACGCGCCGCCAAGCGCCCACGCCGCCGGCGATCTCGTCGGAGAAGTACGGGTCCACCAGCAGGGTCGGCAGGTCCGCGTCGCGCTCGAACGCCTCCGTGATGCGGTCGAGGAAGCGCGCGCGGATGATGCAGCCCGCACGCCAGATCTTCGCCATGTCACCCAGCGTGATGTCCCAGCCGAACTCCTCGGAGGCCGCCCGGATCTGGTCGAATCCCTGCGCGTACGCCACCACCTTGGACGCGTACAGCGCCAGGCGCACGTCCTCGACGAACCCCTCGCGGTTGTTGATGTGGAAGTCGCCGGTCGAGGCGGTCAGCACGTCGCGGGCCGCGGCGCGCTGGGCGACCTGCGAGGAGATGGCGCGGGCGAACGTGGCCTCGGCGATGCCGGTCACGGGCACGCCCAGGTCGAGCGCGGCCTTCACCGTCCAACGGCCGGTGCCCTTCTGGCCCGCCTCGTCCTTGATGACGTCGACCAGGGCCCTGCCCGTACGCGCGTCCGTCTGGCGCAGCACCTCGGCCGTGATCTCGATGAGGAAGGACTCGAGGTCCCCCTGGTTCCACTCGGCGAAGATGTCGGCGATCTGCTCCGGATCCAGGTCGAGGCCGGTGCGCAGCAGGTCGTACGCCTCGCCGATCAGTTGCATGTCCGCGTACTCGATGCCGTTGTGGACCATCTTCACGAAGTGGCCGGCGCCATCGGGACCCACGTGCACGCAGCACGGCGTGCCGTCCTCCGCCTTCGCCGCGATCTTCTCGAGGATCGGACCCAGCGTCACGTAGGACTCGGCGGGACCGCCGGGCATGATCGACGGGCCCAGCAGGGCACCCTCCTCACCCCCGGACACGCCCGAGCCCACGAAGTGGAATCCCTGAGCGGCGAGGTCCTTCTCGCGGCGCATCGTGTCCGTGTACAGCGCGTTGCCGGCGTCGACGATGATGTCCCCGGGCTCGAGCAGTCCCGTGAGCTGCTCGATGACGGCGTCCGTGGGGCCCCCCGCCTGGACCATGATGACCACCGTGCGGGGGGTCGCCAGCGCGGCCACGAAGTCCTCGAGCGACTCGCAGCCGATGAAGTCGCCCTCGTCGCCGTGCTCCGCGATCAGCGACCTCATCCGCTCCACCGAGCGGTTGTGCACCGCCACCGTGAAGCCGTTGCGAGCGAAATTCCGTGCGAGGTTGCGGCCCATCACCGCGAGTCCCGTCACGCCGATCTGAGCGAGCGCCATCGTCCATCCTTCTTCGGGGTCCAAGGGGTACCCGCCAAGCCTAGACGCTCGGCCCGAGCGTGGCGTCACCCGGCTGCGAGACGCCCGGGCTTAGGCTCGCGCTATGGCCGGCGATCTCGACACCGCGCCCGCGGATTTCCGCGCGGCGCTGCTCTCGCTACGCCACGCCCCCACGCATCCGGCGGTGACGCTCACCGAGGTCCCCGCGCCGGGCCGGATCGCGCCGTTCGCCGCCGCGATCAGCGGGGAGCTCGACGTCGACGGGTACGAGGCGTCGGGCCGGTTCGTGCTGCTGCACGACCCGGACGGCCCGCCCGCCTGGGAGGGAACGATGCGCGTCATCGCCCTGGTCAAGGCCGTGGTCGAGCCGGAGGTTGGACGGGACGAGCTGTGGGGCGAGGTCGCGTGGTCGTGGCTGTCCGAGTCCCTGGAGGCGGTACCGCACCGGGCGCGCGGTGGCACCGTCACCAAGGTGTCGTCGGAGTCCTACGGCGAGCTCTCGGGACGCGCCGACGAGGTCACCATCGAACTGCGGGCATCCTGGACGCCAACCACCACCGACCTCGCCCCGCACATCGTCGCGTGGACCGAACTCATGGCGTCGTGCGCCGGCGTCCCCCCGACGCCCGACGGCGTCAGCACCCTGCCGGGAAGGACCGCGTGACCGAGCCCATCGAGGCCTCGCCCATCGAGGACGAGACCGCCCCCGCCATCCCGCTCACCGTGCCTGCCGACGGCGTGCCGCCGCTCATCGACACCCCCGAGGCTCTGGCCGCGGCGTGCGCGGCGTTCGCGGCCGGCACCGGCCCCGTCGCCGCCGACGCGGAGCGGGCGTCCGGGTTCCGCTACGGCCAAAGCACCTATCTGGCGCAGTTCAAGCGCGCCGGCGCCGGGATCGCGCTGATCGACACGGCCGCGCTCCCCGACCTCGGGGCCTTCTCAGAGGCGCTGGGCGACGCGGAGTGGGTGTTCCACGCCGCCAGCCAGGACCTCCCCGGGATGCGGGAGCTAGGGATGACCCCGGCACGGGTGTTCGACACCGAGCTGGGGGCGCGCCTGCTCGGCTGGCCCAAGGTGGGCCTCGCCGCCGTGGTCGAACGCGAACTGGGGTTCGCGCTGGCGAAGGAGCACTCGGCCCAGGACTGGTCCACGCGGCCACTCCCCCACGATTGGCTGGTGTACGCCGCGCTCGACGTGGAGGTGCTGCTGGACCTGCGCGAGCGGCTCGGGTCCCATCTCGAGGCGGCGGGCAAGCTCGAGTGGGCGGAGCAGGAGTTCGAGGCCGTGCGCCTGGCGCCCCCGGCGGAGCCTCGCATCGATCCGTGGCGACGCACGTCGGGATCTCACCTGGTGCGTGACCAGCGTTCGCTCGCGATCGTGAGGTCGCTCTGGGAGGCGCGCGAGGCCGAGGCGCACCGCCGGGACACGTCGCCAGGCCGGGTGCTACGAGACCAGGCGATCGTCGCGGCCGCGCTTGCGCGCCCCACTTCGCTCGAGCAGCTGGTCGCGGTGCGGGAGTTCCAGTCGAAGGGCACCCGCCGCCGCGCCTCGCAGTGGTACGTCGCGGTCGCAGAAGCCATGGCGCTGCCGGATGCCGAGCTCCCGGCGCGGCGCGCGCCCCAGGGCGACGGCCCGCCGCAGCAGCGGATCTGGAGGGACAAGCGTCCCGAGGCCTACGCGCGGCTCATGGCCGCGCGCGGGCGCATCATCGCGCTCGTCGAGCTTCATTCGGTTCCCGCCGAGAACCTGCTCCAGCCCGACGCCCTGCGCCGGGCGTGCTGGGAGTATCCCGGCGGCGGGGGCGAGCAGTGGATCCGCGACTTCCTCGCCGGGCGTGGCGCCCGGCAGTGGCAGATCGACCTCACGGCGCCGGAGCTCGCCGCCGCATTTGCGGAGCCGGCGGGTTCTTGAGCCGACTGCCGCCCGTCCCGCGTCAACAACGGTGCGGAATTGTGTCGTTTTCGGGCCCGAATCCCGTCAACGGTGCGGATCAGTGTCGCGGAGCTCAGTCCCTCGAGAGCCGCGCCAGGGTGTCGTCGGCGATCGCGGACGGGTCGAGCCCTAGATCGTCGACGATCTGAGCCCGGGACGCGTGCTGGAGGAACTCGCGCGGCACCCCGTGGTGCGACCACTGCGCCGTGAGCCCCGCGAGCCGGGCGTACGACGCCCACTCCTCGCCGATCCCCGCGTCGGTCAGGCCGTCCTCGACGGTCACCACCAGCTCGGCCCCGTCGATGAGCTCGGCGAGGCCCGCCGGCACCGGATGCACCCACGTCGCGGTAGCCGCCAGCGCGTCGATGCCATCGGCCGCGATCTTGTCGGCAGCGTCGACTGCCGCGCTGGCCATCGACCCGAGTCCGACCACCACCACGCGCGGCGCGTCTCCATGCTGCGCGAGCACCTCGAGGTCCCCGACCTGGCGAACAGCGGGGATGGGATCGCCCACCGCGCCCTTCGGGTATCGGACCACCGTGGGGGCGTCGTCGACGTCGAGAGCCTCGCGGAACGCGCGGCGCAGGGTCGGCTCGTCCCGCGGCGCGGCGAGGCGCAGCCCCGGAACGTGGCGCAGCAGCGCCATGTCCCACATGCCGTTGTGGCTGGGTCCGTCGTCGCCGGTGATGCCCGCCCGGTCGAGCATGAAGGTTACGCCCGCGCGGTGGAGCGCCACGTCCATCAACACCTGGTCGAAGGCGCGGTTGAGGAACGTCGCGTACACGGCGACCACGGGGTGCAAGCCGGCGTAGGCGAGCCCCGCCGCACTGGTGACGGCGTGCTGCTCGGCGATTCCCACGTCGATCACTCGATCCGGGTGAAGATCGGCGAGCGGCTGCAGGCCCACCGGCGCCAGCATCGCCGCGGTCAACGCGACAACGTCCGGCCGCTCCTCGGCGACGGACACGATCTCGTCCGCGAAGACGGACGTCCACCCGAAGCGGGACTCCTCGATGGGGAGGCCGGTCTCCGGATGGATCCGGCCCACGGCGTGGAAGCGATCGGCCGCGTCCTGCTCGGCGGGGCTGTAGCCACGGCCCTTCTCCGTGAGGACATGCACCAGCACGGGTCGGTCGAGCTCGCGGGCCTGAGCGAGCGCCCTCTCGACACGGCGCTGATCGTGCCCATCGATGGGACCGATGTACTTGAGCCCCAGGTCGGAGAACATGCTCGCGTCCGTGAGCAGGCCCTTGAGGGCGCGCTTGCCGTGCATGACAGACATGTAGGCGAAGTTGCGGAACGGACCGCGATTCTCGAAGGTGCGCTTGCCCCATCCGAGGAAGTCCTCGTACCTGCGGTCGGTCCGGATTCCGTCCAGCTTGCGCGCGAGGCCCCCGGTGGTGGGCGCATACGATCGGCCGTTGTCGTTGACGATCACGACCACCCGGTCGTCCGAGGCTCCTAGCGAGTTGAGCGCCTCCCAGGCCATCCCGCCGGTGAGCGCGCCGTCGCCGATGACCGCGACCGTGGTGCGCTCCGACTCGCCCCGCAACGTGTGGCCGCGAGCGATTCCCGCGGCCCACGAGAGTGCCGTCGAGGCGTGGGAGTTCTCGACGATGTCGTGGATGCTCTCCTGGCGCGCGGGGTAGCCCGCGAGTCCGCCGCGCCGACGGAGCGCCGAGAAGTCCTGCCGACCGGTGAGGAGCTTGTGGACGTAGGCCTGGTGACCAGTGTCGAAGACGATGGAGTCGTGGGGCGAATCGAAGACCCGGTGGATGCCGATCGTGAGCTCGACCACGCCGAGGTTCGGACCCAGGTGCCCGCCGGTCCGGGACACGTTGTCGACCAGGAAGTCGCGGATCTCCGACGACAGCTCGGCGAGCTGCTCGTACGAGAGCGCACGCAGATCACGCGGCGATCCGATGCGCTCCAGCACGCGTGCTCCTCACTCGTTCGTGACCACCCACTGTACGACCAGCGGGCCGGCGGCCCCGTCCTGCGCGTCAACGCTGGACGGGGCCCCGATGCTTCCCGCCTAGCTCACCAGGGAGCGGAGCACGTATTGCAGGATGCCGCCGTTGCGGAAGTAGTCGGCCTCGCCGGGCGTGTCGATGCGCACCGCGGCGTCGAACTCGACCACGGAGCCGTCGGCCCGCGTGGCGCGCACCGGCAGCGTGCGCGGGTGCTCGCCCTGCGAGAACGCACTGACGCCCACGATGTCGAACGTCTCGGTGCCGTCGAGGCCCAGCGACGCCGCGTTCTCGCCCTCCGGGAACTGCAGCGGGATCACGCCCATGCCGATGAGGTTCGACCGGTGGATGCGCTCGAAGCTCTCCGTGATGACGGCGCGGACTCCCAACAGGGATGTGCCCTTCGCCGCCCAGTCGCGCGACGAGCCGGAGCCGTACTCCTTGCCCGCGAGCACCACGAGCGGAACGCCGGCCTCGGCGTAGGCGACCGACGCGTCGTAGATCGACGCCTGCTCACCCGTGAGGTGATTGAGCGTGAAGCCGCCCTCGACGACGCTGCCATCGGGCTTCGCCAGCAGCAGGTTCTTGAGCCGGATGTTCGCGAACGTGCCGCGGATCATGACCTCGTGGTTGCCACGGCGCGAGCCGTAGCTGTTGAAATCGCGGCGCTCGACGCCATGATCCGCCAGGTAGTGTCCGGCAGGGCTGTCGGCCTTGATGGAGCCGGCGGGTGAGATGTGATCGGTGGTGACGGAGTCACCCAGCAGCGCGAGCACCCTGGCGCCCGTGATGTCCTCGACGGGCTCGGGCGTGAGACCCATGCCCTCGAAGTACGGGGGCTTGCGCACGTAGGTCGAGTCCTCGGCCCACTCGAAGGTCTTGCCGTCGGGCGTGGGAAGGTTCTGCCAGCGCTCGTCGCCCGCGAAGACGTCCGCGTAGTCCTTCTCGAACATCTCTTGGGTGATCGCCGACTGCACGATCGCCTCGACCTCGGTCGGGTCCGGCCAGATGTCGCGCAGGTAGACCTCGTTGCCGGCGGAGTCCAAGCCCAGCGGCTCTGACTCGAAGTCGTGGTCCATCGTGCCCGCGAGCGCGTACGCGATGACCAGCGGCGGCGAGGCCAGGTAGTTCATCTTCACGTCGGGGTTGATGCGGCCCTCGAAGTTGCGGTTGCCGGACAGCACGGAGACCACGGTGAGGTCGTGGCCGTTGACGGCCGCGCTCACGGGTTCCGGAAGCGGTCCGGAGTTACCGATGCACGTGGTGCAGCCGTAGCCCACCAGGTGGAAGCCGAGCGCCTCGAGGTCGGGCCACAGTCCGGCCTTCTCGTAGTAATCCGTGACCACCTGGGAGCCGGGTGCCATCGACGTCTTGACCCACGGCTTGCTGGTCAGCCCGCGCTCGTTGGCGTTGCGGGCCAGCAGCGCCGCCGCGAGCATCACGGACGGGTTGGACGTGTTGGTGCAGGAGGTGATGGACGCGATGACCACGTCGCCATCCTTGAGCGGCACCTCGGCGCCCGACTCGTCCATGTAGGTCGCGGCCTTCGCGTCACCCGTACGCACCTGCGCGACGGCCTCCTCGAACTTCGGCTTGGACTCGGTGAGCGCCACGCGGTCCTGCGGCCGCTTGGGTCCCGCGATGGACGGCACCACGGTCGACAGGTCGAGCTCGATGTACTCCGAGTACGCGGCCTCGCGCGACGGATCGTGCCAGAGGCCCTGCTCCTTGCAGTACGCCTCGACCAGCGCGACCTGTTGGGGCGTGCGGCCCGTGAGCCGCAAGTAGTCGACCGTGACGGCGTCGATGGGGAAGATCGCCGCGGTCGAGCCGAACTCGGGGCTCATGTTGCCGATCGTCGCGCGGTTCGCGAGCGGCACCGCGCCCACTCCCTCGCCGTAGAACTCCACGAACTTGCCCACGACGCCGTGCTTGCGCAGCATCTCGGTGATGGTGAGGACCACGTCGGTCGCCGTGGCGCCGGCCGGGATGGCGCCGGTGAGCTTGAAGCCCACCACCTTGGGGATGAGCATCGAGACCGGCTGGCCCAGCATCGCGGCCTCGGCCTCGATGCCGCCGACGCCCCAGCCCAGCACGCCGAGGCCGTTGATCATCGTGGTGTGCGAATCGGTGCCGACGCACGAATCGGGGTACGCCTGCGTGGTGCCGTCGAGCTCGCGCGTCATGACGCCGCGCGCGAGGTACTCGAGGTTGACCTGGTGGACGATGCCGGTGCCCGGGGGCACCACCTTGAAGTTGTCGAACGCGGTCTGGCCCCAACGGAGGAACTGGTAGCGCTCGCGGTTGCGCTCATACTCGAGCGCGGTGTTCAGCTCGAGGGCGTCCTTGCGGCCGAAGACGTCGATCACCACGGAGTGGTCGATGACCATCTCGGCGGGCGCCAGCGGATTGATGATCGTGGGATCGCCGCCCAGCTCCGCCACGGCCTCGCGCATGGTGGCGAGGTCGACCACGCACGGCACGCCCGTGAAGTCCTGCATGACCACGCGTGCCGGCGTGAACTGGATCTCCGTGTCCGGCTCAGCGGTGGGCTCCCACTGCGCGAGGGCCAGGACGTGGTCGGCGGTGATGTTGGCGCCGTCCTCGGTGCGCAACAGCGCCTCCGCGAGGATCTTGAGCGAGTACGGCAGGCGTTCGAGCCCTGGCACCGCGTCGAGGCGGAAGATCTCATACTCGTGCTGTCCTACCGTCAGCTTCGACCGGGAACCAAGGGTGTTCGCGCTCATGCGTCTCCTCCGTGCTCGGGGATCTCCCCCTCATCGTGCCTGCGGTCATCCTATCGGCCCTCCTGGACCGCAGGTCCCCAGCGAACGCCGCCGTCAGGCGCGCTCGAACGTCGCCACGGCCTCCACATGGTGGGTCATCGGGAACAGGTCGAACGCCTGCGCGTCGCTCATGACATACCCGTGCGCGGCCAGCAGCGCAGTGTCGCGCGCGAGCGCCACGGGGTCGCACGCCACGTAGACCACCCTCGGCACTCCCAGAGCGGCGAGCGCGTCGACGGTGCGGGCGCCGGCGCCAGATCGCGGCGGGTCGAGCACCACCACACCCGGCGCGGGTTCGCCGGACGCCAGGTACGCGCGGGTATCCGAGTGGACGATGCGCACCCCGGGCATCCCGTGGGCGTTCCGCCGCGCGTCGCGGGAGGCGCGGGCATCGGATTCGACGGCCGTGACGGCACGGCCCTGGGACCCGAGCGGGATGGTGAACAGCCCGGCACCGGAGTACAGGTCCACCACCGACGATGCGTCGCCGACGCGGTCGAGAACCTCGGCCACGAGGACGGCCGGCGCGTCAAGGTGAACCTGCCAGAAGCCCTCGACATCGACCTGGTAGCCCCATCGGCCGTCGCGGGTCTCCACCTCCTCGTGTACGCGGCGCGGCGCGTTGTCGCGCCGGTCCGCGCGACCGTTCCGCCACGGCACTCCGTCCACCACGATGCGCGGCGCGACCCCTCCGGGCGCCACGGCGTGAATGCGGCTGCCGGCCGGGAATCGGCCGGAGAGCAAGGAGTCCTCCAGCTCGGGCGCCGCGAGCGGCAGCCTCTCGAGCCGGCGCACCTCGCGCGACCGATGCAGATGCATGGCGGCCCGGCCCTCCGCGTCGGCCACCGCGTCCGCGCGGGTCCGCCAGCCCCAGCCGCCGCGCGCATCGTCGCCCGGCGCTGCCGTCACCGTGCCGGGGAACTCCCGATCGGCGAAGCGCACGAACGCCTCACGCAGCACGGCGAGCTTCCACTCGCGCTGCGCGGGCAGCGCGACGTGTGCCAGCTCTCCCCCGCCCACGCCGGCGGGCCCGGCCTCGGGCCAGGCGGAGTCGACCCGATCCGGCGACGGCGTGAGGATCTCGACGGCGTCCGCTCGCCACAGCCGCGCATCGTCGCCCGCGTCCGTGAGCCGGGCGCGCACACGCTCGCCGGGGAGGGTGTGCCGAACGAAGATGACGCGACCCTCGTGGCGAGCGACGCAGTGCCCGCCGTGCGCGACCGCGCCGATGTCGAGCTCGAGCAGATCACTCATCCGGGTCGCCGTCCAAGGCCTCGACCTGGGCGAGCTCGCGCGTGAACGATGCGGCCTCACCCTCGCCGAGCGCGGAGGACAGGTGCCACGGCACGGCCGCCACCACCACGCGCGGGATGGACAGCAGTTTCGAGCGCAGTCGCATCGACGCCCTGTTGTGCAGGAATCGCTCCCACCACCGGCCCACGATGTACTCGGGCACGTACACGACCACCATGTCGCGCGGCGACTGCAGGTGCGTCGAGCGCACGTGCTCCAGCACGGGGCTTGCGAGGTCGCGGTACGGGGAGTCGAGGATCACCAGCGGGACGCTCAGCCCGAGCTCGCCCCACTGGCGCTGGAGCTCCGCCGTCGCACGGGGCTCGATCTGCACGGCCACGGCCTGGAGCGATGCGTGGCGAGCGGCCTTCGCATACGCGACGGCGCGCAGCGCCGGACGGTGCAGCTGCGCCACCAGGACGATGCCGTGGGTCGAGCTGGGGCGTGCGGAGGCGGGATCGTCGGGCAGGATCTCGAGCTGCTCCCTGACGTTCGCGTAGTGCGCCGAGATGCCGCGCATGAGCAGCACCAGGGCGACCACGAGCAGCAGCGCGAACCATGCGCCGGCGCCGAAGTTGAACACCGCGATGATGATCCAGACGCCGGCCGCCACGCCCGCCGCGGCGCCGTGCAGAGCGCGCGTGCCCATCATGCGCAGTCGCACCCGGCCGGACGGCTGCAGCGCGATCCGCGCGCTCATCAGCCGGATCATGGCGAGCTGGCTGAGCACGATCGCCGCGAACGCACCGATGAGGTACATGTGCACCAGCTGCTCGAGGCGGGCGCCCGTGACCACCACCACGATCGCCGAGAAGCCGGCGACCCACAGCACCGCACCGCGGAACACCATCCGGTCGCTCTGCTGCGCCAGCTGTCGGGGCAGGAACGAATCCTGCGCCAAGAGTGAGGAGAGCCCCGCGAACCGCCGGAACACCGAGGAGGCGGCGGCGTAGAGGATGGCCACGGTGGGGACGGCGACCAGCCACAAGGCCCAAGGGGCGTGGAAGATGCGGTCCGCGGCCTGCAGCAGCACCGGGCCGGACTGCCACCCGGACACCCGGAAGCGCCACACCATCAGCGACACGGCGAGGAAGGCCACGGCTCCCGCCAGCACCGCGAGGATCAGGGTTCGACCCGCGCGCTTGGCTCGCGGCTCGGCGTGGTACGGAGCGGATGACGAGAGGTGCTCGATGCCCGTGAGCATCACGGCGCCCGACGCTATCGCGCCCGCGAACGCGAGGGCGGAGGACCACGCTGCCTCGGGCGGCACGGTGGTCAACGGCGCCACATCGTCGCGCGTCGCGCCGAAGACGAAGACGATGCCCACCATCAGCAGGAAGCCGAACCACACGGCGAACATCAGCCGCGCCCGCTCTCGGATGCCGCGGAGGTTCGCGAGCGTCATGACGGCGATGGCGAGCAGTGCGATCTGCGTGTGCCAGCCGCTCGAGTCGGGGATCACGAACACCACGAACTGGGAGATGGCGGCGACGGAGACGGCCACCGTGAAGATGTAGTCGACCAGCAGCGCCGAGCCGGTGACCAGACCCGCATTGGGGCCCAGCCGGTCCCTCACGATCCCGTAGTCGCCGCGCTCGTCGGGCCGCTTGCGGACGTTGGACCGGTAGGCGAAGCCGAGCAGGACCATGATCGCGACCACGCCTAGGGCCATCCACGGCAGCGTGGACTGCACGGCGCCCTTGCGCAGCGCGTCGATCACCGCGTCGGGTGCGTACGCAACCGTCGACAGCAGGCTCGCCCCGAACACGGGCAGGGCGAGGCGCGTCCGCAGCGCGGGGCGCTGGGCGCGTTCCGTCGCGATCGGACGGCCGAAGACCAGCAGTTTCAGGCTTTCGAGAAACCTCTGCACGTCGCACCATCCTAGGCTCAACGGGTATAGCGTGGGTCTCCGTGCACATCGTGATCATGGGCTGTGGCCGCACCGGCGCGGCGCTCGCCACCGAATTCGAGGCACGCGGCCACAGCGTGGCCATCATCGACCAGTCCGGAGACGCCTTCCGGCGGCTGCCCGCCTCCTTCAAGGGACAACGCATCACCGGCATCGGCTTCGACCGCGACACGCTGGTCTCCGCGGGCGTGGAGGATGCCTACGGGTTCGCCGCCGTGTCCGACGGCGACAACTCGAACATCCTCGCCGCGCGCGTGGTGCGCGAAACCTATGGCGTCGACAACGTGGTGGCTCGCATCGCCGACTCCGGCCGAGCGGACGTGTATCGCAGGCTCGGCATCCCGACGGTCGCTCCCGTCCCGTGGACCGCGGCGCAGATCGTGTCGCGACTGCTTCCCGGAGGCAGCGACGATCTGTACCTCGACCCCTCCGCGGGGATCGGCCTGCGACGCTTGCGGGTTGACTCGGGGTGGGTGGGCCGCCGGTACGAGGATCTCCAACAGAACTCGGGGGCGCGGGTGGCCTACCTGGTGCGCTTCGGGGATCGGTTGCTGCCGAACGCGGAGACGCTCGTGCAGGAGGGTGACGAGGCCTACTTCGTCATGGCGACGGGCGACGGTCCGGACCCGACACGGGTCATCGGGCGCGCACCGGAGGTGGCCAAGTGAAGGTGATGATCGCCGGCGCAGGCTCCGTGGGGCGCTCCATCGCACGCGACCTCCTCGAGCACGGCCACGAGGTGCTGCTCGTCGACTCCAGCCCCGCCGCGATGCGGGTGGCACAGGTGGCCGACGCGGAGTGGATGCTCGCCGACGTCTGCGAGCTCTCCGCGCTACGGGATGCCCAGGTCGAGGGCATGGACGTGGTGGTGGCGGCCACGGGGGACGACAAGGCGAACCTGGTGGTGTCCTTCCTCGCGAAGACGGAGTTCGGGGTCCCCCGCACCGTGGCGCGGGTGAACAACCCCCGCAACGAATGGATGTACGACGCTCAATGGGGCGTCGATGTCGCCGTGTCGACGCCTCGCATCATGACCGCCATGGTCGAGGAGGCCGTAGCGATCGGGGACCTCGTGCGCGTGTTCACCTTCCGCCAGTCGGGCGCCGCGATGGTCGAGGTGACCCTCCCGCCCGGCTCACCGGTGATCGGCGTGCTGCTGCGCGAGCTCCAGTGGCCCGTGGACATCGTGCTCGCCTGCATCGTGCGCGGCGATCGCACCATCGCCCCGTCGCCGGACGACACCCTCGAGGCTCACGACGAGCTGCTGTTCATCGTGTCGTCGGAGGCGGAGCCTGAGTCTCTCGAGCACCTGCTTCGCCACGGGCCAGGAGCCACACGCCCCACAGCGTGAGCGCGAACAGCGGCACTCCCATGGCGAGTTTCGCGGTGCCGAGCGCGGCGACCTCGCCGGCGAAGTACAACGGCAGCTGAACGGCGAGACGCAGCGCGAACATCGCCGCGAGGACGGCGGACGCGAGCTGGAAGCGACGGCGCTCCGCCGGCCGGGCGCGCCACGAGGTGCCCTCGCCGCGGATCAGCCCGATGACGATGCCCACCACCGGCCAGCCCACGGCCATGGAGATCAGCACGCCCGTCAGGTAGGCACCGTTGAGCCACAGGCCGGGCGTGAAGTACCCGGAGGCGTCGCCCGACCGCCACGCCCAGATCGCGCCGATCGCGACCCCGATCGCCCCCGACAGGGCCTGAGTCACCGGGGTCCGCTGGATCAGGCGGACCGCGACCATCGCCACCATCACGCCCGCCGAGGCGAGCACGGGCACGCGGAAGCCGCCCCACCCCAAATAGGCGACAACGAAGACGATGCCGGGGAGCGAGGACTCGACGAAGCCTCGCCATCCGCCCACAGCCTCGTGGAGGGAGAACGTCTCCCCGCCGAGGAGGCGAGCGGCCTTAGAGTCCTCGGCGCCGCTCATGCGCGCGTGATCAGCTGGTAGCGGGGGTTGTACAGGCGCGGGACCGAGTCGGTGGCGCACACGCGCCCCTCGAGCTCGAGACGCGCCCCGGGCCCGATGCCCGGCACGTCGCGGCGGCCCATGAAGACTGCGTCGATGCGGCCCGTGGCGTCCTCGAGCCTGACGGTGAACGCCGGCGGCGCGTCCGAGGGCTCGACCTGGATCGCCACCACCCGGCCGGCGACGCGAGCGACCTCGCGCGGCTGGACCTCGGAGATGGGCCGGGTGACCCCGTCCGTCACGACGCTCCCGTCGAACCGAAGCCGCCCTCGCCGCGATGCGAACCGGGCAGCGCCTCGACGGGCACGAAGGCCGCACGCTCGACGCGCTGGATCACGAGCTGCGCGATCCGGTCGCCCGCGGCGAGCCGCGCCGTCTCGCGCGGATCGGTGTTGAGGAGCGTGACGGAGACCTCGCCGCGGTAGCCGGCGTCCACGGTGCCGGGCGCGTTCACGATGGTGATGCCGTGACGGGACGCGAGACCGGAGCGCGGGTGCACGAAGGCGGCATAGCCGTCGGGCAGCGCGAGCCGGAGACCGGTGGGCACCGTGGCGCGCTCGCCGGGCTCGAGGGTCACGTCGACACGGGTCGTGACGTCCGCGCCCGCGTCCCCCGGATGGGAGTAGCTCGGCAGCGGCACGTCCGGAGAGGTCGTGCTGACGAGGATCTCGAGATCAGCCATGCGTCAGGCCGCGCACTCCGAGCAGATCGGCTGGTCGTTCCTGAAGGTGGCGAGCTGGCTGCGGTGATGCACCAGGAAGCAGGACATGCAGGTGAACTCGTCCTGCTGCGGGGGCAGGACCCGGACGGAGAGCTCCTCGCCGGAGAGGTCGGCTCCGGGCAGCTCGAAGCCCTCGGCGGCCTCCGCCTCGTCCTCGTCGACCACGCCCGAGGACTTGTCGGCGCGACGGGCCTTGAGCTCCTCGATCGAGTCGGCCGAGATCTCGTCATCGGTCTTGCGCGGAGCGTCGTAATCCGTTGCCATGCGGCTGGGGTCCCTTCCACGGAGTCTGTGGCTTGCTAATGCCTCACGAGGGACTTTTGTTCCCATGCGGCGCACGCATTGTGCCCCATCCCGGGCCAGAAAGCGACTCCTGAGCGCGCGTGCCGCCCAACACCCCCATCACCCCTCCACACCGAATGACCATCTCTCCACCGGCAACCTGGGGTTTCCTGCACAGGATGGCCCGAATGGGGCCGATTCCTACGGTGGCGCGTGGAGAGGCGCACTGGTCAGATCTCGCCGGCGCCCGCCTCCACCAAGGCATCGCGCAGCGCGTCCCACGTGGCGGGCACGGCGGCGATCAGGAGCCTGCCGTCGGGCGCGCCGCCGTCGAGAGCGCCCACGCGCACCCCCGCCTCCGTGGCGATGAGCGCCCCAGCGGCGAAGTCCCACGGATGCAGGCCGTGCTCGTAGTAGGCGTCGACCAGGCCCGCGGCCACGTGGCACAGGTCGATGGAGGCGGCGCCCAGGCGACGGATGTCTCGCACCTGCGGGAGGATCGTGGCCACGATCCGGCCCTGGCGGGCGCGCCGCTCGGCCGTGTACTGGAATCCGGTCGCGACAAGGGAGCCCTCG
Source organism: Demequina sp. (assembly GCF_024642165.1). Taxonomy (GTDB): domain Bacteria; phylum Actinomycetota; class Actinomycetes; order Actinomycetales; family Demequinaceae; genus Demequina. Next base: position 24,917 of record NZ_JAHEBP010000001.1, read on the forward strand.
AGCCCCGGCCCGTCCTCGTGGCGCAGCAATTCGCCGTCCCGGCGCGCGCCCTCGCCGCGCGCCGCCGTCCACAGCACCCCCGAGCCGTCGAGCACGGCGCCCGCCTCGATGGTCCATCGCGCGGGTTCGGGCGGTCCGCTGACCGCGGCGACCGACACGGAGAAGTGAGGAATCCCGTACAGGTAGTTCACCGTGCCGTCGATGGGGTCGACCACCCACGTGATTCCGGAGGTGCCCACCACGTCGTCGCCCTCCTCGCCCAGGATGCCGTCGTCGGGCCGCAGCTGCGCCAGGCGGTCGCGCACCAACCGCTCTGCCGCCAGGTCCATCTGGGTGACCACGTCGACGGCGGACGTCTTGGTGTGAGCCACACGCGCCGCGCGCCGCCCGTCGATGATGAGGCGACCCGCCTCGGAGGCGAGCGCGGTGGCCACATCGAGGAGCTCGGAAGGTGCGGGCATGCATTCATCGTAGGAGGGGGACCAATCGCGCGGGACCGGGGTGTCGCGGCCTCGCTCCGGCACTCGCGTGGCACCCTGAGTCCATGACTCGCCTCACCCTCGTGGGTCCCTCGGAGGACGGCCTTCACCTCATGGTGGAGACCGAGTCGGGTGACCGCCTCGAGCTCCCCCTCTCCGATGAGCTCCGACACGCCGTGCGATACACGCGTGCCACCGTCCCGACCGCCCATGCGGGTCAGGACGCAGACGACGACGCACCCACCCTGTCGCCGCGCGAGATCCAGCAGCGGATCCGCGCGGGGCTCAGCGGAGCGGAGCTCGCGGAGCTCACCGGCGCGTCGTTGACCACCATCGAGAAGTACGAGGCCCCGGTCGCCGCCGAGCGCCAGTACATCGCCGACCTGGCTCGTGAGACCCGGATCGGCCGCGACCCGAGCGCACCCCAGCTGGGCGAGCTGGTGACGGATCGGCTGGCTGCGCGCGGCGTCGATCCCGAGACGGTGACGTGGGACGCGTGGCGCGAGCAGGACGAGCCGTGGAACGTCGCGGCCGACTATCGCGTGTCGGGGCGCAGTGTGCGGGCGCTGTGGACGTTCGACCACACGGCTCGCACGGTGACGGCCGAGGACGAGGAGGCCCGCTGGCTCTCCGAGACCGAATTGCTGGACGTCCCCATCCCGCGCCGCCACCTGAGCGCGGTGCGCGACGCCCTCGAGGGAAGGGTGCCGCCGCTGCAGGCGAGCCGCCCGCCCGCCCCGGTCACCGACGCCACCCCCGTGGTCAAGGAGGCCGGCGCCGAGGTCACGGACGACACCGCCGAGTCCGCCATCGTGCTGCCGCGTCCCGTCGAGACGCAGACGGAGCTGCTGCTCGAGGACCTCGACCTCCGGCGAGGCACGCGCGAGAGCGTCGCGGAGCCCGACGAGGGCGACGATGCGGACGACGACGCCTTCGAAGGATTCGGTCCCGCCCGCCGCGCGCGACAGGCCGAGACCGGATTCGCTCACCCGGCGGCGCGCCCGAAGGCGGAGCAGACGCGGCCGGTCGCGACCGTTCGGGCCCCGAGCGAGGAGTCGACGGAGCGCCGCGGGGGCAAGCGAGGCCGGGCCTCGGTTCCCAGTTGGGACGAGATCGTCTTCGGCGCGAAGAACGACCAGGGCTGAGGCTACGCGTCCCCGGCCACGAGCAGGGGCACCATCAGTTCCTCCGGTGTGAGCGAGCCATGGACGCCGATGAGCGCCAACGCCCGATCCGACTGCGTGCGCGAGTCCACCACCGTCGCGCGGCCCGTCATCGCGACCACGACGTCGCCGATGCGCTCCTCGACGTGCGCCGCGACGGGACCGAACAATCCCAGCGCGATCGCTTCGGCGCGCTCCAGCACCGCGGCGTGGACGCCTAGCGTGTCCCGCCACCGCGCGGCGACGCTCGCGGCCTCCGCCGCATCGTCCACGTGGAGGTGAAGGGCACGCGGCTCCCCCGCCACGAGCCGCACGCCACGCGCCAGGGCGGGCTCGCCGGCGACGTCCCATCGGGGCGCTCCGGTCACGTCCACCATGCCGTGGTCGGCGGTGACCACCATCACGGCGCGTCGCGGGAGCCGGACGCGCAGGCGCCGCAGCTCCTGATCCGCGTCCTCCAGCGCCGCGACCCAGGGATCGGACTGCCAGCCGTGCTTGTGCCCCGCCGCGTCGATGTCGCCCCAGTAGAGGTACGTGAGGCCCGGCCGACGCGCACGCATGATCGCCTCGTCCACCCGGGCCGCAAGCCGGTCGGCGCCCACGAACTCTCCCCCGGACAACGCGGCGCGCGTGAGCCCCGAGCCCGCGAACCGGCGCTTGCCCAGCGAGGCGACCGCCACGCCGGCGTCGTGCGCGGCGGCCAGCAAGGAGGGCTCGCGCTGCCAGCTCTCCGGCTCGTCCGCGCCCTCCCAGGACACGAGGTTGGCGGCGGCGCCCGTCCGTGGGTTGTGAGCCGTGTAACCGGTCATGCCCGTCGCACCCGCGGCGCTTCCCGTGCCGAACAGCGCGAGAGACGTGGCGGTGGTGGTGGGGAAGCCCGCGGTGATGACCTCAGACTCGGTCGAGCGCAGGAAGGGCGCGTGGCCCCGGCGCGCGTCGAGCTGCAGGTGACCCAATCCGTCGAGCAGCACCACCACGGCGTGCTCGGCGCGCGGCACGCCCAGCCGCACCCGGTCCGCCTCGGCGTCGCGACCGGCCACCGCGTGTGCGACGCCCACGGCGGCCAACGCCGCGGGCAGGACGGCACCCAGTTCCAGACCCCCGTAGTCGGGGACGGACAGCCCGGCGTCGGCGAGCAGTCCGGCTGAGGTCACCCGCGAGCCCCGATCGCGTTCTGGAGCACCCCGGAGAAGTCCTGGAGCGCGCGTACCGAGTCCTCGCCGTCGGCGATCAGGCTGACGCGCACCAGCACGTCGTCCGACGTGAGCGTGCCCGTGTAGCCGTGATCCGCCTCGCAGCTCTCGTCGCCGCACGAGGCGGGCTCGAGGTCGACGCGCGAATGCACGGAGCCGCCCACGGCGAGCACCAGCTCGGTGGGAGCATCGCCGTCGGTGTACTGCTCCGGTTCGTGCACCACGTGGGTCATCGCCATGTTGCGGATCGCGGACAGCGCGGTGGTCTCGACTGTCGCCGAGGCCTCGTGAACGCCCTCGGCCCCGTGGCCGGCGCCATCGTCCATGTGGACACGCAGCAGCCGCGTATCGGTCACCACGAGCACCGTCATGTGCCGGCGGACCTCGCGGTCGTCGAACGTGGTCTCGGCGTGGACGAAGTGTGCGCGGGCGGTCTCGGCGCCGATCGCCGAGCGGAGCACCGCGGTCGCGAGCGCCGGGTAGTACCCCGCGAACCGCACCGCCTGGTCGAGGGTGTGTGCCATGGCCGCTATTGTCTCACCTTCGTAGGCCGTGTGAGGGCGACCGCCGGTGGACGATGCGCGGCCTGGGGGCCGTCCCGCGTGGCACCGGGGCGCCGTGGGGCCCGCGGGAGACAATACGGGCGCGAGCCGTACGAGACGAAGGACGAGGTGTCAGATGACCGACGCACCCGACGCGCAGATCGTCGATATCGACGTCAGCGCCGAGATGGAGGCGTCGTTCCTCGAGTACGCGTACTCGGTCATCTACTCCCGGGCCCTGCCGGACGCCCGCGACGGCCTCAAGCCCGTCCAGCGCCGCATCGTCTACATGATGCAGGACATGGGCCTGCGGCCCGACCGCGCCTACGTGAAGTCGGCCCGCGTCGTGGGCGAGGTGATGGGCAAGCTCCACCCCCATGGCGACACGGCCATCTACGACGCGCTGGTGCGTATGGCGCAGTCGTTCTCGCTGCGCCTGCCGCTGGTGGACGGTCATGGCAACTTCGGCTCGCTCGACGACGGGCCGGCGGCCTCGCGCTACACCGAGGCCCGGCTCGCCCCGGCCGCGCTCGCCATGACCGCGGACCTCGACGAGGGCGTCGTCGACTTCGTCGCCAATTACGACAACAAGCTGACCCAGCCGTCGGTGCTGCCCGCGGCCGTGCCCAATCTGCTGGTCAACGGCGCCTCGGGGATCGCGGTGGGCATGGCCACCAACATGGCACCGCACAACCTGGTCGAGGTGGTCTCCGCCGCGCGGCACCTGCTCGCGAACCCGCGTGCGACCCTCGACGAGCTCATGCGGTTCGTACCCGGTCCGGATCTGCCCACCGGAGGCAAGATCGTGGGCCTCGACGGTGTACGCCAGGCGTATGAGACGGGCAAGGGCGCCTTCCGCACGCGCGCCAGCACCCGGGTCGAGAAGGTGACGGCGCGCCGCCAGGGAATCGTCGTCACCGAGCTGCCCTACGGCGTGGGCCCGGAGAAGGTGATCGAGAAGATCAAGGACGGGGTCTCCGCCAAGAAGCTGGACGGCATCTCCGCGGTCACCGATCTCACCGATCGGCACCACGGCCTGCGGCTGGTGATCGAGATCAAGAACGGCTTCAACCCCGAGGCCGTGCTCGAGAAGCTCTACAAGGTGACCCCGCTCGAGGAGAGCTTCTCCATCAACAACGTCGCCCTCGTCGACGGCGAGCCGCGGACGCTCGGGCTCAAGGAGCTGCTCGCGGTGTGGGTCGGGCACCGCATCACCGTGGTCCGCCGCCGTTCCGAGTTCCGCCTGACGGCGCGGCGGGACCGGCTGCACCTGGTGGACGGCCTGCTGGTGGCGATTCTCGACATCGACGACGTCATCCAGATCATCCGCTCCTCGGAGGACGCGGCAGAGGCGCGTGGTCGCCTCATGACCGCCTTCGACCTGTCCGAGATCCAGGCCGACTACATCCTCGAGCTCCGGCTTCGCCGCCTGACCAAGTTCTCGCGCCTCGAGCTCGAGAACGAGAAGGCCCAGCTGCTCGCGGAGATCGCCGAGCTCGAGGAGATCCTCGGTTCGGAGACGGTGCTCAAGGGCGTGGTGGGCCGCGAGATGGACGCGGTTGCGGCGCAGTACGGAACCCCGCGCCGCACCATCCTGCTCGCGGATGGCGGCGCCCTGTCCCCCACTCCCGTGGCAGGGAGCAAGGCCCCCGCCCTGGCGATGGAGATCGAGGACTCGCCGTGCTACGCGATGCTCTCGACCACGGGTCTCATCGCAAGGACGTCCTCGGACGAGCCGCCCGCGCGCGAGGGGCGTCGCTCGTCTCACGACGCGCTGCGCAGCGTGGTCCACTCCTCGGCGCGCGCGGACGTGGGGCTCGTGACGAGCCAGGGCCGCATCGTTCGCCTGTCGCTGCTCGACGTGCCGGCGTTGGCACCCACCTCGGAGCCGCCCTCGCTGGGCGGCGGCACGCCGGTCTCGGAGGTGGTGGGACTCGAGCGTGGGGAGGAGCCCGTGGGCCTGGTGCCGCTCGACGGCTCCACGCCCGTCGCGATCGGGACCGCGCACGGCGTCGTCAAGCGCGTGAGGGCCGATGACATCCCGCAGAAGGACGCCTGGGAGGCGATCTCGCTGTCCGACGGCGATGCCGTGCTGGGCGCAGGCGCGGCCTCCGACGGCGATCACCTGATCTTCATCGCGGACGATGCGAGCCTGCTCCACTTCGACGCGGCGCTGGTGCGCCCGCAGGGACGCGCGGGCGGAGGAATGGCCGGCATCAAGCTGGGTGCCGGGGCGGGCGTCGTGTTCTTCGGCGTGGTCCGGGCGGGGACCGATGCGGCCATCGCCACGGTCTCCGGCCCGTCCGGCGCGCTTCCGGGAACCGCGGCGGGATCCGCGAAGTGGACTCCGCTCGCCGAGTACCCCACCAAGGGGCGCGCCACCGGCGGCGTGCGCGCCCACCGCTTCCTCAAGGGCGAGGACGTGCTGCTCCTGGCCTGGGCGGGGCCCACCCCTCCGCGCGCATGCTCGGGAGCGGGCCAGCCGGTCGAGCTCCCGGCCCAGCCCGGCCGCCGGGACGGCTCGGGAACGGCGCTCGCCGCGCCGGTCGCCGGCATCGGCTGACGGACACCCCGGGGCGCCCTCGGCAACCCCGACGCTCAGCCCTCGGTGGCCGAGTCCTCGGGAACTCTCCCCCGCCCGTCGCGGAGCCTCACGGCGTCGCCCACCAGCAGCACGTCGCCCTTGAAGAACCTCAGCAGCCACAGGACGGCGTCGACGTTCGCATCGTGCTGGATGCGGGCGGGCGCACCCGGCTCCGCGCGGGTCGAACGACGCCCGATGACGTCCAGGACCGAGTGCACGGCGAGCGTGAACTCGCCCCGGAGGACGGTGTCGAGCGGCCGCGCCACCTTCCGATAGCGGACCTTCACGCCGTAGCCACCCGCTTCGACGTCCGCTCGATGGCCCACCTCGGCGGCGCGCCGCACATACAGACCCTTCTTGGGCAGGATCCGCGCCACGGAGACTCCCCTGCGCAGCGCGATCTCGAGGGCGAACGCGAGCCCATACCCCGACGCCTCGCCGGTGTTGGAGAACACGGCGACGTCACCGGGAACCTCGTTGTCCCGCATCACCATGACGGCCACCGTCGGGTGCCCTGCCTCGCCCGCGTCGATCGCCCCGTTGACCGCCTCGAGCAGGAACCGGCGCCGGTGCAGCGGCGTGGCGACGGCCAGCATCTTGCAGTCCTGTGCCGCGGCTCGCAAGATCGCCTCACGGACGCCCCCGCGCACCAGGCCGCCGTCGACGATGTCGACGTCCGGGCACAACGTGCGGAATCGCGCCGTCTCGTCGAAGAGGGCGTCGGAGCTCAAGAGCACCAGCGAGGCCGCCGCCCTCGCGATGCGGTCCACCGCGCGGTCACTGAGCCGGTGACCGTCGAAGACGGCGATCCGCCGCTTCGCCTCGATGACCCGGGTCACGCGCCGTCCGCCGGGAGACTCGCGAGCCGCGCCCCGATCACGGACTCCCATTGGCGGGCCCGCCTGCGCGCCTCGACCACGACGAGGGCGCTCAGACCGGCGCCGGCCGCCGCGAAGGCCGCCTCGCGCCGGTGCCCCAGCAGGCCTAGGGCGACGGCGGCCGCGGAACCCTGGACCACGCCTCCCAGCGCCGCAGCGTAGGAGCGGGCGTAGGCGAGCATCAGCGCGAGGGCGAGCGGGTCGGCGCACGCCATGACCGCTACGGCCGCCTCGCGGGTCAGGCGACGCGGCCCGAGTGAACTCGCGCCCATCCAGGGCAGGGTCGGATCCACGTCACGGTAGAGTCCTGCGCTCATTCCACTCCCCTGTTCCGTCGCGGACCGTCGCGACCTGTCAGCCGTTCTCGAACGCCCACCGGCGGTCCGTCACCAGTTTGGCCACCACCAGGCCCACCATGATCGACAGCACCACCAGGAGCACCTCGAGGATGGCCCCGATGGTGTCCGCGTAGCGAGCCTCGTTGAGGCTCACCACGGATTGGAAGACGAGCACCCCGGGGATCTGGACCAGCACGGCTGGCACCGAGAGGGTGATGACCGGCGAGCCGATCCGGCGGGCGACGATTGCGGCGAGCACGCCCACGATGACGCACCCGATCACCGTCGCCATCTGGATCATCATCCCCTGCTCGATCATGGCCTTCCGGACGGTGTTGGCGACCATCCCGATGACCGCCGCTGCGATGGCCATCCGCCAGGGCGAGTTGAACATCAGCGCGAAGCCCAGCACGCCGATGAAGCTGGCCAGCGCCGTGATCCCCAGGTGAGTCAGCACATCCATGGGAATCGGCTCTCGCACGCTGGTGTCGAGCGAGCTGACCAGCGTCATCGCCCAGACGGACAGCGCCGCGCCCACGGTCATCATGCTCCCGAACACGATGCGTGAGATGCCCGCGGAGAAGTCCATCTTCGCCATGTCCAAGGCCCCTGTGATGAGGGGGAAGCCGGGGAGCAGAAACAGCACGCATGCGATGTAGCCCGACGCGTGGACGTCGACGCCAACGTCGAACGCCCGGTACGTCGCGACCGACGCCAGGTACACCCCGCACGCCAGGGCCGCCGCGAGCATGGTGGTGCCGAACGGATTGAAGCCTCGATGAGCCAGCGCTCGCCTCACATACTGGCCGGCCGTGGCGGCGAGCAGCACCGCGATCACCTCGAGCGCTCGCGCATTGTTGAGCACCGCGAACCCGGCACATGCGCCGCCGGCGAACAACGCATTCATCACCGGCGGATGAAGCGCGGGCCGCCGCTCGATGCGGTCGAGCGCGGCGTGGACCTGATCCACGGTGGTGCGAGCGGGGATGTCGCGGCGGAAGGCGTCCAGCAAGGCGATCCGCTCGGCGTTGACGCCGGTGCGACGAACCTCGGTGACCTCGGTGCGGAAGATCGAGCCGCGGTGCGAGGTCGCGGTGATCTCGGTGAGCGTCACCGCCGCCGAGTGGCGGTCGATGCCGAGCGCGTGCGCCACGGCCTGCATGGCCTCCTTGACGCGGTAGCTCGCGGTGCCGGAGGACAGCATCATCCGCCCGACGCGCAGGATCGCGCCGGACTGTCGGATGAGCCCCACGGGCTCGAGCGAGTCCTCAGGGTCCCGGTCGTATGCGCGCTGGTCCGCCATCACTCTCCCTCGTGTCCGAACAGAGTCGCGGCCGGGCCGCGGGATGCTCCGGGGCCTCCATCATCGCAAAGCAGGGCGCGCCGCGCGAGAGCCGCGAGCGCCATTCCCCGACCTAGTGAGGCGAGCCGACGCGCTTGTGCCAATCGCGGATGCGCCGCAGCCGCTCGCGTTGCAGCGCGCCGTCGCCCCGATCCAGCGCCACGATCAGCAGCCCGCCCGCGAGGATCGCGCCGGTCTGGACCGACGAGGCGGCGTCGTTGACCATCAGCAGGACCGCCCACGCCACGACGAGGGCGATACCGAGCGCGGCGAGGCCGTGGCCGCGAGCCGAGCGTTCTCGCACCCACAGCTCGTCGATGAAGTCGAGCTCCCGGTCGGAATCCAAGAGCTCCTCCTCGAGCCGGGCGCAGCGGGCGGGGATCCCCACCACGGAGGTGCTCCGAAGAACGGTGCGCGCACCTGCGGCGTTGACCCGCGGCCGCTCGTGGTAGCCGTAGGGGTGCACGGGGCACGGCGGCGCGGTGTCGTGGCGCGCACGGGCGGCGTGTCCGCTCACGTGTCGATCCGCGAGTGGTCGAGCGATGCCGCGCCCGCGACGATGAAGTCGCGGCGCGGCGAGACGTCGTTGCCCATGAGGAGCTCGAAGATGCGCTCCGCTGCTGCGGCATCGGCGCTGGTGATGCGGCGCAACGTGCGCTTGCCCGTATCCATCGTGGTTTCCGCGAGCTGATTCGCGTCCATCTCGCCCAGGCCCTTGTAGCGCTGGATGTCATCCTTGTAGCGGCGGCCCGCGCGCTTCAACTCCCGCAGCGTCTCCTGCAGCTCCTTCTCGGAGTATGTGTAGACGTATTCGCGTTCTCGGCGCGCGGATCCCGACACCTCGATCCGGTGGAGCGGGGGCACCGCGGCGAACACGCGCCCGGCATCGACGAGCGGGCGCATGTACCTGAAGAACAGCGTGAGCAGCAGCGTTCGGATATGTGCGCCGTCGACGTCCGCGTCCGTCATCAGGATGATCTTCCCGTAGCGCGCCTGCTCGAGGTCGAAGGTGCGTCCGGAGCCGGCGCCGACCACCTGGATGATCGACGCACACTCCGCGTTGTGCAGCATGTCCGTCACGGACGCCTTCTGCACGTTGAGGATCTTGCCTCGGATGGGTAGCAGCGCCTGGAAGTCGGACCGGCGGGCGAGCTTGGCGGTGCCGAGCGCGCTGTCGCCCTCCACGATGAACAGCTCGGACTGCTCGACGTCGTTGCTGCGGCAGTCGGCGAGCTTGGCGGGCAGGGAGGACGTCTCGAGCGCATTCTTGCGGCGCGAGATCTCCTTCTGCTTGCGCGCGGCGACGCGGGCCCGCATCTCCGCCACCACCTTCTCCAGCACGGTGCTGGCCTGCGCCTTGGTGTCTCGCTTGGTCGAGGTGAGGATGGCGGCGAGCTCCTGCTCGATGACCTTGGAGACGATGCCGCGCACGGGACCCGTGCCGAGCACCTCCTTGGTCTGGCCCTCGAACTGTGGCTCCGGGATGCGGACCGTCACCACGGCGGTCAGGCCCGCCATGATGTCGTCCTTCTCGATCCGTTCGGCTCCGTCCTTGCCGGTGAGCTTGAGCCTGCGCGCGTTCGCGGCGATCTGCGCGCGCAGCACCTTCACGAGTCCCTGCTCGAATCCGGCGAGGTGGGTCCCACCCTTGGGCGTGGCGATGATGTTGACGAACGAGCGGGTGTCGGTCTCATAGCCCGTCCCCCATCGCAGCGCGATGTCGACCTGGCACTCGCGCGCGACCTCCTCGGAGACCAGGTGCCCGTTGGCCTTGAGCACGGGGACGGTCTCCGTGTACGCGCCGGAACCCGAGAGCTCCCACGTGTCCGTCACCGCCGCATCGGTCGCCACGAATTCCACGAAGTCCTTGGCGCCACCTTCGTAGCGGAACCGCTCCTCATGCGGCTCGAGCACGTTGCGCTCGTCGCGGACCACCAGCTCGAGGCCGGGGACCAGGAAGGCGGTCTGGCGGGCGCGCGCCACCAGCTCGTCGTAGCTGAATGTGGCCGACTTGTTGAAGATCTGTCGGTCCGCCCAATAGCGGATGCGGGTACCGGTGCGCGCCTTGGCCACCTTGCCGGTGACCGCGAGCTCCGAGCCCACCACGAAGGGCTCGAACACCGCGTCGGGCATCGGTCCCGTCGCTACGTCCTTGTAGTACCCGGGCTCTCCGCGGCGGAACGCCATGTGGTGGGTCTTGCCGCCGCGGTCCACCCAGACGTCCATCCGCTCGCTGAGTGCGTTGACCACCGAGGCTCCGACGCCGTGCAGGCCCCCGGACGCGGCGTACGAGCCGCCGCCGAACTTGCCCCCGGCATGCAGCTTGGTCATCACGACCTCGACGCCGGTGAGCCCCGTCTTGGGCTCGGTGTCCACGGGGATGCCGCGGCCCGAGTCGCGCACCTCGACCGAGTCGTCCGGGTGGAGCAGGATGTCGATGCGGTCGCCGAAGCCGCCCAGAGCCTCGTCAACCGAGTTGTCGATGATCTCCCAGAGGCAGTGCATGAGCCCGCGAGAGTCCGTGGTGCCGATGTACATGCCGGGGCGCTTGCGGACCGCCTCGAGCCCCTCGAGGACCGAGAGATGCCGTGCGGAGTAGTCGTTGGCCACGCCGGCAATCCTAGTTGCGCGCTCCGACGCGGCCGCTTCGCCTCACCGGCAACCCCGTGGATGATCCGCGCGCCTCAGCGCGTTGCCCCCCGCAAGGAGGAACCATGACCACCATCACCGCTGATCGCACGACCGCGCCGGTGGCGACCCGTGTGGTCGTCGCCGCCGGCGCCGTGCTCGCGATCGTGGGCGCCGCGTGGGGCTCGGGCGCCTTCGGCGGCACCCCCATCCAGGAAGCGGCGGGCGGGGCGCTGGCCGCCGACGCCACGCTGCTGGCACCCGCCACACCCGCCTTCGCAATCTGGTCCGTGATCTACACCGGCCTGCTGGTGTTCGCGGTGTATCAGGCGCTCCCGCGCCCGGGTTCGCGCCCGCGGGTCCGCTCGGTGGCCTGGCACGTGCTCGCCGCGATGGTGCTCAACGCCGCCTGGATCGCAGTGGTCCAGGAGGGATGGCTGCTCGCGTCCGTGGGAGTGCTCGCCGCGATCGTTGTGGTGCTGGTGCTCGCCGTCGCGCGCCTGGGGCAGAGCGGACCGTCCACCTTCATCGAGGCCCTCGCGCTCGACCTTCCCGTGGGTCTCTATCTGGGTTGGGCGTCGGTCGCCACCGTCGCCAACGTGACCGCCTTCGGCGTCGTCTGGTTCGGACTCGAGCCGGGCGAGGGGATGCCGGCGGCCGTAGGCGTGCTGGTGGCGGTGGGCTTCCTCGCGATCGCCGTCGCCCGCGACCTCGCCCGCACGGCCACACTCGCGTGGGCCACCACCGGCGCCATGGCGTGGGGCGTGGTGTGGATCGGCGAGGGTCGCCTCAACGGGACGCCGTCCGACGCCGTGGTGGGCTGGACGGCGGTGGGGGTCGCGGCCGTCGCGGTCGCTGCGACGCTCGTGACCACGGTCGCCGCACGTGTGCGCCACTCCCTCGCACAGCGCAGGGACGGCCGCGCGACCTAGGCGCGCGGCTTGCGCCTCAGCGACGTCATGGACACGTTGTCGTGCTTGATGAAGAAGCCCAGATCCTGATAGAGATGCAGGCCCGCGGGGCTCGCGTGGAGCTCGACCACCTCGATGCCGCGGCGGTCCGTCTCGGCGAGCAGCGCCTCCATGATGGCCCGCGCGTAACCCCGGCGTTGGTGCTGAGGGGCGGTCGACACCCACTGGATGTACCCCATCTGATGGGCATCCGCTCCGGGGCGCGCCAGCCGCGGCGCCACGTTCACCAGACCGCACGCCGCGAGCCCTCCCTCCGGCGCGTCGATCACCATGCCGAAGAGGTCGCGGTCGAGGCGCTCCCGCACCGTGCGCGTCGACTCCACCGCCCAGCTGGGTGTGGGCTTCGCTCCCACGGCCTTGTACATCAGGGCGCCCAGGTGGACGATCTCAGCGGCATCTGCCGCGACCGCCGGACGCACCTCGATCATGTCAGCGCCAGGCGACGGCGACGGCGATGTTGACGGCGGTGAGCACTCCGACGAGCAGCCACGCGCGCGGCGCGCTGTCCTTCTTCCGGTTGGCCTCCGCCAGGCCGGCGATCGCGAGGGCGATCACCAGCTTCACCGCGACCTTCGCGTGATCCGGCTCGTGGTCCGACGCATAAGCGACGGCCACCAGCCCGAGGCCCGTCACCACCTGCGCGCGCGCGCCCCACACCATCGCCATGGTGATGCGGCGCGCGTTGCCCCACCACTGTTCGAGGAACGGGCCCAGGATGGCCGCAAGGCCGATGAAGTGGAGGATCAACAGGACGATGCGCAGGACGGTCACGGGCTCTCCTCGCAGGTTCGGATGGCACGATGCTAGCGGCAGTGGCCGCGCCTGCGGCCCTATTCTTGGGCCGTGACATCAGCCGCCCCTCCCGCCCATCGTTCTGCCGCGCTTGGCGCGCTCTTCGCTCTTCTGGGCGCCGCGATGTTCGGCATCAACGGATCGATGTCGAAGGTGGTCATGGCGGCGGGCATCAGCCCGCAGCAGCTGACGTTCGCGCGGACGGTCGCGACCGCCGCCATCGCGGGCATGGTGCTGTTGATCACGGATCGCAGCCAGTTCCGCCTGTCGGGCCGCGAGGTCGGCTTCTTCGCGGCGCTCGGCGTCGCCGGTCTGGCGATGATCCAGTGGCTGTACTCCGTCGCGATATCCCGCCTGCCCGTCGGGGTGGCGTTGCTGTTCGAGTACACCGCCGTGGTGCTGGTGGCCCTGACGGCGCTCGTGGTCTTCAAAGAGCCTGTGCATCGGCGCCTGTGGTGGGCGATCGGCGGCGTGCTGGTGGGCCTCGCGGTGGTCGCGCAGGTCTGGGACTCCTCGCTTGACGGGCTCGGGATCGCGGCCGGCCTCGGCGCCGCCGTCGCGTACGCGTTCTACTTCCTTGCGGGCGAGCGCGGGGTCGCCCGGCGCCCTCCCATGGCGGTCGCGTTCTGGGCGGCGCTGTTCGCCAGCGTGTTCTGGGGCCTGTTCTCCGGCTGGTGGAGCATCGACCCCGCCCTGCTCGTCGAACGGATCTCGCTCGACGGCGCGCTGAGTTCCGTCGAGGTTCCACTGTGGGTGCCGCTGGCGTGGATCGTCACGCTCGGTAGCTTCGCGCCGTTCGTGCTGATCTTCATGGCGCTGCGCCACGTCAGCGCCACCGCCGTGGGCATCCTCGCGTCGTCCGAGGTCCTGTTCGCCTTCCTGGTCGCGTGGGTGTGGCTGGGCGAGACTCTGCTCCCGGTGCAGATCGCGGGCGCGGCACTCGTGCTGGTTGCCATCGTGGTGGCGCAGACCGCCCGCGACCGCGTCGCCGCACGCGTCGATACGCCGGAGGTCCCGCCCGAGGTGCCGTGACCCACGTGGCGTGACCGAGGTGCCGTGACCGAGGTGCCGTGACGGACGTGGCGCGGCGCTCGCGCCCGAGCCACCGCTGTACGCGTACCGCTGAGCTAGGACGCCGCGCGAGCAGAAATAGGGCATCCTCCCGATGCCGCCGTTGCGTCTTAGAGAGCACCGTGAGGGGTGTTGGAGCACCGGCACCCGGCCGGTCGGTCGGAACAAGGGGAGCGATCATGGACAACCTCACGGGGAATGACCTCTACCTCCAGTCTCGCGCGGCGGGCCTGGACGCCGCGGCGGAACGCCGACGGGCCCAGCTCGAGCGCATCGAGGGCACGGCGCCCGTGCGCCGCCGGTCGCTGCGCGACTGGTTCGCGCGACCGGCTCGCCCGGCCGTGTCGCGGTTCACCGGCCGCGCCGCAGCGGCGTGAAGCCCTGTCGCGGATCGCTGGACGGTGACACGATATGCAGATGAGCGCGATCGCGCCGGCCACAAGGATGGTGGGACGGCGCAAGCAGTGGGAAACCCTACGCGCCGCGGTCCTCGACGGTGCGGCGGGGAGTCCACGCGTGCTCGTCCTGCGGGGCGAGGCGGGTATCGGCAAGTCCAGGCTCGTCGCCGAGATGCTCGCCGAGGCGCGCGCGAGCGAATCCCCGGTACCGCGCGCGATCGCGACCGGCCACTGCGTGGACATGGGCCCGATCGGCGCCCCATTCATGCCCTTCCGGCGGGCGCTGCTCGAGCTGCTCGATGCCGTCGGGCTCGACGCATTCCGCGCCGCGGCGGGCGGTCCGGCGACGCTCGTACCGCTGGCCGCCCTGATCCCCGAACTCGGAATTGATCGGAGCGAGCACGCGCCCGCCACCGCCGAGGTCGCCGAGGCGATCGAGGTGCTCGTCGAGAATCTCACCGCGGGCGTCCACGTGATCATGGTCCTCGAAGACCTTCATTGGGCGGATCCGGCCTCGCTCGCGCTGGTCGCCACGCTCGCGGTGGCCCTGCGTGCGACCCATCTCACGCTGGTGCTCACCTACCGGTCCGACGACGTCGGGCGCGGCCACCCGTTGCGCGCGGTGCTCACCGAGCTCGGGCGCAACCGCGCCGTCACCACCATCGAGATCGCCCGACTCTCCGCGGAGGAGATCGACGACCAGGCGCACCAGATCATGGGCCGGCCACCCACCGCCCGCGAGCTCGCGGCATTGGTCGAGCGGACGGACGGCGTGCCGTTCTTCGTCGAGGAGGTCCTCGACCTGCCGCCCGGCCCGCTGCCCGATTCCCTTCGTGACGTGGTGCTGGCGCGATACGACCGGCTCACCACCGCCGCGCGGTCGGTTGCGAAGCTGGCCGCGGTCGCCGGCGTACGCGTCGACGACGAGACTCTCGCTCACGTGTGGCACGGGGACCGCGATGGCCTGGTCGACGGCCTACAGGCCTGCATCGGCGCCAATCTCCTCCTCGTCGACGGCAGCGGCTATGCGTTCCGCCACGCGCTTGTCCACGAAGCGGTGTACCAGGAGGTGCTTCCCTCGGAGCGCGCCCGGCACCACGCTGCCATCGCGGAGGCCCTCGAGGCGCGCGCGGCGCGCGGCGAACGCGGGCTGTCGGCGGGCATCGCCGCGCACTGGTTCGGCGCGCGCGATCCGGTGCGCGCGTTCGACGCAGCCGTCGCGGCGCTCGACGAGGCGCGCGATGCGCACGCCTTCGAGGCGTGCGCCCAGTTGGGAGAGCGGCTCCTCGAACTGTGGAACGTGGTCAGCGAACCTGCCGGTCGAGCCGGACGGAGCCGTCCCGCCATCGCCGCCGACATCGCCGGCGACTACCTCGCGGCAGGCCGCAAGCGCACCGCCGTCACGGTGGTTGACGACGCGCTGGCGACCTGCACCGACGCGACGCCGCTCGAGCTCGCGGCCCTCCACCGGGTTGCCACCAACGTCTCGTGCGATGCAGACCTCTGCGCCTGCGGAAGCGACCACCTCGCCGAACTCGAACGCCTGGCCGCGACATCGTCGGACCCCGCGATGGCGCCGATGCGCGCGACCGCGCTCGCCCTGCGGGCGACCGCCAGGGAGCGTGCGGAGGATGGGCTGCCGCTGGCGGATCGCGCGCTCGCCATCGCCGAGACCGTCGACGATCCGAAGACGCTCGGGCCAGTGCTGCGGTTGCGCGGCATCGTGCTTCAGGCGCTCGGCAGGAACGACGAGGTTCTCGAGTCTCTCGACCGCGCCTGCGCAGTCGAGGGGCCCGATTCTGAGGGCGGCCTGATCGCCCGCTCGAATCGCGTGGACCAGCTGGTCGCCATGGGTCGATACCAGGAGGCCGTGGAGGCGGGGCTGCGAGGGATCGACGAGGCGATAGCGGCTGGCCGCGAGCGCTCGGGTGGAGGGTACATCCACGCGAACACCGCCGATGCGTTGGCCGCACTCGGGCGAGTCGATGAGGCGATCTACCACGCGCGTCGCGCCAGCGTGCTGTGGCGCGGGGAGTCGCGCCGGTGGCTGTCGGTGGCGCAGCGCGTCGAGGCCGGCGCTCGACTCTGGGACGGCGACCAGGATGGCTACCTCACTATCGCGGCGGAAATGCGGCCGGTGGTAGCCGAGATGGCCCACGACATCGAAGAGTCGGCCGACTGGGCGCGCCTGGCCATCGACGCCGCCGTGTCTCGCGCGCACGCCACGGCGGGTGCTGACAGGCGCCGGGCGCTCCAGCAGGGGCTCGACGCGGCGGCGCTGCTCACCGATCAGCGGCTGCCAGACCACGCGGTCAT
The DNA here is from genome assembly GCF_024642165.1 of Demequina sp. Classification (GTDB taxonomy): domain Bacteria; phylum Actinomycetota; class Actinomycetes; order Actinomycetales; family Demequinaceae; genus Demequina. The sequence goes on from NZ_JAHEBP010000001.1 coordinate 41,612, forward strand.
CGCACGCGAGTTCCTCGTCTCAGGAGCGCGCCTGCTCGCGCTCGCTCGCGCGCGAGGCGTGGACATCGACCCCGCGCTCGAGAGGGGGCTCCGGCGCTGCGTCGAGTGTTATACCGACGACCGATGGTCCAGGCCGCTGCGGGCCACCATGACCGCCTTCCTCGCGGATATCGCCGGCGACCCCGGCCGCGTCGAGCGGTGGACCGCCGCACGCGACGCGGCGGACGTCGAAGGCGGTCGGGTAGCACTCGCGCTCGGAGCACGGTACGAGCTCGCGTGCGCTCGGTTGGATGCCGGGGCGCGCGCCGAGGCGGTCACGGAGCTCGCAGAGATCGCCGCGGAGGGTGCCAAGCGCGGGACGGGCCTGGTCGCCGGCTGGGCGCGCCACGCACTCGCGCGCATCGGCGCGGGCAGCACGAACGCCGCGGACGGGCCCGCCTCCGTCCTCACCGCCCGCGAACGGCAGGTTCTCGAGCTCATCGCCGAGGGCCTCACCAACCCGCAGATCGGCGAGCGGCTTTATATCTCGCCTAAGACAGCGAGCGTGCACGTATCCTCCATCCTCGCCAAGCTCGGCGCCTCAAATCGCGCCGAAGCGGCCGCCTGGTTCGCCACCGCTGGGACCGACGCGGCGGGGTGATCGCGCGCGGCTCCCCACACGGAGGCGCCAACGAGGGAAGCGCGTCGAGGGCCACAGCGGGTCGTTCCCAGGATGGTCACCACGCAGTCGACCCGGCCTGGAGCGGCGGAGGCGCCCGGCCCCGCAGAGGCGGGAGGGGCGCTTCTCGGTCGCTGCGATGGGTCAGTCGAGGTAGTCGCGCAGACCGCCCGCGGTGCGCCTCAGCCGACCGACGACGCGTCCCCTGGCGCCTTCGACTTGCCGCGCGACGACGCGATGAACAAGCCGACGAACACCACCGCCTGAGCAAGGGCCACCGCGGTCGTACCCGCATTGGCAATCCCCGCTATTGCGGTGCCACCGACCGTGACCACCAGGCCCGCGATCGATGCGGCGCGCGCGAGCCGGCGGTTCCTGAGGGCAAGTCCAATGATCGCAACGACGAGTAGAAGCACCCCGCCGAGGAAGACGAGGGAGCCGAAGACCCCGATGCCAAAGAGGTTGGGCGCCATTACCGCTCGAATCTGCGCGGACCGGTCGTCAGGCGCGTTGAAGGCATCCTAGGCTCCCGGCGATGCCGAGCGATGGCGGCAATTCGCGCCTGCGTGCATGCACGGGCGCGCCCTCCCTCCGGGCTACTAGTCGAGGTAGTCGCGCAGCACCTGGGAACGCGACGGGTGCCTCAACTTCGACATCGTCTTCGACTCGATCTGACGGATCCGCTCGCGCGTCACGCCGAACACCCGGCCGATCTCGTCGAGCGTCTTGGGCTGGCCGTCGGTGAGGCCGAAGCGCATGCCGACCACTCCTGCCTCACGCTCGCTCAGAGTGTCCATCACCTTGGACAGCTCCTCCTGGAGCAGCGTGAATCCCACCGCGTCCGCGGGCACCACGGCCTCGGAGTCCTCGATCAGGTCGCCGAACTCGCTGTCGCCGTCCTCGCCCAGCGGGGTGTGGAGTGAGATGGGCTCGCGGCCGTACTTCTGGACCTCGACCACCTTCTCGGGCGTCATGTCGAGCTCGCGCGCAAGCTCCTCGGGCGTGGGCTCGCGGCCCAGGTCCTGAAGCATCTGGCGCTGCACGCGTGCGAGCTTGTTGATGACCTCGACCATGTGCACCGGGATGCGGATGGTGCGGGCCTGATCGGCCATCGCGCGCGTGATCGCCTGACGAATCCACCACGTCGCGTAGGTCGAGAACTTGTAGCCCTTGGTGTAGTCGAACTTCTCGACCGCGCGGATCAGGCCCAGGTTGCCCTCCTGGATGAGGTCCAGGAACAGCATGCCGCGGCCGGTGTAACGCTTCGCGAGGGACACCACCAGTCGCAGGTTCGCCTCGAGCAGGTGGTTCTTGGCGTGGCGACCGTCGTTCGCGATCCACTCGAACTCGCGGCGGTGCTTGGGGGTCATCTTCTCCCCCGACGAGAGCTTCTCCTCCGCGAACAGGCCTGCCTCGATGCGCTTGGCGAGGTCGACCTCTTGCTCCGCGTTGAGGAGCGCGACCTTTCCGATCTGCTTGAGGTAGTCCTTGACGGGGTCCGCGGTGGCGCCGGCCGTCATCACCTGCTGCACCGGTGCGTCATCGTCCGTCGCGCCGAGTATGAAGCCGCGGCTCTCGGACTCGTCCTCGCCGGCCGCGGTCGCGGCCTCTCCGGCCACCTGGTCGCCGTCCGGCTCCCCGTCCTCGGAATCGGGCGCGTCGGCCTGAGCCTCGCCATCGGCGACGTCCTTGTCCTGCTTCGCGGCCGCCCGGCGGCTCGCCGCGGTGGACCTGGCGGGAGCCTTGGCTGCGGCCTTGCGCGGCGCGGCCTTGCGGGGAGTTTCCGCCGCGGTCTCGTCGGTGGGTGCAGGGTCGACCGTGGCGTCGGTCGTGGCGGCTGCGGTGGTCTTGGATGCGGCTGCGGTAGTCGTGGCCTTCTCCTTCGGGGTTGATCCGCCGCGGGGCGGCAGCGAAACGTCGGACGATGCGGGGGTTGCGACTGCCGGGCGACGCGAAGAACCTTCTTCCCCGCCACCGGTTGGACCGGTGGCGCGACCCGACTGCTCTGGCGACACGGCTTGCCTCTCGACCTGTCACGGAGTGGATGGTGAGGCTCCGCTGATCGCCTCGCGCAAATCCATTAAATTGTAACGCGGTTGTCAACGGATTCGTTCCGCAGCGCCGGGATCACGCCTCACCCGACGCGGTACCGATGAGCGCCAACGTGAGCAGAGCCAGACGGTACCCCGGATCGGCGTCCAGGGCGATCTCGCACCACGAGCGCGCCGACGCCGCGTCACCGATCCACCATGCCAGCACGCCAAGCGTGGCGGCAGGCGGTGCGCTGAGCCGGGAAGGGGCGTGCGCGAGCACGTTCCTCAGCATCTCCCCCGCGGCGCAGGTGCGATCCGGGTCCGGCGGTCGCGACGGCCGCATCCCCGATCCCAGCGAGGCGGCGATCGCCGCCGAGTCGCGCCCATCCAGGGCGTCATCCACCGCATCCTCGGCGCCGGGGATCAGCGCGAGCAGCACCGCGTCACGCACGCGCACGTCTCCCAGGCCGGCGGCGAGCCTGCCGAGCGGCGCGGGACCTCCGACGCCGTCGTCGAGCGCCACCAGCCACTCGTCCAGGGACGACCGACGCCATCGCACCAGGTCTCGCGCCGCCCTGCCCTCGGCGCGGTTCGCGGCGCGGGCGCTCAGCCGTCGCGCCTCGGGCGCCGCACGCTTCCAGCCGGGAGAGCCAGCCCTCCACGTGCGCTCGCCGGGGTGCCCCGCGTCCGGGACGATGCGGCCGCCGGGCGGGCAGCAGCTCGGATCGGCGCAGTCCGGGCAGAAGTAGCGGCCGTCCACCACGAGCCACGATTCGACCTCGCCCACCGTGTCCGCGAGCGCGCCCGTCACTGCATCGATGGCCGCGCCGCACGCTGAGGCATCGTCGAGAAACCCGAGCACCACCGCGCGGCGAGCGCCTTCCCGCACGGCGTGACGGGCGACGCCGAAGGCGATCTCGGGCGCGTCATCCGTGAGCAAGTCGCGGGCGTCGAGGCGGATCATCGCCGCCATCGCGCCTCGCTCCTTAACAAGCACCACGACCACGCTCTGGAAGGGCTCGAAGCCCAGCATCGAGGGGATGAGGGCGACCAGTTCGCCCGGACCGGTGATCACTGTCATGACGTCAGCCTGCGACCGGCCACGCCGCGACCACGCGCCGGCGCCGGACTCCGGGGACGCGGCCTGTGACGACCCCGGCTGGGGACATCACGCCTCGTCGCCGCCGTACGCTGGCTCCATGGACCACCAGCCGGATGACCCCCGCGCGGCGATCGCCGCCGACGTGGACCGCCTGCTCGCGTGGGCTCGCGCTGCGATGGCGCCGGCGGGGCCCGCTGCGGCCGATCTCGCGGAGCGGCTGGCGGCGTCCTCCGAAGGAGGCAAGGCCTTCCGAGGGCGCCTGCTGCTCGCGGCCTTCGAGGCCTGCGGCGGCACCGAGCGCGAGTCCGCCGTTCTCTTGGCGGCGGCGCTCGAGCTCTTCCAGACGGCCGCACTCATCCACGACGACGTTCTCGACGGGTCGGACACCCGGCGTGGCCGCCCGGCGGCGCACCGCGAGTTCGAGTCAGGACATCGGCGAGCCGGATGGCACGGCGACGCGGAGGCGTACGGTCGCGCCGGCGCCATCCTCGCCGGCGACGTCGCGCTCGTGGCCGCGCAGCGGGGGGCAACGCTCGCCGCGCGACGGGCGGGCGATGGGGTCGCCGACCTGTTCGACGAGATGGCGGTGCTGTGCACCGCCGGTCAGCACCTGGACATGCGCGTGGCCGCGTCGCCGCTGGCCTCGCTCCCCGCCCTCGAGGACGACATCCGCGCGACGATGCGGGCCAAGACCTCGTCCTATACCGCCGAGTTCCCGCTCGCGATGGGCGCCGCGGCGGCGGGTGCCGACGAGGCGACCATCCGGGCCCTGCGCGCCGCCGGAGTCCCGCTCGGGATCGCCTTCCAGCTCCGCGACGACGTGCTGGGGGTGACCGGAAGCCCCGACGTCACCGGCAAGCCGGTGGGCGACGATCTACGGGAGGGCAAACGCACTCTCCTGGTGTGGCATGCCGCCGCGCACGGCACCGCCGCGCAGCGCGACGCGGTGACCGCGGTGCTCGGCACGAGCGCGGCCCACGGCCGCGCGCTGGAGGATGCGTTGCTGGCGCTGGAGGAATCCGGCGCGCTCGCGTTCGTCGAGGCCGAGATCGAGCAGCATGCCGCGCTCGCGCGAGCGGCGCTCGACTCCGCGCTCGACGACGCCGGAGCCGTGCTGGCGCTGGTCGACGCCGCGATCGACCGGAGCGCCTGAGGCCCGCTCCGCCCCTGCCAGGCGGCTAGAGAAGGGTCTGTGCGATGCGTCGGACGTGAGCCCGGCGGCCCTCGCGCAGCGCGTCCAGGGGCGACATCCCCAGCTCGGGCTCGTCAGCGAGCAGCCACTCGATGCTCTCCTCGTCGCGAAACCCGGCGTCACGGAGCAGCGTGAGCGTGCCGCGCAGGGTGGCCAGCACCTCCGGGCCGTCCTCGCCCTCGACGATCACGCCGGCGGGCACCTGCAAGATCTGCCGTTCGCCTCTGCGCATCGCGACCACTTCGCCCTCACGGACCATCTCGCGCACACGACTGGCGGTGATGCCCAGTCGGTCGGCGAAGTCGGGCACGGTCAGCCAGGCGGCGTCCTCGGTCATGGGCTCAGCGTACCGAGGGTGGCGAGAGCCCTTGCCACGCAGGCTCACCCGGGCTAACGTCACATCTGTCACATCCGCCACATCAGGCACACCCGTCCCGCAGGAGGAGCGCATGCCCGGACTGTCACCCGCCACCGGATCCGTCGCGGTGCGCGCGGCGCTCGGGGCCGCGCTCGCTGGCGTGATCGCCGTCGCCGCTGCCGCGCCCGCGGCCGCAGACGAGCGTCACCGCGTCGAGCCCGGCGACACCGTGTCCGCGCTCGCGCACCGCTATGGGGCAACCGTCAGCGCGATTTCGGCCGCCAACGGCCTCGACTCGCGCGCGACCATCTACGTGGGCCGCACCCTGGTGATCCCCTCCACCAAGGCGACCGCCGCGCCGAAGGCGAAGTCGGCGACCCACGTGGTCGCGTCCGGCGACACCGTCTGGGCGCTCGCGCAGCGCTACGACGTCAGCGTGCGCGCGATCGTCGCCGCGAACGGCCTCTCCGCGAACGCGCTGATCCGCCTGGGGCAGCGCCTCACGATTCCCGGTGGCGGCTCCGCCGCCGTCGCCACACCCAGCTCGATGCCCGCCGCGAAGGCTCCGGCCGCGAAGGCTCCCGCCGCCTATACCGTTCGCCCCGGCGACACCTTGTCCGCGATCGCGGCTCGCAACGGCACCACGGTCGCCGCCCTGGCGCGCGCCAACTCGCTGGCGAACCCGTCGCTCATCAGGGTGGGGCAGCGACTCACCATCCCGGGTGGCGCCGCGGCGGCCACGGGCCTCGTGGGAGACACGTTCCTGGGCCGGACCTACCCCAAGGATGTGGTGGCGGCCGCGAATCAGAACAAGGCGGCGCTCCTCGCGACGGAGGTCCCTTCCCGTGCCGAAATGCGCCGGCTGGTGGCGTCGACCGCGCGCCGCTTCGGCGTGGACCCGGCGCTCGCGCAGGCGGTGGCGTATCAGGAGTCCGGCTTCAACATGCGCGCGGTCTCCCCCGCCAACGCGATCGGCGTGATGCAGGTGATCCCCACGTCGGGCGAGTGGGCGTCCGACATGGCCGGCCGCCGCCTCGACCTGCTGGATCCCGAGGACAACGTGCTTGCCGGCGTCCTGATCCTGCGGTCGCTGACCCGCTCGTTCGACCGGCTCGACCACGCCATCGGCGGGTACTACCAGGGCGGAGCAGCGGTGCGGAAGCACGGCCTGTATCCGGGCACGGTCACCTACGTGTCGAGCGTCAAGTCCCTCATGTCGCGCTTCGCGTGACGATGCGGCGGGTGCCTCGATGAGCGCGCCGCACCGGCGCGCCGCGCCGCGCCGGGGACGGGCCGCTGAACCCGCGCCGTGGGGCGCCTAGAATGGCCAGCGTGTCCGACACCCTCACCGATCCCCTCCTCGGCCGCGTCATCGACGGCCGCTACGAGGTGCGCGAGCGTGTGGCGGCAGGCGGCATGGCCACCGTGTACCTGGCGTTCGATCGCCGGCTCGAACGAGACGTGGCGCTCAAGGTCATGCACCGGCACTTGGAGATCGATCCGAACTCGAAGGAGATCGTCGCGCGGTTCCGACGCGAGGCGAAGGCCGCGGCCCGACTGACTCATCCCGGCATCGTGCGGGTGTACGACCAAGGCGTGGACGAGGACGTCTCGTACCTGACCATGGAGTTCGTCGACGGCGAGAACCTTCGGGAGCGGATGGCGCACGAGGGCACGCTGTCGCTCGGGGAGTCCCTGACCACCCTCGACCACGTCCTGGATGCCCTCGCGTCAGCGCACCGACAAGGCCTGGTGCATCAGGACGTCAAGCCCGAGAACGTGCTCATCGACACCGAGGGCCGCCCTCGCGTGGCGGACTTCGGGCTCGCGCGGGCTGTCACCGAGGTCACGTCGACCACCTCGGGCACGATCCTCGGGACCGTGGCGTATCTGGGTCCCGAGCTCATCACCCAAGGCGTCTCCGACGCTCGCACCGACGTGTACGCGGCAGGGGTGCTGCTCTACGAGATGATCACCGGACGGCAGCCTCACACGGGCGCCACGGCGATACAGGTCGCGACGATGCACGTCCATGAGGACATCCCGGCCGCCTCGTCGGTGGTGCCGTGGCTGCCGCCCGAGATCGACGAGCTGGTCGCGACGCTCACCGCGCGCGACCCCGACGGGCGGCCCGCGGACGCGTCTGCGGCGCTCGCCTTGGTGCGTCAGACCCGCAGCCTGCTCGACGACCCGACCCTCGACCGGCGCGCGGACCCCCCGTCGGGCGCGATCGCCACCGTGGATGACCCGGACGCGACCGCCGTGCTCCGCCCCGCGGCCTCGGGCTCGACCGTCGCGCTGCCCATCGGGCTCGGCCATCGGTTCCCCACCGTCGGTACCGAGCTCGAACCGCTCCCGGATGAGGACCCCGAGGCCAAGGAGCCGCAGCGCTCCGACCGCCGCGCCGGGTGGTGGATCGCGGCCATCGTGGTCGCCTTCCTGGTGCTCGGCGGCGGTGGACTCTGGTGGTACAACTCGATCGGCCCGGGTGCCTACACCACTGTCCCGCCCGTCGACGGAGAGACCCTCGAGAACGCGCAGGCGCTCGTCGAGGGTGCCGGGCTCGTGGCCGAGGTCGAGGAGGCCTACTACGACGAGGTGCCGGAGGGATTCGTCGCTTCCACCGATCCCAACGCGCAGCAGCGCGTCGCCAACGGCTCGACGGTGACGCTCAGCGTGTCGCTCGGCCCGCGCATGGAGACGGTGCCCGATGTGGTGGGCGGCGCCCGTGACGCGGCGGAGGCGACGCTCACCGACCTCGGATTCCCGCTCGGCGAGGTGACCACCACGTACTCGGACACCGTTCCTGCGGGAGAGGTCATGTCGGTGACACCCGCCGCGGGCGAGACGGTGATCCTGCACAGCACCGAGATCGTGCTCGAGGTCTCGGCGGGCCCCGAGCCCATCGTCGTCCCCGACGTCACAGGCATGTCGCTCAAGGACGCCCAGGCCGAGCTGGCCAAGGACAACCTGGATGTGACGGTCGCGACCGAGCGCACCGACGAGGCGCGCAAGGGCGAGGTGTTCCGACAGAGCCCCGAGGCTGGGGCCGATGCGTTCCGCACCGGCGCGATCACCATCACGGTGTCCGACGGACCGCCGCTGGTCACCGTCGACGACTACGTGGGCCTCGGGGTGGACGCCGCGGAGAAGGCTGCGAAGGCGGACGGCCTCAAGGTCACGCTGTACTCCAAGTGGCCATGGAGCACCAAGAACTCGATCGTGGATCAGTCCCTGGTTCCCGGGGCGCAGGTGGAGAAGAACACCTCCATCGTCCTCATCTACAACTGACCCCTCGGGGTCGGTCAGGCGAGGTCCTCGCTGAGCCGCGGGTGAGCGGCGTTGTGCTTCGCGAGCAGGTCCGCCACCTGGAACGCCATCTCGAGCGACTGCTGGTGGTTGAGCCGAGGATCGACCTTCGTCTCGTAGCGCTGCGCCAGACCCTCGTCGTCGATCTGTTCCGTGCCGCCCAGAACCTCGGTGACGTCGTCGCCCGTGAGCTCGACGTGGAGACCGCCGGGAACGGTGCCGAGGGCCTCGTGGACCTCGAAGAACCCGGTGACCTCGTCCAGGATGGTGTCGAAGTCCCGCGTCTTGTACCCGGAATCGGACGTGAAGGTGTTGCCGTGCATCGGATCGGTGAGCCAGGTCACCGCGACTCCCGAGTCACGCACTCCCTCCACGATCGACGGCAGCGCATCGCGCACCCTGTCAGCGCCCATGCGAGCGACGAAGGTGAGGCGGCCCGGCGCGTTGTCGGGGTTGAGGCGCTCGGCAAGGCTGATCGCGTCGGCCGACGTGGCGGACGGACCCAGCTTGACGGCGAGCGGGTTCTGAAGCTTCGACAGGAACTCGACGTGCGCGCCGTCGAGCTGACGGGTGCGCTCGCCGATCCACAGGAAGTGCGCCGAGCACCCGTAGGCGAGGCCCGACCGCGAGTCGATGCGCGTGAGCGCCCGCTCGTAGTCCAGCAGCAGCGCCTCGTGGCTCGAGAACAGCTCCACGGTCTTGAGCGCGTCGAAGTCACCGCCGGCGGCCGCCATGAAGCGAACGGCGCGGTCGATCTCCGCGGCGAACTGCTCGTACTTGGCGTAGGCGGGGTTGGCCGCGAAGCCCTTGTTCCACTGGTGGACCCGGCGAAGGTCGGCGAAGCCACCCTGCGTGAAGGCGCGGATGAGATTCAGGGTCGAGGCCGACACGTGGTAGGCGTCCACCAACCGGTCCGGGTTGGGGATGCGCGACGCCTCCGTGAACAGCGAAGAGTTGACGATGTCGCCGCGGTAGACCGGCAGGGTGACGCCGTCCCTCGTCTCCTCGTCCGCGGAGCGGGGCTTCGCGTACTGACCCGCCATGCGACCGATCTTCACGACCGGCATGGACGCGCCATAGGTGAGGATCACGGCCATCTGCAGGATGGTCTTGATCTTGTTGCGGATGCGATCCGCGGTCGCCTCGGCGAAGATCTCCGCGCAGTCGCCGCCCTGGAGCACGAAGGCATCGCCGCGGGACGCCGCGGCCAAGTGCGCGCGCAGCTTGTCGGCCTCCCCCGCGAACACCAGCGGGGGGACCTGCTTCAGGCGGTCCGTCGCGCGCTTCAGCGCGACGTCATCCGGCCATTGCGGCTGCTGCCTCGCCTCCTTCGAGAGGTACGAGTCGACACCCGCCGCCGTGAGGGCAGCTTCCGTCATGCGGCTATGCCTGACCGATCGCGTGAAGCGTGTCCACGTACCACGGGGTGGAGACGTCGAACGGCTTGTGGCCGGCGATGCGCGGGAAGGCGATCGCCTTGAGCCTGCCGCCGTCCTCCTCGTCGTGACCCACCACGCCCGCCTCGCCGCGCAGCGCGCACTCCACCGCGTAGTCGGTCATGGACTTGATCAGGCGCAGGTCCTCCGTGTTCGCACGAGCGGAGCGCGAGAAGTAGCCGGACTTCTGCACCATGACCTTCTCGGCGCCGAGCCGCTGCGCGAACTGCTGCGCAAACCAGTTGCCGGGGTTGATCTCGTCCAGTCGGACGTGGCCGAACGGGTCGCGCTTGACGTCGATGCCGGCCTCCTCCATCTCCTTCACGATCTCGGGCACACCGGCGCCCTCGGACAGGAAGATGTTGACGTTGCCCACAGAGTCCATGACGGCCTTGAGGCGGTCGGCCTCGGCGTCGAGGTCGATCGGGGACTCGGGCACGTACAGCGCGTGGATGTCCCAGCTGTCCTTGGTGAGACCGATGCCCGGGACCCACTCGCGGGTGTCGAGCCACTCGCGGTACTTCTTGGCCGAGGCGGCGGTGAGCCAGCCGCAGGCGCGACCCATGACCTCGTGGACGATGAGCATCCGCGGGCCGGAGCGGTGCTCGCCGATCACGTTCTGGGCGAACACCGATGCCTGCTCGGCGGCCGACCAGGCGCCCAGCGACTGCCTGATCGGCACGATGTCGTTGTCGATGGTCTTCGGGAGTCCCACCACGGTCAGGGGGTAGCCGTTGGCCTCGAGGTACGCGGCGAGGTCGGCGGCGGTGGTGTTCGTGTCGTCTCCGCCGATGGTGTGCAGCACATCGACTCCGTCGGCCTTGAGCTGCTCGGCGGCGACGGCGAGCGGGTCCTCGCCCTCCTGCACCAGGCCCCTCTTGACGCAGTCCGCGACGTTGGTGAGCTTGACGCGCGAGTTGCCGATCGGCGAGCCCCCGAACTCGTGGAGGATCCCGGCCTTCTCCCGCACATCGTCACCGATGACGATCTTCTTGCCCTGCAGCAGGCCCCAGTATCCGTGCTGGTAGGCGATGATCTCGATCTCCGGCGCGATCTCGCTGTACCGGCCGATGAGGCCGCCGACGGCGGACGAGAGGCAAGGGGCGAATCCCCCCGCGGTCAGAAGGGCTACGCGGCGAACCGACATGACGGACCTTTCGTCGTATGACTCGTGGATTTGGTGCTCATTCTAGGCGCGCGCGCCCGTACGCCCGACCGGGACGCTGGACCTACTGCCCCGCCTCCGGCTGCTGACGCTTGAGGAGTTCGCGCTTGACGATCCCGGCGTCGCGGTCGACGTACTCCTGACCCGACAGTGCGCGGATCCGCTCCATGATCGTGTCCGTCGCCTCGCGCAGCGCCGTGCGGTCGTCCTGCCGGCCGTTGTACGCGGACAGGTCGAGCGGCTCACCGATTCGAACCCCGATCGGGTGTCGGAACGGCACCTTCTGGCCGATGGGCTGGGCGATGTGCGTATCGATCATCGCCACGGGGATCACGGGGGCACCCGATTCGATGGCCAGCCTCGCCGCACCGGTCTTACCCCGATAGAGGGCCCCGTCGGGGCTGCGGGTGCCCTCGGGGTAGATGCCCAGGAGCTCGCCGCCCTGGAGCACCTGGAGGCCGGTGCGGAGCGCCGCCTCAGACGCCCGTCCGCCGCCGCGGTGAACCGGGATGGTTCCGACGCCCTCCATGAACACCCTCGTCGCGTAGCCCTTGGGGCCCTTGCCCGTGAAGTACTCGGACTTGCCCAGGAACACCACCTTGCGCGTGATCACGAGCGGCAGGAACACGGAATCCGAGAAGGACAGGTGGTTGGACGCAAGGATCGCGGCGCCTTCGTCGGGGACGTTCTCCACGCCCTCGACCCATGGCTTGTAGTACGCCTTGACGCCGGGGCCGATCAGGACGTGCTTGAAAAGTCGGTAATAGGTGTCGCTCATGGGGTCCTAGATGTAGGCGGATGCGATCCGGGCCAGGTCTGCGGCACCGACGATACCCGCATCGTTGCCCATCTCTGCGGAGACGATGGGCACGATGGGCCGGTGACCACGGGCGGGAAGGTTCTCCTCGAACGCTTCGCGAGCGGGCACGAGCAGGAGGTCGCCGGCGGCGATGACGCCTCCGCCGATCACGAACAGCTCGGGGTCGAGGGCCGCAGCGAGCGACGCCGAGCCCTCGCCGATCCATCCGCCCAGCTCCGCGAGCAGCTCGATGCCGAGCTCGTCACCGTCGACGGCCGCCTGCGTGACATGAGGACCCGTGACCGCCGCGGCATCCCCGCCGGCGAGCTCCAGCAATGCGGCGGCGCGCACGGAGCGCTCGACGGCGGCGCGGCGCGCCTCACGCGTCAGCGCGGAACCGGAAGCGTACTGCTCCCAGCACCCGCGCAGGCCGCACCCGCACGGGTGACCGCCGGGAACCACCCGCAGATGACCCAGCTCGGCCGCGAACCCGTAGGCGCCCCTCACCAGCTTCCCGTCCACCACGAGGGCGGCGCCAAGGCCCGTGCCGATCGTCAGCAGCACCATGTGCTTGACGTCCCGCGCGGCGCCGAACGCGAATTCGGCCCAGCCCGCCGCGTTCGCATCGTTCTCCACCACCACGGCGACATCGTCACGGCCGATGAGCGCCCTGACATTCGCGGCGAGCGGATAGTCGCGCCACGCGATGTTGGGCGCGAACAGCACGTGCTCCTGATCGGAGGAGACGAAGCCCGCGGCCGCAAGGCCCACCGCGTGGAAGTCGTGCTCGGCACCGAGCTCGGCGACGGCGTCCGCGATCGCGGCGTCGATGCCGGCGGGATCCTGAGGTTTGGTCTTTCGCTTGGTCTTCGCAACGATCGTGCCGTGCTCGTCGACGACTCCCACGGCGATCTTGGTGCCGCCGATGTCTACGCCGATCGCATGCATTCTCTGTCGCCTTCCGATACGCGCCTGGGACTTCCACAAGGCTATCTTGTGAGGAGTCCCGACTCCTGCCAACGGAGGCAATCGTCATGAGCCAGCCCGCTCGCGAGAATTACGCGCCGAACATCGCAGCCCTGATCGCGCAGTCGTGGCTCGCGAACGCCGACCGGGTGGTCATGCGGCACGCCGACTCAGACGACCGTTGGATAGACGTCACCGGAGCGGAGGCTCAGGCGATGGTGACGGCGGTCGCCAAGGGCCTCATCGCGCGCGGGGTCGAGCCGGGACAGAGCGTGGGCATCATGGCGCGCACTCGGATCGAATGGTCAGTCCTCGACGTCGCCATCTGGACCGTCGGAGCGCTCCCCGTGCCCATCTACGACACCTCGTCCGCCTCGCAGATCGACTGGATCACGTCGGATGCGGAGATCTCGCTGCTCGTCGTCGAGACGGAGGAGCACGCGAAGCTCGCACACAAGGTCGCCCGGGACTCAGAGAGCCCGCTCACCGAGGTGCTCGTGATCGACCACGGGGCCATGGACGAGCTCACCGAGGCGGGCAAGGCCGTCCCCGACTCGCTGGTCGCGGAACGCACCGCGACGGCGACCCTCGAGTCGCCGGCGACCATCATCTACACCTCGGGCACCACCGGACGGCCCAAGGGCGTCACGCTCACGCACTTCAACTTCGTGCGCCATACCTATGGGATCCAGGAGGAGCTGCACGACGTGCTCTTCGGCGAGGGCAGGAGCACCGTGCTGTTCCTCACCCTGGCGCATTCGCTTGCCCGGCTGGTCGAGGTGGCGTTGCTCGCCTCCGGCACCGTGATCGGCTACTGCCCGGACTCGCGCAAGCTGGTTCCCTACTTCGCCACCTTCCAGCCCAGCCTGATCCTCGCCGTCCCACGGGTATTCGAGAAGGTCTACAACTCCGCCGAGCAGAAGGCCGCCGAGGGCGGGAAGGTGAAGATCTTCCGCTGGGCCGCCCAGCAGTCGATCGCCTACTCGCGCGCACTCGAAGCGCCGCGCGGCCCGGGCTTCCTGCTCAAGGCCCGTCACGCCATCGCAGATCGCCTCGTGCTCGCCAAGATCCGTGCCGTCCTGGGCGGGCGGGCCGTGCACGCGATCTCCGGATCCGCGCCGCTCGGAGAGCGGCTGGGCCACTTCTATCACGGCCTCGGCCTCCAGGTGCTGGAGGGATACGGGCTCACGGAGGTCACGGCCGCCTCCCACGTCAACCGCACTCACCTGTCGAAGATCGGGTCGGTGGGCGCACCGCTGCCCGGATTCGACGTGCGTATCGCCGACGACGGAGAGATCCTCATGCGCGGGGACATGCTGTTCGCCGGGTATCACCACAACGAGGAGGCGACGGCCGAGGCGATGGTCGAGGGCTGGTTCCACACCGGAGACATCGGCCATCAGGACCACGAGGGCTACCTCTACATCACCGGGCGCAAGAAGGAGATCATCGTCACGGCCGGCGGCAAGAACGTGGCGCCCGCGGTGCTCGAGGACCGCCTTCGCGGCTACGCCCTGGTCAGCCAGTGCGTGGTGGTCGGCGACGCCAAGCCCTTCATCGGTGCGCTGATCACGCTCGACGCGGAGGCGCTGCCCGCATGGCTCAAGGGTCACGGCGTCCCCGACATGACGGTCGCGGAGGCCGCGCAGCACCCGGTCGTGCGGGAACACGTCGACAAGGCCGTCACCCGGGCCAACAAGGTTGTGTCACGCGCGGAGTCGATCCGGCGCTGGGAGATCATGGACGACGACTTCACCGTCGAGAACGGCTACCTCACCCCGTCTCTCAAGCTCAAGCGGTCTCTGGTGCTGCGCGACTTCGCGGACCAGGTGGAGGCGCTCTACGCCTCAGCCGCGGAGTAGGCGCGGGGCGGTACCGAGACCGCCTCCAGAGAACCACGCGAACGGGCGTCACGCGGCGCCCGTTCAATGCCGCTAGCTCGCGCGCGGCGGCCGCACCAGGCGGAGCGGCGGGACGAGCCCGGCCTCGGCCAAGGCGGAGACGGCGCTCGCCTGGTCGTCGTCCAATTCGACCCTGCTCCGGTCCGATGGCCTCACCTCGATGGTGAGGAAGGACACCACGCAGTCGCCGCAGCTCTTGCCGCGCATCTCGCACGAATCGCAATCGATGATCATGACGACAACGCTACGAGCGGGGTCCGACAGTGGCGCGTCCTGCCTGGTGGCGGCACGGATCATCCGCGGGATCCGGCGCCGGACCATCGGCCCCCCGGGCTCGCGGTAGGCCCGTCGTGCGCGCCGTTGTCGGAGGCCTGACGTACCTTCGCTGTGTGACCGGACCGTCCAGCACCGTCGAGCAGCTCCTCCATCGGCAGCGCTCCCTCGAGGACTTCGGCGAACCGCTGTCGAGTACCACGTTCGTCGTGGTCGACCTCGAGACCACGGGCACATCGCCCGCACGGGCGGCGATCACGGAGATCGGAGCCGTGAAGACCCGTGGTGGCGAGGTCGTGGGCGAGTTCCAGACCCTCGTGGACCCCGGCGGACCCATCCCGCCCATGATCGTGGCTCTCACCGGGATCACCGACGCCATGGTGGTGGCCGCGCCGCGCATCGAGGCGGTGCTGCCGGCGTTCCTGGAGTTCCTGGGCGACGCGGTGCTCGTCGCGCACAACGCGCCGTTCGACACGGGCTTCCTGAGGGCCGCCTGCCGAGAGCACGGCTACCGGTGGCCCGGCAGCCAGGTGGTCGACACGGTCACCTTGGCGCGACGCGCCACCACCAAGGAGGAGGCGCCCAACAAGAAGCTGTCGACCTTGGCGCGCGTGTTCGGCACGGCCGTCGAGCCCAACCATCGCGCCCTCGAGGACGCCCGCGCCACGTCCGAGATCCTGCACCGGATGCTGGAGCGGGTCGCGGCGTTCGGCATCACTCACCGGGAGGACCTCGACGCGCTGCGCAACCCCATGCCGGAGCGCCTGCGTCGTAAGGCCACGCTGGCCGACTCGGTACCGGCGAAACCCGGCGTCTATACGTTCCGAGGCCCTCGTGGCGAACGGCTCTATGTGGGCACGTCGAAGAACCTCCGGGCCCGGGTGAAGTCCTACTTCACCACCGCCGAGCAACGCCGCCCCATCCGGGAGATGCTCGAATTGGCCGTGGCGGTGGACACCATCGTGTGCGCTACGGAGCTCGAGGCGAACGTCCGCGAGGTGCGGCTCATCGCGGAGCATCGCCCGCGATACAACCGCCGCTCGGCGCGCCCCGAAAGAACCGCCTGGGTGCGCCTGACGGAGGAACGCTATCCCCGGCTGAGCGTGTCGCGAGCGGTCGATGGCGCCGAGGGCGCTCTCGGACCGATGCGGTCGGCATCCGACGCTCGGCTCGCGATCGAGGTGCTTCAAGGAGCGCTCGGCGTGCGCACCTGCACCACGCGCCTGCCCATCGCGCCTCGAGCAGGCGCGCGCGCGTGCCTGCTCAAGGACCTTGGTGCATGCGCCGCGCCGTGCGTCCAGGGCGCGACATCCGGATACGACGAGACCGCCGACGCGGCACGGGCCGCGCTCACGGGCGATCCCTCCCCCGTGGTCGCCGCCCTGGAGGACCAGATCACCGAGCGCGCAGAGGCGCTCGACTACGAGCGAGCGGCAGAGCTGCGCGACGGTGTGAGCGCCGTGATCGACGGCGCGATGCGGGCCCAGCGGCTCGCGTCGCTCGCCCGCTGCGCCGTGGTCGCCGTGCGACCCGACGGAGACTGGTGGGACGTGGCGGCGCTGGGCGCCGGCGCCCTGGTGGGATCCGAGCGCGTGAAGTCAGGGGTGTGGGACGCGGCCGACAGGCTCCGGGCGCTCACGCACGATCTGGACATCGACCGGCCGGTGCTGGTCGAGGAGCGGGAGCTCGTGTCGCGCTGGCTGGAGCGGCCCGGGACGCGGCTGCTCTACGTGGACGGAGAGTGGTCCAGCCCCGTGGCGGGCGCGGGCCGGCACGCGCGGTGGGTGGATGCGCGACGGGCGGACCGCAGCGCCCGAGGCGAGCACCGCGCCGGCTAGCTGTAGCGCCCGGTGGATCGGGCGGGGCGTCACGCCTGAGAGGCAGCCACCCAGCGCTCGAGGATCTCGCCGGCCGCGCCCGAGTCGATCGCGCGCGCCGCGTGATCCATGCCCGCGGCGAACCTCTCAACCAGCGTTCCGCCGGACGTTCCGGGCAACGTGGCATCGGCGACCAGCCCCGATGCGGCATTCAGCACCACGGTGTCGCGCACGGCGCCGGATTCCCCTGCAAGCACACGGCGAACCACCTCTGCGTTCTGGTCCGCCTCACCGCCGCGCAGATCCTCGATGGTGATGGCGTCGAGCCCCAAGTCCTGCACGGGGTCGAGCCGCAGCTGGGTGACGCCGCCGCCGCGCACTTCCCACACCGTCGCGGGTCCGGTGGGCGCGAGCTCGTCGAGGCCGTCGTCACCGTGGAACACCAGGGCCTCGCGCCCCTGAGACGCGACCACTCCGGCGAGCACGGGCGCGACGCGCAGGCTGGAGGAGCCGATGGCCGTGGCCTGCGGCTGCGCGGGGTTGGTGAGCGGTCCCAGGATGTTGAAGGTGGTGGGTATGCCCAGTTCCTTCCTGATGGGCATGGCGAACCGCATCGACGGGTGGAACACCTGGGCGAAGCAGAAGGTGATGCCCACCTCCGTGGCGAGCTCCTTCACGCGATCGACAGGGAGGTCCAGCCGTACCCCGAGCGCGGCGAGCACGTCCGCGCTGCCCGACTTCGACGTGGCGGCACGGTTGCCGTGCTTGACCACGGTGGGCCCGGACCCCGCGATCACGATCGACGCCATGGTGGAGATGTTCACGGTCTGGGCGCCGTCGCCGCCAGTGCCCACGATGTCGACCGTGCGCCCCGGGACCTCGAACCGCACGGCGTGGGCGAGCATGGCGGCCGCGAGGCCAGCCACCTCGGTAGGCGTCTCGCGCTTGACACGTAGGGCGGCAAGGAACGCGCCCATCGCGACCGGCGAGGCGGAATCCGTCAGCACCTGGTCCATGACCGCGGCGGTCTCGTCTGCGGTGAGGTCCTGGTGCTCGACCAGCTTGGCGAGCAGGTCCTGCAGGGTCGCCATCGGCGCTCCCTAGGCGTCGGCCGCTGCGGGCGCGAAGAACGAGTCCACGGCGTCCCTCAGCGCGAACGGGTCGAGCGGGTGCGACACCGCAGCGTCGGCCTCCGACCACGTCGCGAGCCACGCGTCCCCCGGACGTCCCACCAGGAGCAGGATCGGCGGGCACGTGTACAACTCGTGCTTCATCTGACGGGCGATCCCCATGCCGCCCACCTTGGCGGCCTCGCCGTCGAGGATGACGAGGTCGAAGGCCCGGTGGTCAAGTTCGTCGATGATCGCGGCATGCGTCGCGGTCTCGGTCCACTCGATCGGGCGCCCATGCGTGGTGGGACCGACCGCGAAACGCACCTTCTCGCGGACATTGCGGTCGTCGCTGTAGACCAAGATGCGGGCCTCGCGGACGGACACGTCCCCGGCCTCGTGCTTCACCACGTCGCTCATGCGGCCCATTCTGGCACGAGCGGCCAGGGCTGGGCCCCCGCCCGCGACACGCCCGGCGGCGAGGGCACGGAATGCAGGGAACTCAGGCGACGCCGCGTGCGTTCCCTGGTGTGAAGTCGGTGGTCTGTGCGCTTTAATGGGACCTATGTCCCACGCCACGACTGCGCCGTCGCCCATTCACGCGACGCGGCCCAACCAGGTCGCCGTCGGCACCATCGTGTGGCTGAGCTCCGAGTTGATGTTCTTCGCGGGACTGTTCGCGATGTACTTCACTCTTCGCGCTCAGGTGCCCGAGGTCTGGGCGGACAAGACCGAACTGCTCAACATCCCGTTCGCGACGGTCAACACTACGGTGCTGGTGCTGTCGTCCTTCACCGCACAGGCGGGCGTCTTCGCGGCCGAGCGATATCAGCGCCGCCGCACGGGCAAGCTGTGGCAGTTCAAGGGTTGGGGCATGCACGAGTGGTTCGTGCTGACCTACATCATGGGTTCGATCTTCATCGGCGGCCAGGTGTACGAGTACGCGCAGCTCATCTCGGAGGGTCTCACCATCTCCTCGAGCCCGTACGGATCGGTCTTCTACCTCACCACCGGTTTCCACGGTCTGCACGTGCTCGGCGGCTTGATCGCCATGCTGTTCGTGCTCGGGCGTTCCTTCTCCGCCAAGAAATTCGGCACGCATGAGGCGACCACCACGATCGTGGTCTCGTACTACTGGCACTTCGTCGACGTGGTGTGGATCGCGCTGTTCGCCGTGATCTACCTGATCCAGTAAGGGGCTGACGATGCATTCGCTCGCACGACACCGGTACCACCGAGCGGCACCGGTCGTCCTCGTCCTCCTGCTGCTCGGACTCATCGCGGGCATCGCGGCGGCCGTCTCGACGGCATCGTCCGCGAATGCCGCGACTACCACCAGCGCGGACGACGTCAGCGAGGGCCAGAAACTCTTCGCCGCCAACTGCGCCTCATGCCACGGCCTCGGGGCAGAGGGCCAGGACGGCGTCGCGCCGTCACTGATCGGCGTGGGCGCCGCCGCGGTCGACTTCCAGGTGGGCACGGGCCGCATGCCCATGCAGGCCTCGGGCCCGCAGGCCATCGCCAAGCGCACACAGTTCTCGCAGGCGGAGATCTCACAGCTCGCCGCGTTCGTCGCCTCGCTCGGCGCCGGCCCGGCCATCCCCACCGCCGAGCAGGTCGACCCCGCGCTGGGCGACGCGGCGAACGGCATGCAGCTCTTCCGCACCAACTGCGCGATGTGCCACGGCTCGGTAGGAGGCGGCGGCGCACTGAGCCAGGGCAAGTTCGCGCCGAACCTGTGGGAGACCACGCCCACCCACATCTACGAGGCCATGCTCACCGGCCCCCAGTCGATGCCCGTGTTCAACGACGCCAACATCACCTCAGAGGGCAAGCGAGACATCATCTCCTACCTCAAGGCGCAAGATGAGGGCTCGCCCGGCGGTCTTCGCCTGGGCACCATCGGCCCGGTGGCAGAGGGCCTTTGGGGTTGGTTTCTCGTTCTGGGACTAGTCGTCGCCAGCACCGTGTGGATCGGAGCCCGTTCTTCATGAGCACCGCCGACAAGCCCGTCGATCACGAGTCGACGCACGGGGACGTGCCCGACTCCTTCGAGGACCCGGGCCTCCCCTACCACCGTCCGCGCCGCGCGGACGTCGACCCCAAGGCCGCCAACAAGGCGGAGCGCCAGGTAGCGGCTCTGTTCGGCCTGTCGATCCTCGGCACCATCCTCGCCCTCGGCGCGTACTTCATGATCGACATGACCGGCGAGATCGCGTCGATCAGGTTCGCGAACATGATGATCGGCCTCGGCATCTTCCTGGCGATGATGGGCATCGGCCTGGGTGCCATCCACTGGGCCAAGACGCTGATGCGCGATCACGAGATGGTGGAGGAGCGTCACGCACTTCGCTCCTCGGACGAGGCCCGCGCGGGCGCCATCCAGAACCTGCAGGACGGCGTCGAGGACTCCGGTCTCGGTAGCGACGGTTCGGGCACCAGCCGTCGCGGCCTGCTCAAGGGGTCGCTCATCACCGCCGTCCTCGCCGCGCCCCTCGCGCTCCTGGTCCCCCAGATCGGGAACATGGGCGGGCAGTGGAACACCCGCGAGTTCGCCCACACGATGTGGCGACAGGGCATGCGCCTCACACGGGACCCCGACGGCACTCCCATCAAGGCGGCGGACGTCACCATCGGGTCCGCGTTCCACGTGATCCCCGACGGACTCAACGACTTGGAGCACGGCAAGATCGAGGCGAAGGCCAAGGCGGTGGTCCTGCTGATCCGACTGGACCCCCGCGACCTCAAGATCCAACCGGGCCGCGAGGACTGGTCCTTCGACGGCATCGTCGCTTACTCCAAGATCTGCACGCACGTGGGCTGCCCGGTGGCGCTGTACGAGCAGCAGACCCACCACCTGCTGTGCCCGTGCCACCAGTCCACGTTCGACGTCGCAGACGGCGCCAAGGTGGTGTTCGGCCCTGCGAAGCGGCCCCTGCCGCAGCTTCCGATCGCCATCGACGACGAGGGCTACATCGTGGCGAAGAGCGACTTCCACGAGCCCATCGGATCGTCGTACTGGACCCGTCTCAAGAACACCTCTGACGGACTGTCGGGCGACACCGAGGGGGGGAGCCACTGATGGGCGCACGGGTCAACGCCGTCGCAGGGGGAACCGCGAACTGGGTGGACGAGCGCACGTCCATCGGTGGGTTCGTCAAGTTCTTCGCTCGCAAGCTGTTCCCCGACCACTGGTCGTTCATGCTGGGCGAGGTCGCCCTGTACTCGTTCATCGTCCTGCTGCTGTCGGGCGTGTTCCTCACGGCGTTCTTCGTGCCATCGATGACGATCGTCACGTACGACGGCCCGCTCGCGACGATGCAAGGCGTCGAGATGTCCGAGGCGTTCGCTTCGACACTGCACATGTCGTTCGAGGTCCCCGGCGGCCTGCTCATGCGGCAGATCCACCACTGGGCCGCTCTGCTGTTCACCGCGGCGATCCTGACGCACATGGCACGCATCTTCTTCACCGGAGCGTTCCGCAAGCCACGTGAACTCAACTGGCTGGTGGGGTTCACGCTGATGATCCTGTCGCTCGCCGCCGGGTTCTCGGGCTACTCGCTCCCCGACGACGTCCTGTCCGGCAACGGCCTTCGGATCATCGAGGGCGTGACCCGCTCGATCCCGATTCTGGGCGAGTACGTGTCGTACTGGATGTTCGGTGGCGAGTTCCCGGGAGAGGCCTTGATCCCGCGGCTCTTCACCATGCATATCCTGCTGGTCCCCGGTCTGATCCTGGGCCTCATCGCGCTGCACCTGTTCCTGGTGTTCCTGCACAAGCACACGCAGTACCCGGGCGGCGGGCGCACCCACAAGAACGTCGTGGGACTGCCGCTCTTCCCCGTCTACACGGCCAAGGCCGGCGGGTTCTTCTTCGTGGTCTTCGGCGTCATCGCCCTGGTATCGGCCGTCTTCACCATCAACCCCGTGTGGAACTACGGGCCGTACGATCCGTCGCCCGTGTCCGCCGGCACTCAGCCCGACTGGTACATGCTCTTCATCGACGGCGGGCTGCGCCTGATGCCCGGATGGCTCTTCGACGTAATCCCCACGGAATGGGAGCTCTGGGGCTACACGATCCCGATGAACGTCCTGGTGCCGGCCGTCATCATGCCCGGACTGTTCTTCGGCTTCCTCGCCCTCTACCCCTGGATCGAGGCGTGGGCCACCGGGGATCGCGGCGAGAAGCACGTGCTCGACAGGCCGCGCAACGTGCCGGTGCGCACGAGCCTCGGCGTCGCGATCATCACGTTCTACGTGGTGCTCGTGCTCGAGGCGTGCAACGACATCATCGCGATCCTGTTTCACGTGTCGCTCAACGACCTCACGCTGTTCCTGCGGGTGGCGGTGTTCGTGCTGCCGGTGCTGGCGTATCTCATCACGCGGCGCATCTGCCTGGGCCTCCAGCGCAAGGATCGCGAGCTGGTCCTGCACGGCAAGGAGACCGGGCGCATCGTCCGTCACGCGCACGGCGAATACGTCGAGGTGCACGAGCCCCTGGACGAGCACGAGCGCTGGATCCTGGTTTCGTACGACGACATCGCCCCGCTCGAGATCGCGCCCGAATACAACGATCGCGGCGTGCGGCGCAAGGGCTACAAGTGGGACCGCTTCAAGCAGGGCCTCTCGCGCTTCTACTTCGAGCACCGCATCTCCCCGGTCACCCCGCAGGAGCTCGAGGAAGCGAAGCACGCTCACCACTGACCGTCATGCATGCCCAAAGGGGCGTCCGGGACCACCCCGGGCGCCCCTTTCGGGCATGCGGCGCCGGACGATGCGCCGCCCGCGAGCCGGCCTCTGGTGCCCGGGGAATTCGCGTCCGCCGCCGGGGGTTGACCTGGATGTCCACGCTCGCTCCGAGCCGCCGTGATCGCTAGGCTCGGAGCGTTCCCGGAAAACCAGCCGCGACCCCTCTGCGAGGCGCGGCGCGACCATGGAGGAGATATGGCCGACTACACGCTGCCGGACCTCAGTTACGACTACGGAGCACTCGACCCGCACATCGCCGGCGAGATCATGGAGCTCCACCACAGCAAGCACCACGCGGCCTACGTCGCGGGCGCCAACCTCGCCCTCGAGAAGATGGCCGGGGCGCGTGACTCAGGCGACTTCGGCGCGATCGGCGGCCTCGAGAAGGCGCTCGCCTTCAACCTGGGCGGCCACACCAACCACTCGGTGTTCTGGACCAACATGTCTCCGGACGGCGGCGACAAGCCCACGGCCGAGCTGGCCGCCGCGATCGACGAGCACTTCGGCTCCTTCGACGGCTTCCAGGCGCACTTCACCCACAACGCCATGACGATCATGGGCTCCGGCTGGTCCATCCTCGCGTGGGACACCATCGGCAAGAAGCTGATCATCGTCCAGCTCTACGACCAGCAGGGCAACGTCCCGGTGGGGATCATCCCGCTTCTCATGCTCGACATGTGGGAGCACGCGTTCTACCTTCAGTACCGCAACGTCAAGGCCGACTACGTCAAGGCGTGGTGGAACGTCGTGGACTGGGCGAACGTGCAGCACCGCTTCGCCACCGCGACGGCCACGCAGGGCCTCATCGTCCCGTAGCACGCGCTCTCAGCGCCTCAAAGGCGGTCACCCATGCCCCGGGTGGCCGCCTTTGGCTTGTGTGCGCGTCAGTGCGCGTCAGGAGGCCGCGCGCCGAACCCGTGGACCCGCGGGACCGGGCGCTAGGTTGGACGCATGTCGCCGTCGAAGCCGAAGTCGCGCCGGGCGGACACACCCGACGACGCCGTCGAGCCCCGCTCCTCCCTGTGGCTCCTGCTGGTCACGCTGGTGGTGCTGCAGTTCGGATACCCGATCTCGTTGCTCGGTCAAGGGTGGACGGCTGCCTACCTCATGGTCTACGCCGGAGCGGTCGCCTACGTGGTACGCACCGCCGTCGAGGATCCGCGCCGCAGTTGGCCCCTCCTGGTGGCGGCAGGAGGACTCGTCGCGGGCGTCATCTGGTTCGCGACGCAGCCCGACGACATCTCGGCAACCCGGGGGATGCTGGTCGGCGTCGGCGTGCTGCAGGCCGCGCTTCTCTTCTCGCTGCTGAGGGTGCTCGTCAATCCCCCGGCGCGCCTCGCCATCGTCGACCTGCTTCTGGTCGCCATGTCGGCCTACCTGCTGCTGGGCGGCGTCTTCGGGGCGCTCGCAGGCATCATGGAGCTGACATCCCCCGGCAGCTTCATCGACCAGACCGCCGGCGACGGCTCGCCGGTGTGGCAGACGCTCGTCTACGGCAGCTACGTGACGCTGGCGACGCTCGGCTTCGGCGATGTGGTCCCCGTGAGCCCTTGGGCGCGCTCCATGTGGTCGCTCGAGGCCGTGATCGGTCCGCTGTTCGTGGCCGTGGTCATCGCGCGGCTTGTGGGCGTGGCAAACCCTCTGCGTCGCAACCGCGACGGCGCGCAGTAACCGGCGGCAACCGCAGGGAAAGAATTCAGTGCGCGTGCTGGCCGCGGGAGAACTCGAACACCCAGCCCACGAGCCCGATGACCCCGATCACCACCGCGGGGACCATGATCCACCAGCCGACGGCAAGGGCCGCGAACGCCAACGCGGCGGAGACGCCCAGCACCAGCGGCCACCAACTCCAGGGGGCGTAGACGCCCTGGTCTCCTGCGTGCTCCTCGACCTGGCCGTCCGATGCGTCCTCAGGGCGCACCCCGTGACGCTTGGTCAGCATCCGGAAGTAGATGCCGATCATGACGAACATGCCGCCGGTGAGGAAGATGGCCGTGGTGCCCACCCATTCCGCCCAGTGCGTGAAGATTCCGTACGCGGTGCCCGCGAGGAAGAAGAACGCCGCGGGAACGTTGAAGACTCTCGCCTCGATGCGCATGCCTGCTCCTCCCTACGCGACCGGCGCGTGGTCGGTTCCGTCGCGCTCCGCCTGATAGTGGTCGCGTGCGGCCGCACCGGGGTGGTGCAGGTCGAACGCGGGCCGCTCGGAGCGGATGCGCGGGATGGAGGTGAAGTTGTGGCGCGGCGGCGGGCAGGACGTCGCCCACTCCAGGGAGTTGCCGAAGCCCCACGGGTCGTTGACCGTCACCCGAGGCGCACGCTTCGAGGTGATGTAGACGTTCCACAGGAACGGCAGCGTCGACAGCGCCAGCAGCACCGCGCCGATGGTCGACAACTGGTTCATCCAGGTGAAGCCGTCCTCGGGCAGATAGTCGACGTAGCGCCTGGCCATGCCGTGCGCCCCCAGCCAGTGCTGCACCAGGAAGGTGGTGTGGAAGCCGATGAACAGCAGCCAGAAGTGGAGCTTGCCAAGACGCTCGTTGAGCATCTTGCCGGTCATCTTGGGCCACCAGAAGTAGAAGCCGGCGAACATCGCGAACACGACGGTGCCGAACACCACGTAGTGGAAGTGAGCGACCACGAAGTACGAGTCTGACAACGGGAAGTCCAGCACCGGCGAGCTGAGGATGATGCCGGTCAGGCCGCCGAAGAGGAAGGTGACCAGGAAGCCCACCGCCCACAGCATGGGCGTTTCGAAACTGATCTTCCCTCTCCACATGGTGCCGATCCAGTTGAAGAATTTCACCCCGGTGGGCACCGCGATCAGCATCGTCATGAAGGCGAAGAACGGCAGCAGCACCGCGCCGGTCACGTACATGTGGTGAGCCCACACGGTGACGGACAGCGCCGCGATCGCGATGGTCGCATAGACGAGGCCGTGATACCCGAACAGCGGCTTTCGCGAGAATACGGGGAAGATCTCGGACACGATGCCGAAGAAGGGCAGAGCGATGATGTAGACCTCGGGATGCCCGAAGAACCAGAACAGGTGCTGCCACAGGATGGCCCCGCCGTTGTCCGGGTTGAACACCTGGGAGTGCAGCACGCGATCCGAGCCGAGCGCGAACAGCGCCGCGGCCAGCGGCGGGAAGGCGAGCAGCACCAGCATGGACGTGACGAGGGTGTTCCACACGAAGATGGGCATGCGGAACATCGTCATTCCGGGGGCGCGCATCGTCACGATGGTGGTGATGAAGTTCACCGAGCCCAGGATCGTGCCGAAGCCACCCAGGGCGAGACCGAAGACCCACAGGTTGCCGCCCACTCCCGGCGAGTAGATCGAGTTCGACAGCGGCGCGTAGGCGAACCATCCGAACGATGCGGCTCCCTGCGGTGTGAAGAAGCCCGCCATGGCGATGACGCCGCCGAACAGGTACATCCAGTAGGCGAGCATGTTGAGGCGCGGGAACGCCACGTCGGGTGCGCCGATCTGCAGCGGCATGATGAAGTTCGCGAAGCCTGCGAAGAGCGGCGTGGCGAACAGCAGCAGCATGATCGTGCCATGCATCGTGAACAACTGGTTGTACTGCTCGGCGGACTGCACGACCTGCATGCCGGGCTCGAACAGCTCGGCGCGGATCAGCAGCGCGAGCAGGCCTCCCACGATGAAGAAGAAGAACGACGTGATCAGGTACATGTACCCGATGGTCTTGTGATCGGTGGAGGTGATCCACTTCACCACCATGGAGCCCGAGCGCGTGGGCGCGGCGGGCAACGTGACGGTGCGCCGGTCGTCGCCGGAAACCTCGTAGGGCACGGTGGCCATCAGGACTCGACCTCCTCGTGGTCCTCGGTCAACTGGACTACCTGATCGCGGCTGTACTCGTCGGCGCTGATCTGGCCGGTGTAGCCCTCCGCGGCGAGATCGGCCATGTGCGCGTCGTACTCCGCCCGGTCGACCACCTTGACGTTGAAGAGCATCGACGCGTGGTACTCGCCGCAGAGCTCGGCGCACTTGCCCTGATAGGTCCCCTCCTCGGTGGGGACCACCTGGAACACGTTGGTCTTGCCGGGGATGACGTCGAGCTTGAACAGGAACGCGGGGATCCAGAAGGAGTGGATGACGTCGCGCGAGTCGAGCGTGAATTCGACTCGCTCGTCGACCGGGAGGTACAGCGTGGGCAGCGTCTCCTCGACGCCCACCTCACCCGTGAGAGCCGCCTGGACGCCCGGGTCGTAGACGTCATCGTCCACGTAATTGAAGTCCCAGCTCCACTGCTTGCCCACCACGTTGATGTGGACGTCGGCCGGTTCGGAGGTGTCCTTGATGGCGGAGACGTCCTCCACCGTGAACTTGAACAGCACGCCCACCATGAGCAGCGGGACGATGGTGTACATCAGCTCGAGCGGCACGTTCGCCCTGGTCTGGATGGGGAGCTTGTTGTCTCCCTTGCGCTTGCGATACACCGCCACGCACCACAGGATGAGGCCCCACGTGAGCACGCCGACGGTGAGCGCCGCGATCCAGGATCCGTTCCAGAGCGTGATGATCCGACCGGTCTGATTCGTGATCTCGGGCGAACTGGGCAGGGCACCGTTCTCGATGCCGTTGGCACATCCTGCCAGCAAGGACGTCAGTCCTAGGACAGCGATGCCTGCCAGGGCTTTTCCAGGCGCGCGGAGTCGGTGAATCGAGGACACACGGGCAGTGTAGCGCGGAGTACCGTGATGCCATGCAGGTCGCGCGCATGTTCCTCGACGCCAGTGGATCCTCACCTATGACGAACAGGACGCTCGACGCGTTCCAGTCCGGCCTGGCCGACGGTTGGGCCGATCCGACCCGCCTCCACACGGAATCCCGCCGAGCGCGGCAGCTGCTGGACAGCGCACGCGAGGCGATCGCCGAGGAGATCGGCGCCCAGGCCGAGCACACCCACCTCACCCCTTCGCCCCATCTGGGCCTCGAGCGGGTCATCGCGGGCGTCTACGCCGCGCGCCGGGGCCGCGACCGCATCGTCGCGTCGTCGGTCGAGCGGGACGCCACGCTGCACGCAGCGGACTACGTCTGCGGCGGCGCGCTGACGCTTGTAGGCGTCGACCATCATGGTCATCTCGACCTGGACGCGTTCGCGGGCGAGCTCGAGGTGCCCGACGTCGCGCTTGCCGCCGTCCAGCACGGCAACCATGAGATCGGCACCCTCCAGCGGCTCGACGCCGTCGCGGAAAGGGCCGCCGCCGCGCGTGTGCCGCTCCTGGTCGACGCCACCGCGTCCATCGGGCACGTGGAGCCGCCGGAGTACTGGGACGCCTTGGTCGCGAATCCCGCGGATTGGGGCGGCCCGGCCGGACTCGGCGTGGTTGCGCTCCGCCCCCGCACCCGGTGGCTGCCCGTGTGGCCCGAGGGTGACGATTGGGCGCCGGGGGGCGTGAACGTGCCTGCCGTGCTGGCCGCAGCCGTCGCGCTGCAGGAGCGGCGCGAGCAGCTCGAGGCGACCTCGGTGCGGCTCGCGCGCCTGGTGGACACCATCAGGGCCGCCGCGGCGAGCTGGCCGGGCGTCGAGGTCGTGGGCGACCCGGACTCTCGCCTGCCGCACATCGTGACGTTCTCGTGCCTCTACGTGGACGGCGAGGCTCTGCTCACCAGCCTCGACCGGGCGGGGATCGCCGTGGGCTCCGGCTCCGCATGCACCACGAGCTCGCTCGAGCCCAGCCGCGTCCTCGCGAGCATCGGCGCGCTGACCCACGGCAACGTCCGGCTCGGGCTCCATCCGGGGGTCACCGAGGCGGACGTCGATCGGCTGCTCGCGCTGCTGCCGCGCGAGATCGAGCAGTTGCGACGCGAGGCCCGCGCCCCGGAGATCGGCTGACGTGGGCGGGCGGGACGACGCGGTCGAACCGGGCTCGGCCCACATCACCGTCGACGCCACGGGGCTGCTGTGCCCGCTGCCCATCATCGAGCTCGCCCGGGCCGCTCGCGACCTGGCGCCGGGGACGGAGATCTCCGTGGTCTGCACGGACCTCGCTGCGCGCACCGACGTGCCGGCGTGGGCCCGCATGACGGGGCACGAGTTCGTGGGGGAAAAGAAGACGGACGGCGGGGCCGTAGCCCTCACCGTCCGTCTCCGCTAGAGCCGTGAGGCTCAGCTGAAGGAGTCTCCACAAGCGCAGGAACTCGACGCGTTGGGGTTGTCGATCGTGAAACCCTGCTTCTCGATGGTGTCTGAGAAGTCGATGGTCGCGCCGTCGAGGTACGGGACCGACATCTTGTCGACCACGACACCGACGCCGTCGA
>NZ_JAHEBP010000038.1 GCF_024642165.1 Demequina sp.
TCCTTCTCGCGACGCATCCCGAGAAGCTCCTTCTTGGTGCGGCCCGAGCCGGCGACGTCGTCGAAGTCGATCTCTTCGAGCTCCTTGAGGCGCGCGACGCGCTTGCTGACGGTCTGGAAGTTGGTGAGCATGCCGCCCAGCCAACGCTCGTTCACGAAGGGCATGCCCACGCGCTTGGCCTGCTCCGCGATCTGTTCCTGCGCCTGACGCTTGGTGCCCACGAAGAGCACGGTGCCGCCGTGGGCGACGGTGTCGCGCACGAAGGCGTAGGCGTTGTCGATCTTCGACAGCGACTGCTGCAGGTCGATGATGTAGATGCCATTGCGCTCGGTGAAGATGAAGCGCTTCATCTTGGGGTTCCAGCGGCTGGTCTGGTGCCCGAAGTGGACACCGGAGTCGAGCAGCTGGCGCATGGTCACGACGGCCATGGCTCATCCTGTTCCGCACGCGCATCTGCGCGTGCCGTTTCTTGGGGCGCGTGGCACCCCGGTTCGGTTGACGATGCGGGCCGGGCGGCTCGCATCCCTGGCACCAACGCGGTCGGGCACCGATTTCTCGGACCTTGCTCTCCCGGCGCTCCCCTCACGGGGAGCGAATGGTGCGCGATGTCATCCGGGCATGCCGGATGCAGGCTCAATGATACCCGAGCAGCGGGCTCGCGGCGAACAGCGTGATGTCCCCTGGCCGGGCGACCACGTTCCGCCTCCACCGGTGCCCGCTCCGACCGCGTCGACGAGCCCCGACTCGCGCATGGTCGACGCATGGTTCCTCGCCTCCGCCCGCTCGTCGCTCTCGCGCTGGCGACAACGCTCGCGCTCTGGGCAGCGGCGTCCCCGAATGCCGCCGCCGCGCCGGGCACGGCGGGTCAGCGCCTGGTCTCGCCCGTCGAGCCGATGCGCGCGGTGGCCTTGTTCGTGCCCCCGCCACAGCGGTGGGCGGCGGGACACCGAGGAATCGACCTGGCGGCCGCTCCGTACCAGGCGGTGGTGGCGCCGGCCGACGGCATCGTCGCGTTCGCGGGACCTGTGGTCGGTCGGGGCGTGATCACCATCGACCACGGTGGCGGTCTCATCTCCTCGCTCGAGCCGGTCGAGAACGCGGCGGCCGCCGGCACTCCGGTCGGCCGCGGCGAGCCCGTGGCGGTGGTCGCGCAGACCGCCGGTCACTGCGCACCCGCGACGTGCGTCCATTGGGGCGTGCGCGTCGACGGCGCCTACGTCGATCCGCTCGATCTGTTGATGGGATTCGGGCCCGTGCGGCTGATGCCGATCCGTTCCGCCCGCGCTGTCAGGAGAACGCGCCCGTGCGGACCAGAGTCTCGCGAAGCTTCTTCACCGCCGCGGAGTGGATCTGTGACACGCGGGACTCGGTCACCCCGAGGATCTCCCCGATCTGCGACAGCGTGAGGCTCTCGTAGTAGTAGAGGCGAAGCACCTGCTGCTCGCGGTCACGCACGCCCTCCACCGCCTCGGCCAGCAGTGCGGAGGCCTCGCGGGCCTCGAGCCGCGACGAGGCTCCGGCGGCCACCGGCGATCCGAGCGTGGGGATCGGCCGGGTCTCGGGCTCGCTGGGCAGCCCGTCGAGGGCCGCGACGTGGGACAGCGCAACCTGGGCGCGCACCGTGCGCACCTCGGCCGTCGCCCAACCCAGGTGCTGCGCGACGTCGTCGTCGCTCACCGGGCGCATGAGCTCCTGCTCGAGGGAACGGGTCGCCTGCTCGAGGGTCCGCGCCTTGGAGCGCACCGACCGCGGGACCCAGTCGGCCGCGCGGAGCTCATCGATGATGGCTCCGCGGATGCGCGTCGAGGCGTACGTCTCGAACTTGAAGCCTCGGTTGAGGTCGAACTTCTCGACCGCGTCGATGAGACCGAACATCCCATAGGACACGAGGTCCGCGAGTTCGACGGTCTCGGGCAGCTTCGCGATGACTCGGGTCGCGACCTGAGACACCAGGGGCGCGTAGTGGGTGATCAACGCCTCCCTCGCGTCACGACGACCAGGGCCGTCACCCTCGAGCTCCGCCCACCACAGCGCGGTGTCGACGTGACGCACCCGAGCGGGCACGTCGGGCTCGATTTCGGACAGCAGGGCAGTGAGCTCGGACATGAAGGCGACTCCCTCTAGGCGCGCGGGTGTGCGAGTTGGTAGGCGGCGCGGAGCCGCTCGGCGGATACGTGCGTGTAGCGCTGCGTGGTCGAAAGACTCGCGTGGCCCAGGACCTCCTGAACGCTGCGGAGGTCGGAGCCGCCGGTCAGCAGGTGCGTCGCGGCGGTGTGGCGCAGCGCATGCGGCGCGACTTCGTCGACCCCTGCCAGCCGGCACAGGTTGTGGACGGACTCCCGAAGCTGACGCTGATTGACGCGCTGACCGCGACGGCCGAGCAACAGGGCGTCGTCCGTCTCCGGCACTGCCAGGCGCCCGCGGCCGCGGTCGAGCCAGGCCTGAACCGCGCTCGCCGCGGGCACTCCGAAGGGAACCACTCGCTCCTTGTCGCCCTTGCCGACCACGCGGACCAGGCGCTCGGCGAGGTCGCAGTCACGGCGGTCGACGCCGGCAAGCTCGCCCACGCGCATCCCCGTGGCATACAGCAGCTCGAGGGCCGCCCAGTCGCGCAGGTGGATCGGGTCGCCGTCATCGCTGCGGGTACGGGCCACGTCGAGCAGGGTGACCACCTCCACCGCCGATAGCACGGTGGGCAGCACGGACGCGGGGCGCGCGGAGGCCAGCCGGATCGCGGGATTGGGGACGATGCGCTCGGTGTCGGCTGCCCAGGCGAAGAACGCGCGGGCGGCCGCTCCTCGACGCGCGAGTGTGGTGCGGCTGAGGCCCTCGCGGTCCATCACGGCGAGCCAGGCACGCAGGTCCGAAAGACCCGCACACCCGAGGGCCGCGTCGACACGGGACGGCTCGGCGGCGCCCAGGTGATGGGCGAGGTGGGTCAGGTCACCGAGGTACGCCCGAACCGTGTTGCCCGACAGCCCCCGCTGGTGGCGCAGGTAGCCGTCGAACGCGCCGAGCAGCTCGCTCGCGGTGACGGCCGTGGTGGTCATGGCGACACCCTTGCATCGTCACATGTGTCAAATCAACCCCTTGAGTCACATTTGTCACATCACCCTCAAGTTTCACCTATGGTTTGTGATGGAATGTCCGGATTATCAGGCGGATTCTTGCGCGGTGCGGGTACCGTCACTCGGTGCCATGAGCCGCCGAGGCGCGTGACCAGCCCTCGCGACTCGAGCGCCCCCAGGGCCGCTAGCGTCTCTCTGACGGTGAGCCCGGCGGCCGTGCCCACCGCGTCGACCCCCGCTCCACGGCGGGGTATCGCACCGTAGGCCTGGCGCTCCGTCGATGTCGCGAAGTCCGGTCCAGAGCCCTCGGATCGCTCGCCCGAGGGAACGGCCTCGCCCAGCGGGAGCACCAACTCGAGAACGTCGGCCGGCTCCCCGAGCAGGATCGCCATCCCGTCACGGATGAGGCGATGGCAGCCCGCGGACGAGGGCGAGGTGATGGCCCCGGGAACCGCGCCGACCGGGCGCGCGAGTTCTGCCGCGTGACGGGCCGTGGACAGCGCACCCGAGCGTGGCGCGGCCTCGACCACGACGGTCGCGCCCGCCGTGGCGATCAGCCGGTTGCGACTGAGGAAGCGACTGCGATGAGGAGCGAAGCCGGGCGGCTGCTCACTGACGACGGCGCCGTGGTCCATCAGGCGCTCCAGCAGCAGCGCGTTCCCGGTCGGGTACAGCCGATCGACGCCGCCCGCCAGCACGGCGATCGACACGCCGTCCGCGGCGAGCGCGCCACGGTGCGCGGCGGCGTCGATGCCGTACGCGCCACCGCTGACCACCGTGATGCCGCGGTCGCTGGCCGATGCCGCGGCGCCGGAGGCAACATGCTCGCCGTAGGCGGTCGCGGCGCGGGCGCCCACGATCGCCACGGACCGTGTCCATGCGCGGCCCAGGTCAGCATGCCCCCTGATCCACAGGGCGTACGGCGCCCGAGGGCCGAGGTCGTTCATCGGCTGCGGCCACTCCTCGTCGCCCGCGACCACGACGCGTGCGCCGAGCCGCTCGGCGCGTTCGACCAACCGCTCGGGTACCGCCGCCTCGAGGCGCGGCGTCCACCGGCCCACCGCACGGACCGCCGCGTCCGCCTGCTTGACCGGCGCGGCGAGCTCAACCGTCGCCCCGACGGGGTCCGTCGCTGCACGCCGGAGCCACTCCAGGGCGGGCGCGGGACCCAGCCGGTCGACGAGCCAGCACGCGATCGGGTCATCCGGCTCGGCGATCGCGCTCCACGTGACGGCGGCCGCGACGCTCATGCGCGCGCCCCTTGCCTCAACGCCAGCGCCTGCGCAACCTCCCCGGCACCGGGCGAGCCCCTCCCCTGCAGGTCGGCCAGGGTCCACGCGACCCGCAGCGCGCGATCGAACCCTCGCGCGGTGAGCGTGCCGCGATCCACCGCCCGCCACAGATCCGCGCACGCCGCACGCGAGGTGTGGCGTCGCAACCACGGACCCGTCGCCTGCACGGAGAGCGTCCACCCGTGAGCGGCGAGGCGCTCCGCGGCCGCGGCCCGCGCGTTCGCCACGCGGACCGCGACCGCGGCAGTGGCTTCACCGGGCTCATCGGCGCCGCGCACGACAGCACCCACGGCCACTTGGATGTCGATCCGATCGAGCAGCGGGCCGGACAACCGGCTCACGTACCTCCGCCGCGCCGTTGACGAGCACGTGCACTGCTCGCCGGTGCCCGTGAACCGGCCGCAAGGGCAGGGGTTCGCCGCCAGCACCAGTTGGAACCGCGCAGGATATCGCGTCACGCCGTGCGAGCGGTGAAGCACGATCTCGCCGCGCTCGAGCGGCTGCCGAAGCGTCTGCAGCACCCGCGACGGAAACTCGGGCGCCTCGTCGAGGAAGAGCACTCCGGCGTGGGCGAGCGAGACGGCACCGGGCCGGGCGAGGCCCGAGCCCCCGCCCACGATCGAGGCAGCCGACGCGGTGTGATGCGGGGCCTCGATCGGCGGGCGGCGAAGCAGCCCGCGGGCCGCGTCGAACGTGCCTGCCAGTGAGTGAATGCCCGTGACCTCGATCGCCTCGGCCTCCGCCAGCACGGGCAGGACTCCCGGCAGCCTCTCCGCGAGCATCGTCTTGCCGGCGCCGGGCGGACCCACCATCAGCACGTGGTGACCGCCCGCCGCGGCCACCTCGAGAGCCATGCGCGCCTCGCCCTGACCGCGGACATCCGCGAGGTCGGGGGCCGCGACCGGCGCCGGGGCCACCGCATGCGGACGCACCACCTCCTCGGACTCGGCGCTGGCGTCGGCCCCCAGCGCGCGCAGCACGGAGGCCAGAGTCGCGGCGGCGCTCACCTGTGCCGCCCCCACCAGCTCGGCCTCGTCCGCGTTGCCCGCGGGCACCACCACCCGCACCCACCCGCGGGCGACGGCCGCCGCGACGGCGGGCAGCACGCCCCGCACAGGATGGACGCGCCCGTCGAGCCCGAGCTCGCCCAGCAGCACGAGCTCCCGCGCGAGCCCGGCATCCACCGCGCCCGCGGCGGCCATCACGGCGACGGCGATGGCAAGATCCGTCCCCGAGCCGGACTTGGGCAGCGACGCCGGCGATAGGTTCACGGTGATGCGCTGGCGCGGCCACTCGACTCCGGAGGAGGCGACGGCCGCGCGGACGCGATCCTTCGCCTCGGTCAGGGACGCATCGGGCAGCCCGACGATGGTGAAGGCGGGCAGCCCGCGTGCGACGTGGGCTTCGACCTCGATGACGTGCCCGGCGAGCCCCGCGAGCACCACGGATCTGCAGCGGCCGATCATTCGACGCCGCGCAGGTGCTCGATCACAGCCGGCCCCGAGCGGGGCAGCGTCACCGCGACCACGTCGATTCTGACGCCTGGCCAGTGGCCGTCCTGAGCCGCGAGCCACTCGCCCGCGAGCCGGCGCAATCGGCGAAGCTTGGACGGCGTCACGGCCGCGAGCGCGCCACCGAATGCGTCCGACCTCCGCGTCTTCACCTCCACGAACACCGTGTCGGACCCATCCCACGCGACGATGTCGAGTTCGCCGAAGGCGCACCTCCAGTTGCGCGCGACCACCTCCCAGCCCTGCCCCTCGAGCGCCCGCACCGCGAGGTCCTCGCCGTACCGTCCCACCACGTCCTTGACCGCCATCCCCCACCTCCGAGTTTCACCCTGGGCGACGGCGGAGCGCCGCGGGTGCAACCGGACGCAGCATGTGGACGGGCCGCCCCGCGGGGCGACCCGGGGGCATCAGGGCGGCACGGCGGCCACGCACAGGGCCGACGAAGGGGAAGGGCGTGTGAGCGCCCGGCGAGGCGTGCTCGGGGCGCGCGGCGCGCGCCGACAGCTAGCGGCCGCGGAGCTGGCGGAGGTCCGGAAGGTCGTCGTCCCGGGCGAGCTCTTCGATGTTGACGTCCTTGAACGTCACCACGCGCACGTTCTTGACCAGCCTCGCGCTGCGGTAGACGTCCCACACCCAGGCGTCGGCCATCGTGACCTCGAAGTAGATGTCCCCGCCGGAGGCCTTCACCTGGAGATCCACCTTGTTGCAGAGGTAGAAGCGGCGCTCCGTCTCGACGACGTACTGGAACAGTCCGACGACGTCTCGGTACTCCCGGTACAGCGCAAGCTCGGCTTCGGTCTCGTAGTTCTCGAGGTCTTCGTGGCTCACCCCACAATCATGGACGCAAACGGGCGCCGAACGCGAATGACGCGCTGGTCGCTCAGCCGCCGGACACCCGCTCGGGCAGGCGCCACGAGACGCGATGCAGAGGGGAGGGGCCTAACCGCCTCAGCGCCTCGAGATGCGCCGCGGCGCCGTACCCCTTGTTCCCGTCCCACCCGTAGTCGGGATGGTCCCGATGCGCAGCCGCCATCAGCGAGTCACGCTCGACCTTCGCGATCACCGACCCGGCGGCGATCGACGCGCACGCCTGATCGCCCTTGACGACCATGGTCACGGGCGGAGCGTCCCACTGACCCGCATCGTCCCCGAACAGGTCCGGGGGCGGCGGGGTGAGCCAGTCGTGAGTGCCGTCCAGCAGGACGGCCTCGACGGCGAGCGGGATCGCGGCGAGCGCGCGTCGGGCCGCCAGTCGCAGCGCGGCGACGATGCCCGCGGCGTCGATCTCACGCGGGGACGCGTGGCCCACGGCGCGTGCCACGCCGAACCCTTGGAGGGGCGCGATGAGCGCCTCGCGGCGCGCGGCGGTCAGCAGCTTCGAGTCGGTGAGCCCGTCCGGCCACGTGTCGCACGGCGCGACCACCACGACGCCCACCGAGACGGGCCCGGCGAGGGCGCCGCGGCCCACCTCGTCGATGCCCGCGACGGTGGCGGCTCCCGCGTCCCAGAGCGCACGCTCGTGCGCGAGGGAGACGGCCACGTCAGCCCTGCTCGGACGCCGTCTGGTCGCCGAAGGGATTGCCGACGCCGCCGAACCGGTCGAACGGCCACACCACGGCGAACGTGGTGCCCACCACGTTGGCGACGGGCACGGTGCCGCCTCCCGGATCGCCCATGTGGGCTCGCGAGTCCGCGCTGTCGTCGCGGTTGTCGCCCATGACCCAGAGGTAGCCCTCGGGCACGTCGACCCGGAACTCGATGCCGCACGGACGCGAACCCGGCGCGGTGTACGGCTCGAGCACCTCGGCGCCGTTCACGGTCACGTTGCCGTCGGGGTCGGTGCACTCGACCACGTCGCCCGGAAGCCCCACCACGCGCTTGACCAAGTGCTCGCCCGCGTCCTCGGGGAGCAGCCCGGTCCAGGTGAGGACGTCCTTGGCCACCCGGTGCACGCCGCTCTCGTCGGCGTCGGGATAGCCGAGCCAGTGAGCGGGGTCCTTGAAGACCACCACGTCACCCCGCCGCAACGGCAGCGGGTCCGGGCGCCACTTGGTGACCAGGATGCGATCACCCTCGAGAAGCGTGGGCTCCATCGATGGCGAGGGAATGTAGAACGACTGGAAGAAGAAGGTCTTGATCACCAGCGACAGCAGCAGCGCGCTGACGACCACAAGGATGAACTCCTTGGCCCAGCCCCAAGCACGACGGCCGGCAGACGGCTTCCCGTCTGCCGGCGCGTCACTGCTGGACGCGATGTCTAGTTCTCGCGCTTCTCGCGGATGCGAGCGGCCTTGCCACGCAGCCCGCGGAGGTAGTACAGCTTCGCGCGGCGCACGTCGCCGCGCGAGACCACCTCGATCAGGTCGATGGTGGGCGCGTGCAGCGGGAAGAGGCGCTCGACGCCGACGCCGAAGGAGATCTTGCGGACCGTGAAGGTCTCGCCGATGCCCTGGCCCTGGCGGGCGATGACCACGCCCTGGAAGATCTGGACGCGGGAGCGGCTGCCCTCGACGACCTTCACGTGCACCTTCACGGTGTCGCCGGCACGGAAGGCCGGGATGTCGTCGCGGAGCTGGCCCGCGGTGACGTTGTCAAGCTTCTGCATGGGTCTCTCTCCTCGTACCTGCCACAGGTCACGCACGGTATCCGCCTGATGGCGTTCGATATGACGGTGAAGCGTCGGAGGGCGCCGTTCCCCCTGTGGCAGGACTCGGCTCCGCGCGCACCGAGGGACTAGTCTGCCACATCCCGGGGGCACGATGCGAGAGTTCAGTCCTCGGGCGGCAGCAGGTCCGGCCGGAGCGCCCTGGTGCGCGCGAGCTGCTGCGCCCGCCGCCATTCGGAGATGCGGGCGTGGTGCCCGCTGAGCAGCACCTCGGGCACGTCGATTCCGCGCCACGATGCCGGGCGGGTGTAGCTCGGGTACTCGAGCAGGCCGTCCGCGTGCGACTCCTCCACGATCGACTGGGCGTTGCCCATGAACCCCGGGATCAGCCGCGTGACCGCCTCGATGATGGCGAAGGCCGCCACCTCGCCCCCGTTGAGCACGTAGTCACCGAGGCTCACCTCGAGCACCCGGTACCCCTGGTCCGCGTAGTGCTCCGCCACGCGGGCGTCGATGCCCTCGTAGCGGCCGCACGCGAACACCAGCTGGGGCGCGTGCGAGAGCTCCGCCGCCAGCGACTGGGTGAACGGCACGCCCGCGGGGCTCGGGATCACCAGCACGCCCAACGGCATCAGCACCCGGTCGATCGCTTTCCCCCAGACGTCCGCCTTCATCACCATGCCCGCACCCCCGCCGAATGGCGCGTCGTCGACCGTGCGGTGGACGTCGGGACTGCCGTCCGCCTTCACCGTGGCGGACTCGCGCAGGTCGTGCACCTGGGTCTCGACCAGGGCGGACTCGCGAGCCTTGCCCAGCAGGGAGACGTCGAGCACCCCGAAGAACTCGGGGAAGATGGTGATCACGTCGATCCGCATGGCTCAGCCGCCCGACGCGCCGGCGGTCTCGCCCGTGGTCTCGGGCTCCTCGCCGGCGAGGAGCCCGAATGGCGGTGTCACCACCACGCGCCCACCTTCGACGTCGACCTCCGGCACGAACTCCTCGACGAACGGGATCATCGCCCGGGCGCCCCCCGGCTGCCTCACCACCAGGAGATCCTGCGCGGGCATCGAGAGCAGGTCGACCACCTCCCCGACCACCTCGCCACCCGGGCGCACGGCCGCGAGGCCCACGAGCTCGTGGACGAACCACGCATCGTCCTCGTCGGACTCGGCGCCCTCGATGGTCAACTCGACCCCGCGCGCGGCCTCGGCGGCCTCTCGGCCGCTGATCTGGGCGAACTGCACGTACCACCGCCCCGACTGCGTGCGGACGCGCTCGATGGTGAGCGGCCCCGCCGCGGCGGGCTCCGTCTCGAGAACCGCGCCGGGCACGAGGCGCTGCTCCGGCACATCGGTGTGAAGCACCATGCTCACCTCGCCCTTCAGGCCATGGGCGCGGCCGATGCGGGCGACGGTCAATCTCATGGTCCCAGGGTACGGGCTCCTCGCCTCGAGGCTGCCCGCGCGCTAGCGTGGGGCCATCATCTACCTGCGGGAAGGATCGTCATGAGCACCACCGTCAGACGGCCGGCTGGGGTCACCTTCGTGGTAGTCCTCACCTGGATCGTCGCCTTCGTCGACCTCGTGGGCGGTGCGGCGCTGCTGTGGCTGAGCCTCAACATGGACCGCGTCACCGTGGACATCGGCGCCTCGGATCTGCGCGCCTACGGCATCAGCCTCCTCGCGATCGGGCTGCTCACGGTGGCGATGGCGCTCGGCCTCGCCGCGGGCACCCAGCTGTCGCGCGTGATCGTCATGATCCTCATGATCCTGAGGATCGCGGGAGCCATCTACGCCTACGTCGAGTTCGGCGACCTGGTCCGATGGCAATCGATCGGCCAGGGGGTCGCCGCGGCGCTCGTCATCGCCATCCTGTTCACGCCGCGCGCTTCGGCCTTCTTCAGATCCGCCTGAGCCCGGTCGCCGAACCCGACACCACACCAGGGAGACCACATGTCCACAGCACTGGCCCGCCGCCCGGGCTCCGTCACGTTCGTCGCCGCGCTCACCTGGATCGCCGCCGCGCTCGACCTCATCGTGGGTGGGGTCATGCTCTGGCTGTCGTACAACCTCGACTCGGTGGAGTCCTCGCTCGCGGAGGGCGAGGTCCGGTGGTACGGCATCATGACGCTCATCGTGGGCGCGCTCACCGCCGCGGTCGCCTACGGCGTCGCGAACGGCTCGCAGGGCGCGCGCGTCTTCGTGATGATGGTGATGATTCTGCGCATCGCGGCGGCCGCCTACGCGCTCGTCGTGGTGGGTGGTGAGGCCGCCTACCAGGGCGTCGCGCAGGTGGTGCTGGCGCTCGTGGTGCTGGGTCTGCTGTCGACGCGCAACGCCTCGGACTTCTTCCGCGGTTACCGGGGCTGACATCCCGGTAGACGGCAGGAGGGCCCTCCCCGCTGGGGGAGGGCCCTCCTGCCGTTCTCAGCCTTCGCTCAGGCGACGTCCACGATGTTGACGCGGACGTCCTCGCGCGAGATGGCGCCCACGACCGTGCGGATCGCCGTCGCGGTGCGGCCACGGCGGCCGATGACACGAGGGAGGTCGTCGGGGTGAACCACCACGTTGATGGTGGTTCCACGACGCCCCGAGCGCTCCGTCACGGTCACGTCGTCCGGGTTGCGGACGATGCTGCGCACCAGGTACTCGAGCGCGTCGAGGACCATCGCTACTTGTCCTCTTCGGGAAGCGTGCCCTCAACCGCGTCGTCGGCGTCGCTGGGGTTGCCCTCGGCGATCTCGACGTCGACCTCGTCACCCTCGTCGGACGGGACTTCGGAGGACTCGTCGGCGACCTTGGCGGCCTCCTTCGCGGCGGCGGCGGCGGCCTTGGCCTTCTCCGCGGCATCGGCGTGCGCCTTGATGGCCGCGTCGGGGTCGGACTTAGCGGATGCACCCTGGACGGTGTTCACGCCCTTCTCGCCCTTGAAGGTGGCCCAGTCGCCCGTGAGCTTGAGGAGCACGGCGACCTGCTCGGTGGGCTGCGCGCCCACGGAGAGCCAGTACTGCGCGCGGTCCGAGTCGATCTCGATGATCGAGGGCTCCTCGGTGGGGTGGTACTTGCCGATCTCCTCGATCGCACGGCCGTCGCGCTTGGTGCGCGAGTCCATGACGACGATGCGGTAGAACGGGGCGCGCTTCT
This sequence comes from Demequina sp., assembly GCF_024642165.1. Classification (GTDB taxonomy): domain Bacteria; phylum Actinomycetota; class Actinomycetes; order Actinomycetales; family Demequinaceae; genus Demequina. The sequence goes on from NZ_JAHEBP010000038.1 coordinate 11,620, forward strand.
TGCCGAAGCGCTTGAGGCGAATCTTGACAGCCATGGCTGTGTCTCCTTGTGTATTCGGTGTGAGCCGGCTCCTCCGTCCCGGGGAAATCGGGACGGCATCGCTGACAAGACGAATAGCTCGCGCGGGTAGAGGGCCGCGGTCACCAGCGCCCTATTGTGCCAGACGGGACGATGCGCGACCAACCCGCGCCGTGGTGTCACCGCACCGAGGGCCAGCCGGGTGAGTTCTGGGAGTCGTAGGTGCCGTCGTAGCGCTCGCCCAGGATCACCATCACCTCGAGTCCGCGCTCCAGCGCGGGACCGATCACCCGCGGTCCCCCGCCCGCGATCGCCGTCGCCCAGGCGTCGACCTCCGTGAGGTCCGCCCCCAGCACCGAGACCTGCATGAAGTGGCGCGCGGTCTGGCCGGTGACGGGGTCCCAGATGTGGTCGACCACCTGGGCGCCGCCGGAGGTCGCGAGCGCGGTGAAAGACCCGCCCAGCTCGACCACGTCCACGACGTCGGTGCCCGTGGGGTCGCCCTTCACGCGCGGATCCGCGATGCCGATGCGGCGTGCGCGGGCGCCGCCCACCAGGACGTCGCCCGAGGCGCCCACCATCCAGTCGGCCGGCCGCGCCGCCTGCAGCCTGCGTGCGGCGCGCACCACCGCCCAGCCCTTGACCAGACCCGTCGGGTCCAGCACGCCGTCGGCGCGGCGCGCGTCGAAGCCGCCGGCGGTCGCCTCGCGGAACCACTCGCAGGCCTCGAGCACCTCGCGCAGCTCCGGCTCCGCCTCGTCGAGGGTGAGCTCGCCACGCAGCACCCGCTGCAGCGAGGAATCGTCCCTCCACAGCGAGAAGACCTGATCCGCCCACACCAGCTCGCGATGGAAGGCCGCCACTGCGGCCTCGCAGACGGCCGGCTCGGCGCCGTCGATCTCGACGGTGAACGGCATCGCCATCGCGTGCACGGTGGCGCGGAAGGTGTCCATGGGATCTCCTGGTCGGACGGTCACGTGTGGGGACGGCTACAGCCCGGCGGCGTCGAACGCGCCGCGCAGCGACTCGATGAAGGCGGGTGAGGTGAACGATGCGCCGCTGACGGCGTCGACGTCCCAGGATTGCGCGTCGAGCACCCGGGCCCGCAGCTCGGGGATGGCGAACGCGTTCACCGTGATCGACTGCGGGTCCTGGGTCCCCGCGACCACCGCCTGGACATCGGTGACCGCGCCATCGGCCACCGTGATGCGGGCCTGGTAGCCGCCGCGCAGGTTGGTCACCACGGGTCCGTCGAACGTCGCCGCGGTACCGGTCGCCACGGGGGTGGGCTGCGCGGGAGGCACCAGGTCGAGCGCGGGCAGCTCCTTGGGCGCCACCGCCCAGCCCGCGCCTACGATGCCGACGCATCCCGCTGCCACCACCACCCCGCGTGACGCGCGCATCGTCTAGGACGCCCCGCCCGCGGCGTCGAGGGCGCCCTGGATGGATTCGAGGAACGCGGGAGACGTGTAGGAGGATCCGGACACGTGCTCCACCTGCGCGCTCTGCGCGGCGATCACCTTGTCCGCCAGCTCGGGGACCGCGCGAGCGTTGATCGCGACCGATTCGGGCGCGTCCGTCCCCGCCTCGATGGCGGCGACCCCGGTGATCCGCCCGCCCGTGACGGTCACCTGCGCCTGATAGCCGCCGCGCAGGTTGGTCACCCGGGGCCCGTCGTACACGCCGTCGGCGTAGGCGAACGCCGCGGAATCGGCCTGGGCGCTCTGAACCTGGTGACCCTCGGCCTCGGCACTCCCCCCGCATGCGCTCAGCAGCGTCGCGGCCGCGCCGGCGAAGGCGAGCGCGCCCGCGGTCCTGGTCATCATGGTCACCACGTCCTCCTCACCATCCGAATCTTTCCCGGTGGATCGCCACGTGCGGCACGCCAGCCGCGCGGGCGTCCGCCGCCACCGCATCGGCCCACGGGACGGGGCCGCACACGAAGACGTCACGTTCAGCCACATCGGGCACCAGACCCGCGAGCGTCTCGCCGGCAGAGGTGGCCCATCCGCGTCCCCGAGGGCCGTCGATCACACGCAGCTCCGCGCCGCGCGCGGCGGCGAGCTCCTCGACCTCGTCGAGCAGCGGCGCCTCCTCGCGCGATCGCACACGCAGGATCACCGTGGTGGGTCCGTCGAGCTCCTCGAGCAGGGCCCGGATCGGGGTGACTCCGATCCCCGCGGCGATGAGCACCGCCCCGGGGGCGGTGCGGGACACGCCGGTGAAGACGCCCAGCGGGCCCTCGGCGAGCACCCGCGTGCCGATCGCGACGTCGCGCAGGGCCGCAGAGGCGTCCCCGGACGGTTTGACGGTGATGCGCAGCGAGTCGGGGGACGGACCGCGCGACAAGGAGTACGGGTGGGCCTGGGCCCAACGGTCGCGGTCGAGGAATCTCCACAGCATGAATTGGCCGGGGCGGGCGCCCAGGCGCTCGAGGTCCTGCCCCGCGACCACGATGCTGGTCGAACCGTCCGGGAGCGGCTGCACCGCGGCGACGCGAAGCCGATGCCGGCGCGCGAGCACCAGCGGTCGCGCCACCCGGAAGGTGACGAAAGAGCCGACGGCGAACGAATAGAGCACCAGCCAGAACCACCAGGCCGCGCCACCGTCGCGGAACGTGGATCCCTCGAGGAACTGGTGAGGCACCACCGCCGCGATCGCCAGGTATACCAGGAGGTGGACCGCGTGCCACCGCTCGTAACGCCATCGCGACCGCACGACGACAAGCGAGGTGGCCACCACGATAGTGAAGAGGCCCAGGCCCGCCTGCGCGGCCACCATGAACCAGCCCAGGTCCCAGAATGCGACCGATTGGCTCAGGATCGACCGGCCGTCGTAGCGCGCCGTCATCACGATGATCAGGGCGGCGTGCACCAGCATGAGCACGAACGCGACCTTGCCCAGGCGCATGTGGATGGCTGCCGCACGGTCGTGACCGACCGCCCTCTCGAGGAACGGCGCGCGCGAGATGAGCGTGATCTGCGCCAGCACCAGGACCGCGGCCACGATGCCCGCGACGCGGCCCAGTCCGTACAGATGGTCCACGGGGGAGGTGGCGAGCAGGCCCCCCGAGGCGACGAATAGAGCGACCCCGATCGCGGCGACCACATAGATCGCGGCCTCGAGACCGTCCCGCCACAACCCGCGGCGCGCGGCACGTCGAGACAGGGCGTCGACCGTGGTCACTGGGCCTCCGGACGCTCGGGGACGGGCTTGACGTAGCAACGCTCAGGCGGGTGGAGAGTGTTCCCCGGCCCGCCCGAGCATCGTACGTGTCACCAGGAGAACTCCTCGGCGTGCCGGCGGCCCTTGGGCACTCCCGCCCGCTCCGCGTCGGCGAACAGCGCATCGACCCACACGGCGGGGCCGCACGCGTAGATGTCGGCGCCGGCGATCTCGGGGACCAGATCGGACAGGATCACCGGGTTCTGCGCCGGCGACCAGCCCGGGCCGCGACGTCCCACGAGCACGTGCACCGCGGCGCCACGCTCCCGTGCGATGCGGACCACCTCGTCGAGGTGGGGGGCGTCCTCGAGGCTCGACGCGCGCACGATCACGGTGCATCGTCCCGGCTCGACGTCCGCGGTCTCCAGGAAGGCCAGCACGGGGGTGATGCCGATGCCCGCGCCGGCGAGCACCAGGTGGTCTCCCGAGCGGGAGGCCTCGGTGAAGATGCCCAGCGGGCCCTCGACCATCACCCGCGTGCCGGGGGTCAGGGTCGCGAGACGCGCCGAGCTGTCGCCCAGCGGCTTGACCGTGATCCGTAGCCAGCCGTCGCGGGGCGCGCGGGACAGGGAATAGGGGTGGGCCTCGCCCCACATGTCCTTGGCGAGGAACCGGAACAGGAAGAACTGGCCGGCCTCGGGGCGCAGCGAGAGGATGTCGCGCCCGGACATCGTGATGACGGTCGAGCCGTCCGAGACCCGGTCCACCGCGGCCACCGCGATGCGGTGCCGGAAGTAGCGCGTGACGGGACGGACCACGCGGTAGGCCAGGAGGCCGCCGACGGCCACGGTCCACAGCACCACCCAGTACCACCACGCGAAGCCCATGGTCAGGAAGCTCTCGCCGTCCGTGAACTGGTGCGGGATGGACAGGCCCACCGCGAGGTAGCTGAAGAGGTGGACGGCGTGCCAGTTCTCGTAGCGCCACCGGGTTCGCACGATCGCGTAGGACGTCACCACCACCGCCACCAGCACCACGAAGCCCACCGACGCCATGAACATGGGGCCGCCGTACCCGACCACGAACTGCCAGGTCTGGTCCAGGAAGGTGGTGTGGATGGAGAGCGCATAGCCGCCGATGAGCAGCAGGATGTGGGCGATGATGACGATGAATCCGAGCCGGCCCAGCTGGCTGTGGATCTTCGCGGCACGATCGTGCCCGACCACGCGCTCGACCACCGGGATGCGCGCGATGAGGATCAGCTGGGCCATGATCATCGTCGACGCGACGATGCCGGCGATGCGGCCCATCGTGGTGAGGAAGCCCGCGGCGGAGCCGACGTCCACCGTGCCGGACGCGAGCATCAGCGCGACCGCGCCGATGCCCGCAAGCCAGCCGGCGGCCTCGACCGTGTCCCTCCATCGGCTGCGGAACACCGCGCGATGGCGCCGCCGAGCCGTCGCGACGTCGTGGCGCTCCGCGCTCGTGGGACCGGCCGCCGGGATGTCGATGGTGGTCATGCGAGACCTGCCTCCTGCATCGCGCTGTACACGGCGTCCTCGACGCCCTGGCTCGTGTAACTGGCGCCGGACACGTAGCCGACGTTGGTGCTCTGCTTGTCGAGGATCGCGTTGACCAGCACCGGGACCGCGTAGTTGTTGATCTGCTGCGAATGTCCGTCGCTCGCGCCCTCCTTGAGCCAGGTGATGTCCGTGATGACGCTGCCGGCGACGGTGATCTCCGCCTGGAAACTTCCGTAGCGCGTCGACACCGACTGCCCGTCGAAGGTGCCCGACACGGTGTCGGGGGTCGAGGCGGCACTCGGCTCCGGCGTGGTCACCGCCGCGCTCGAGTCGGCGGCGCTCGCCTCGGCCGTGGCGGACGCCGACGCGGAAGGCGTCGCCGACGGAGTCGCGGACGGGGTCGCAGACGGGGTCGCGGTGGAGGTGTCGAGCGGGACCGACATCTGGGCGGACGATGCCAGGGTGGTCGCGTCGTCGGTGGCGAACATGCCGGAGCCGACCACCCAGCCGGCCGACAGCAGCGTGGCCGAGAGGCCGGTGACGATGATGCCGGAGGAACGCTTCATGATCCCAATATGACCGGCTCAACCTGAGAGGACTCAAAGGTGGACCTGGGAGTTTGCTGAGACGGCTCCCCTGCGTCGCGTCAGACGACGTCGCCGCGTAGCACGACGTGCCGCGGCGAGGCCAGTTCGGTGATGTCGTCCCGCGGGTCCGCGCCGTACAGGACCAGATCCGCGGACGCGCCCTCCTCCAGCGCCTCGGCGCCGAGGAACGCCCGCGCGCGCCAGGACGCGCTCGCGACCACATCCGCGGCGGGGATGCCGGCCGCCACCAGCAGCGCGGCCTCGGCGGGCAGCGCACCATGGCCGATCGTGCCGCCGGCATCGGTCCCCACGAGCAGCGGCACGCCCGCGTCGTGGAGGTCGCGCACGTGGGCGAACCGACGCTCGTGCATGGTCCGCATGCGCGCCGCATAGGCGGGAAACCGTGCGCCGCCCTGCGCCGCGTAGCCCTCGAAGTTGGCGACCTGCAGAAGCGTGGGCACCACGGGGACCCCACGCCGCGCGCACTCCTCCATGTGCTCGTGATTCATCCCGGTGCCGTGCTCGATGCAGTCGATCCCGGCGTCGAGCAGCGGCCCCATGCTCTCGGTGGCGAACGCGTGAGCGGTGACACGCGCGCCCGCCTCGTGAGCCGCCGCGACGCCCTCCGCGAGAACGTCGGCGGGCCACAGCGGCGTGAGGTCTCCGACCTCGCGCTCGATCCAGTCGGCGATGATCTTGACCCAGCCGTCGCCCTTGCGCGCCTCGTCGGCCATCACCGCCGGGAGGTCCTCCACCTCGATCTCGCGGGCGTAGTGACGCAGGTACCGCATCGGCCGCGCGATGAACCGGCCGGCGCGGATCAGCCGCGGCGCGGTGGCGACGCCGTCGAGGAAGCGGGTGTCGCTGGGAGAGCCCGCATCCCTGATGAGCAAGGTTCCGGCGTCCCGGTCCACCAGCGCCTGCTTGAGCGCCAGGGGGGGTTCCACCGCTCCCCCGCTGTCGAGGCCGACGTGGCAGTGCACGTCGACCAGCCCGGGGATGGCGACGCCGTCGAGCCGCCGCTTGACGCCCATGTGCGCCGGCTCCTCGAATGTGATGCGCCCCTCCACCACCCAGGCCTCGGTTCGTACGTCGTCGTCTCCGACGATCACGGGACCGGTCAGGTGGAGGGCCATGTCATCGGCCCAGGTACTTCGACAGATCCGCGCCCAGCGCCGAACGATCGACCTCCGGCTGCTGCGGGGACGGCAGGCCGAAGGCGGATCCGGGGGCGGGCGCCGCCGGCGTGCGATCGCGCGCGGCCGCCTCCTGCTCAGCCCGCTTGGCCGGGTTGCCGGACTTGCCCTTCACCTTGCGCTGCGGCGCCTGCTTGCCCTTGGACTTCTTGCCTCCGGGTAGCCCGCCGAACGAGCCGGGCGCGCCCCCGTTCATGCTGGGCATGCCGCCGCCGCGCGACATCGCACGCATCATCTTCTGGGCGTCCTCGAAGCGCTTCACCAGCGAGTTGATCTGAGCGACCGTGGTGCCGGATCCTGCGGCGATGCGCGAGCGCCGCGAGCCGTTGAGCACCTTGGGGTTGTCTCGCTCGCGCGGCGTCATCGACTGGATGATGGCCTCGATGCGCACCAGCTCGCGCTCGTCGAAGTTCTCGATCTGCTCCCGCATCTGACCCATGCCCGGGAGCATGGTCAGCATCTTCTTCATCGAGCCCATGTTCTTGAGCTGCTGCATCTGGCTCAGGAAGTCCGTGAGCGTAAAGTCCTCGCCCTGGGAGACCTTCTGCGCCATGCGCTCGGCCTCGTCCTGATCGAACGCCTTCTCGGCCTGCTCGATGAGGGTGAGGATGTCGCCCATGTCGAGGATGCGCGAGGCCATGCGGTCCGGGTGGAACACGTCGAAGTCGTCGAGCTTCTCGCCCGTGGACGCGAACATGATGGGCCGGCCGGTGATCTCCGCGACCGAGAGCGCGGCGCCACCGCGGGCGTCGCCATCGAGCTTGGTGAGCACCACGCCCGTGAAGTCCACGCCCTCCTGGAAGGCCGATGCGGTGGCGACCGCGTCCTGGCCGATCATGGCGTCGATGACGTACAGCACCTCGTCGGGCTCGACGGCCTTGCGGATGTCGCTCGCCTGGCGCATCAGCTCGGCGTCGATGCCGAGGCGTCCGGCCGTGTCGACGATGACCACGCTGTGCTGGCGCTGCTCGGCCTCCTTGAGACCCTTCTTCGCCACCTTCACGGGGTTGCCGCGGGGCCGCTCGTCCTCGCGGGTCACCCCGGGCTCGGGAGCGAACACCGGGACGCCCGCACGCTGGCCCACCACCTGGAGCTGGGTCACGGCGTTGGGGCGCTGGAGATCGGCGGCCACCAGCAGCGGGGTGTGGCCCTGCTGCTTGAGGTGATGTGCCAGCTTGCCCGCGAGAGTGGTCTTGCCCGCTCCCTGAAGCCCCGCGAGCATGATCACGGTGGGGCCGGTCTTGGCGAACCGGAGCTGGCGCGCCTCGCCGCCGAGGATGGCGATCAGCTCCTCGTTGACGATCTTCACGACCTGCTGGCCGGGGTTCAGCGCCCCCGACACCTCCGCCCCGAGCGCGCGCTCGCGGATGTTGCCGGTGAACGTCCGCACCACCGGCACCGCGACGTCGGCGTCGAGCAGCGCGCGGCGGATCTCACGGATGGTGCCGTCGATGTCCGCCTCGGACAGGCGGCCCTTGCCCCGCAGATTGCGGAACGTCTCTGTCAGACGATCGGAGAGGTTGGCGAACACGGATATCC
>NZ_JAHEBP010000139.1 GCF_024642165.1 Demequina sp.
ACCGCTCGCCGCAAGGAGAGCGACTACGCCGTCCGTCTGCGCGAGAAGCAGCGTCTTCGCGCCCAGTACGGCCTCCGTGAGAAGCAGATGACCTCGACCTACGCCGAGGCGAAGAAGGAGTCCGGCCTGACCGGTGAGGCCTTCGTCGAGCTGCTCGAGATGCGTCTCGACGCGCTCGTGCTGCGCGCCGGATTCGCCCGCACCATCCTGCAGGCCCGCCAGACGGTGCTGCACCGCCACATCCTCGTGGACGGCAAGATCGTCGACCGTCCCTCGTTCCGCGTGAAGCCGGGCCAGACCATCCAGGTCAAGCCCAAGGCCGTCACCCTGGAGCCGTACATGGCCGCCGCCGCCGGCGCGCACCGTGACGTGCTGCCCCAGGTGCCCGAGTACCTCGACGTCACGCTCGAGAAGCTCACGGCCCGCCTCACCCGCCGTCCCAAGCGCGCCGAGGTCCCCGTGACCTGCGACGTGCAGCTGGTCGTCGAGTACTACGCGCGCTGATCGCACCCGTTAGGCTCTGAGAAGCCCAACACGCAGTGGCCGCGGCGCACTGCCCTCCGGGGTGGTGCGCCGCGGCCTTTCTGCACGGTGAAGGACGGGACGATGCGCATCGTCCCTGGTCCGGTCCCCGGACCCGTACACAGAAGGACTGAGAACAGGCATGCAGACGGCAGAGATCGCCAAGCGCTGGGTCGACTACTTCGCGAAGCAGGATCACCACATCCAGCCCAGCGCCTCGCTGGTCTCGCCCGATCCGTCGCTGCTGTTCACGGTGGCCGGCATGGTCCCCTTCATCCCGTACATCATCGGCACCGACACCTCGCCTCACCCGCGCATCGCGAGCGTCCAGAAGTGCATCCGCACCAAGGACATCGAGGAGGTGGGCAAGACCACCCGCCACGGCACGTTCTTCCAGATGCTGGGCAACTTCTCCTTCGGCGACTACTTCAAGGAGGGCGCGGTCGAGTTCGCGTACGACCTGCTGACGGGCTCGGAGGACGAGGGCAAGTACGGCCTCGACCCGGAGCGCCTGTGGGTCACCACGTGGAAGGACGACCACGAGGCCCACTCGGCGCTGCGCAACGTGGGCATCGACCCGGCCCGGGTGGTCCACCTCGAGCGCGAGGAGAACTTCTGGGACACCGGCCAGCCGGGCCCCGCCGGACCCTGCGCGGAGTGGCACTACGACCGCGGGCCCGAGTTCGGCCCCGAGGCCGTGGGCGGCACCGTGGACCCGGGCGGCGACCGCTACCTGGAGATCTGGAACCTGGTGTTCGACCAGTACCTGCGCGGCGAGGGCGCCGGCAAGGACTACCCGCTGGTGCGCGAGCTCGACCAGAAGGCCATCGACACCGGCGCGGGCCTGGAGCGCATCGCGTACCTCAAGCAGGGCGTCGCGAACATGTACGAGATCGACGAGGTCTACCCGGTGATCGCCAAGGCCCAGGAGCTGTCGGGCAAGGCCTACGGCGCGGACCACACCGACGACGTCCGCATGCGCGTGATCGCGGACCACGTGCGTTCGTCGCTCATGCTCATCGGCGACGGCGTCACGCCGGGCAATGAGGGCCGCGGGTACGTGCTGCGCCGCCTCATCCGCCGCTCCGTGCGCGCCATGCGCCTGCTGGGCGTCGAGGACCGCACCATGCCGGACCTGCTGCCCATCTCACTCGACGCCATGAAGGCGTCCTACCCGGAGCTCGAGGGCGACCGCGCGCGCATCGAGGCCGTGGCCTACAACGAGGAGGACGCGTTCCGGCGCACCCTCCAGTCGGGCACCACCATCTTCGACACCGCGGTCGACAAGGCCAAGCGGTCCGGCGCGAAGGCGCTGTCCGGCTCCGACGCGTTCACGCTGCACGACACCTACGGCTTCCCGATCGACATCACGCTCGAGATGGCCGCCGAGCAGGGGATCCAGGTCGACGAGGCGCGCTTCCGCGAGCTGATGAAGGAGCAGAAGGAGCGCGCCCGGGCCGATGCGAAGGCCAAGAAGGGCGGCCACGCCGACACGCAGGTTTATGCGGGCATCCGCGAGGCGGGCGCCACGGAGTTCCGTGGCTACGAGGAGCTCATCACCGCGACGTCGGTGCAGGCGATCGTCAAGGGCGGCGTGGGCGTGCCCGTGGCCGTGGCGGGGGAGACCGTCGAGGTGGTGCTGCCCCAGACGCCGTTCTACGCGGAGTCCGGCGGCCAGGAGGCCGATTCGGGCGTGATCCGCTCGGCGCGGGGCAGCCTCGAGGTCATGGACGTGCAGCGCCCCGTCAAGGGGCTCGTGGTGCACACAGTGCGCGTCATCGAGGGAGAGCTCGCGGTGGGCGACGACGTCTCCGCCGAGGTCGACACCGAATGGCGGATCGGCGCGCGCCAGGCGCACTCCGGCACGCACATCATCCACGCGGCGCTGCGTGAGGTGCTGGGCCCGGACGCGCTGCAGTCGGGCTCCTACAACAAGCCCGGCTACCTCCGTCTCGACTTCTCCTGGCCTTCGGCGCTGTCTCCCGAGACCCGCTCGGAGATCGAGGAGGTCACCAACCGCGCGATCCGCCAGGACCTCGCCGTCTCCGCGCAGCACATGACGCTGCCCGAGGCGAAGGAGTGGGGCGCCGTCGCGCTGTTCGGCGAAACGTACGACGAGACGGTGCGCGTGGTGCAGATCGGCGGCCCGTGGTCGCGCGAGCTGTGCGGCGGAACCCACGTGGAGCACTCCAGCCAGGTGGGCCTCGTGGCCGTCACCGGCGAGGCCTCCGTGGGTTCCGGATCGCGCCGCATCGAGGCCTTCGTGGGTCTCGAGGCGTTCCAGAGGCTGGCCGGCGAGCGCGCGCTCGTCTCCGAGCTCACCACCACGCTCAAGGCGCAGCCGGGCGAGCTGAAGGGCCGGGTCGAGAAGCTGCTCGAGCGTCTGGCCGATGCGGAGCGCCAGCTCGCAGGCTACCGCCAGCGGGCCATGCGGCAGATGGCGGAGACGCTCGTGGGCACGGCGGTGGACGTGGGCGGCGTGCGTGTGGTGACGCACCGGTCCACGAACGCCGCGGACGGGGACGATCTCCGTTCGCTGGTGACCGACGTGCGCGCCCGCCTGGGCGACGCGACACCCGTGGTGGTGGCCATCGCCGCGGACCTGGGCGGTCGCCCGCAGATCGTGGTCGCCACCAACCAGGGTGCGCGCGACGCGGCCCTGCGCGCCGGCGACCTGGTGAAGGTCGCATCGTCCATCCTGGGCGGCGGCGGTGGCGGCAAGCCCGACCTGGCGCAGGGCGGTGGCCAGGATCCCGCCCGCATCGGCGAGGCGCTCGAGGCCGTGGCGGCCGCCGTGGCGGCGCGTGGATAAGGGAGCGCGGCTGGGGGTCGACGTGGGCACGGTCCGCATCGGCGTGGCGGCATCGGACCCCGACGGGCTGATGGCGTTCCCGGTCGCGACGGTGCAGCGGGGCGACGGCGATGCCGACGCGATCGCTGCGATCGCGCGGGAGCGGGCCGCCGTCTGCGTGTTCGTGGGGCTGCCGAAGAAGCTCTCCGGCTCCGAGGGCACCAGCGCGGACGATGCGCGCGGCTTCGCCGCGCGGCTGGCGGAACTCACCTCCGCGCCGGTTCGTTTGATCGACGAGCGCTTCTCGACGGCAACCGCATCCCAGGCGATGCGGAGCGCCGGTCGCACAGCCAAGCGGCAGCGGCACGTGATCGACCAGGCAGCCGCCGTGGTGATCCTTGAGAACGCACTGGACATTGACAAGAACGGTAATCTCGACATGGTGACGATCGAGGTTCCGCGCAAGGGGAATGATGACTGACCTTTTCGAGGCCGAGGCGACCACGACGACCTCGCTGGACCTGAGACGACTCCAGCGCCAGAAGCGTCGTGCGGCGCGCCGCCGCGTCACCCTGATCACCACCGCGGTGGGGCTCGTGCTGTTCGCCGTGGGCGCCTCGCTCGCGTGGAACTTCATGCAGGGCTTCGAGACCACGTCCAGCGAGATCGCCGACTTCGAGGGCCCGGGACAGGGCAACGTGCAGGTGATCGTCGAGCCCAACGACACGGGCGCGGACATCGCTTCGACCCTGTACGACGCGGGCGTCGTCGCCTCGAAGCAGGCGTTCATCATCGAGGCGAACGACAACCCGGACTCGGCGTCGATCACCCCCGGCTACTACTTCATGCACAAGGAGATGAAGGCCGAGTACGCGCTGCTGGCGCTGCTCGACCCTGCGAACCGCGACGTGCGGTCCATCACCGTGCCCGAGGGCAAGACGCTCGACTACTACTTCCAGGCGATCGCCAACCTCACGGGCACCACCAAGGAGGAGGTCGCGGCGGCGGCGGAGAACACCGAGGCGCTGGGCCTTCCTGCAGGAGCGGACGGCAACCTCGAGGGCTGGCTGTTCCCCGCGAAGTACGACTTCAACCCCGGCGTCACGCCGCAAGAGGTGATGACCAAGATGGTCGCGCAGACCGTCAAGATGCTCGACAAGTACGACGTCGAAGAGGCCGATCGCGAGAAGATCCTCACCGTCGCGTCGCTGATCGAGCGTGAGGCGAAGCTGGCGGAGGACCGCCCGGTGATCGCCTCCGTGATCTACAACCGCCTCGACATCGACATGAAGCTCGAGTTCGACTCGACGGTCAAGTACCTGTCGCCCTCGGAGGGCGTGTTCACGTCGGACGACGAGCGCGCCATCGACTCGCCGTACAACACGTACAAGTACACGGGCCTGCCGCCCGGCCCCATCGCGGGTCCCGGCGAGTCCTCGATCAAGGCCGCCGTGCAACCCGCGGAGACCGACTACCTGTTCTTCGTCACGGTGAACCTCACCACCGGCGAGACCAAGTACGCCAGCGAGTACTCCGACCACCTGAAGAACGTCGAGGAGCTCCGGAGCTGGGTCGCGGAGAACCAGACCAGCGACTCGTCCTCCTGACGTGACCGCCTGACGTGACCTCGACCCCGGCCGTGCGCCGCGCGGGCGTGCTCGGGCACCCGATCGCGCATTCTCT
>NZ_JAHEBP010000140.1 GCF_024642165.1 Demequina sp.
AGCGCGCGGCGGATCTCACGGATGGTGCCGTCGATGTCCGCCTCGGACAGGCGGCCCTTGCCCCGCAGATTGCGGAACGTCTCTGTCAGACGATCGGAGAGGTTGGCGAACACGGATATCCCTTCACAGCGTGCCTTCCAGCCTACCGTCCCGCGGGAGGACTCCCCGTGGCCAGCGCGTCCCGCGCCCGCGCCGTCAGCGTGTCGATCAACTGCGCCCGCCAGCCGGTCCACGCCTTGGGTCCGGCCGCCCTCGCATCCGCCTCGGTGAGCGCGCGCAGGAGCTCGAGCATCTCGGGCCGGTGCTCGACGGCATCGAGCAGGGCGGCCACCGTCGCCGGGTCCTCCGGGTCGCGCTTGGTCGCGAGAGTGGCCAGGGTGAGGTGCTCGCGCACCAATAGCTCGAGGTCGCACGAGGTCTCGGCGGACAGCCCCAGGCGGGCCGCGATGCCGGGGATGAGGGCAGCGCCGTCGATCGAGTGGTCCGTGGCTCCGGCCCGCTTGCCGATGTCGTGAAGCAGGGCCGCGAGCAGCAGCAGGTCCGAGCGCTGGGTGCCGCGCCGATGCTTCGCCGCGAGCGTGACGGCCTCGAGCATGTGGCGGTCCACCGTGAACAAGTGGATCGGGCTGCGCTGCGGACGGTTGCGCACGCCCTCCCATTCGGGAATCCAGCGCACCACCAGACCCTCGAGGTCGATGGCCTCCCAGACCTGGACCAGATGCGCGCCCGAGCGGAGCAGGTCCCGCAGGTGCGCGCGTGCCTCCGCGGGCCACGGCACCGGCAGGTCCGGGGACCGCTGCAGCGAGGCGAGCAGGGTCGGGGTGAACGTCAGCCCGGTGCTGGCGGCCACCGCCGCCGCGCGCAAAGGCAGCAGCGCATCGTCCTCGGGCCGGAATCCGGCGGCGAGCGCCAGCTCGCCGTCGACGTCGATGAGCCCGGGCGCCACGCTCACGTGGCGCGGCGAGGAGGCGCGGCGGCGCGCCAGGAAGGCGCGAGAGCCGATCCCGGAGCGCTCGAGCGAGCGGCGCGCCCCGCGTTCCGTCGTGTCGAGAGCGAACGCGATGGTGCGGCCGGCCTCGGCCAGCGCCGCCAGCAGGTCGTCGGGGTCGTCGTAGGCAAGCCTCGCAGCCACGTCGGGCGCGAGGTGGCGGCCGAGCACCACTACCGGACGGCCCGCCTCCATCTGAATGGCGTCGCGCACGTCCATGAGCAGCTGGCCCGCGTCGTCGACCGCGCCGTGGGGGCGGTCGGTGAGCCAGGTGGCGGACAGCGCGGTGAGGCTGGTGAAGTCGCGCATGCCACCGCGCGCCTCCTTGATGTTGGGCTCGATGAGGTAGGCGAGCTCGCCGTGGCGCTCGGCACGGGCATGCGAGGCGGCCAGCAGCTCGGGCAGGCGCTTGCGCGCGGCGGCGCGCCAGTCCTGATAGATGTGCGTGCGGGCCTGCTGGATCAGCTGCTCGTCGCCCGCGATGTGATGAAGGTCGAGCAGCCCCGCCGCGGCGGCGAGGTCCTTCGACGCGACCTGCCGGCACTCGGTGAGCGTGCGCGTCGAGTAGTCGAGCTCGAGGCCCGCGTCCCAGATGGGGTACCAGAGTCGCTGGGCGAGCCCCGCGACCGCGGCCTTCGAGTGCGTCGAGCCGTCGTGCAGGATCAGCAGGTCGAGGTCGGACGCCGGCCCCGCGTCGCCGCGGCCCACCGAGCCGACGGCGCCGAACGCGATGCCGTCGCGCATGCCGCCCGAGTGCTCGTCCCAGTGCTCCTTGAGGTGCGCGAAGACGAAGTCGGCCATCGCCTGACGACGCTCCCGACCGCTGCGGCCCGTGGCCGCGAGGCGTTCCGCGTACTCGCTACGCAGACGCTTGAGGTCCCGCACCCCACGGGGGTGCGGGACCTCAGCGCGGGAGCCGTCACGGGTACCGTCACGGCCCTCCATAGTGTCTGGCGGTGTCCCCTCTAGAGGGCTTCCACGCCGTGCTCGCCGGTGCGCACACGGGCGATGTCGTCGACGGGGACAACCCACACCTTGCCGTCGCCGATCTTGCCGGTCTGCGCGGCCGAGACGATCGCCTCGGTCACGGTTGCGGCGTCGGCGTCGTCCACGAGGACCTCAAGACGGGTCTTGGGGACCAGGTCGACGGTGTACTCGGCGCCACGGTAGACCTCGGTGTGGCCCTTCTGGCGCCCGTAGCCGGCCGCCTCCGAGACGGTGACGCCCTTGACGCCCGCGGCCTCGAGGGCCGCACGGACCTCGTCGACGCGGTGGGGCTGGATGATAGCGGTGACCAGCTTCATTGTTACTTCGCCTCCTCGTAAGCGGTCTCGCCGTGTGCGGCGAGGTCGATACCCGACACCTCGATGTCCTCGCTGACGCGGAGCCCACCGATGGCCTTGATGATGAGGCCGATCACGTAGGTGACCACGAACGAGAAGACCACGACGATGAGGGCCACGACGGTCTGCGTGACGAGCTGTGTCGCACCACCACCGTAGAACAAACCGTTCATCGGCACGAGCTCATCGCCCGCGCCTGCCCACGTGGTGCCCTCGTCCAGGTTCGCGAAGAGGCCGATCAAGATGGTGCCCACGAGGCCACCCACGAGGTGGACGCCCACGACATCGAGCGAGTCGTCGTAGCCGAACTTGTACTTCAGGCCCACGGCCATGGCGCACAGGACACCGGCGATGAAGCCGATGGCGATGGCACCCCAGGTGTCGACGGACGCCGCGGCGGGAGTGATGGCGACCAGACCCGCGACGATGCCGGACGCGGCACCCAGCGAGGTGGGCTTGCCGTCACGGATCTGCTCGACGATCAGCCAGCCCAGGATCGCGACGGCCGGGGCCACCACGGTGTTGAGGAAGGCGCGACCCGCGGTGGCGTCGGCGGCGAACTCAGAACCGGCGTTGAAGCCGAACCAGCCGAACCACAGGAGCGCGGCGCCGAGCATGACGTAGGGCAGGTTGTGGGGCTTGAAGGGCTCCTTGCCGAAGCCCTTGCGCGTGCCGAGCAGCAGCGCGAGCGCCAGACCCGCGGCACCGGCGTTGATGTGGACCACGGTTCCACCGGCGAAGTCGATGGGCGACGATGCGGTGATCGGGTTGTCCCAGCCGAGCAGGCCGCCGCCCCAGACCGCGTGAGCGACCGGGAAGTAGGACAGCGTCACCCACAGGGCGACGAAGGCGCTCCAGGCACCGAACTTCATGCGGTCCGCGACGGAACCGGAGATCAGCGCGACGGTGATGATCGCGAACGTGGCCTGGAAGCCTGCCATGACCAGGAACGGCACGCCGGAACCAGCGGCGAGCGAGTCGGCATCGGACATCTCATTGAGGCCGAAGAACCCGGACGGGTTGCCGATCAGGTCACCGGAGCCGAAGGTGAGGCCGTAGCCGTACACCACCCAGATGACGCCGACGATCGCGATGCTGATGAAGCTCATCATCATCATATTGAGCACGGACTTCGCGCGAACCATGCCTCCGTAGAAGAACGCCAGACCGGGCGTCATGAGGAGGACAAGAGCGGTCGCAACGATCATCCACGCGGTATTGCCGGAATCCAGCGTGAAATCCATTGTTTCTCTCCTTCCGCTGGCCGCTCGGCCAACAGTGAAGCCAGACTCGCGGAGGAGTGTTACCCCTGAACGACCTCCGTGTTTCCGCCGCGTTACATCCGGCTCGCGAGCGTAAAAGGTGTGTTGCGCAGACGGGCGCGATGGAACGCGCCGGATGGCCGGGGAGTTGCGAAGGGCCGGTCAGCGGCCCGACGTCACTCGCCCAAGAGGGAGTCGACGAAGCCCTCAGCGTCGAACGGCGCCAGGTCGTCGGCGCCTTCGCCCAGCCCGACGAACTTCACCGGAACGCCCAGCTCGCGCTGCACGGCGAGGACGATGCCGCCCTTGGCGGTGCCGTCGAGCTTGGTGAGCACGATGCCGGTGAGGGGGGCCACCTGGCCGAACACCCGGGCCTGGGTGAGCCCGTTCTGTCCGGTGGTCGCGTCCAGCACCAGCAGCACCTCGCTGGGCGGGCTCACCTTCGAGACCACGCGGACGATCTTGCCCAGTTCGTCCATGAGCCCCTGCTTGTTCTGGAGGCGACCCGCGGTGTCGACCAGCAGCACCTCGACGGCGTCGGCCCGGGCGCGATCCGCGGCCTCGTAGGCGACCGAGGCCGGGTCCGCACCGTCGACGTGCGCGCGCACCACCGGTACCCCCACCCGCGAGCCCCACGTCTCGAGCTGATCTGCCGCGGCTGCGCGGAACGTGTCCGCGGCGCCCAGCACCACCGTGCGATGCTCGGCCACCAGCACCCGCGCGAGCTTGCCCACCGTGGTGGTCTTGCCCACCCCGTTCACTCCCACCACGATCGCGGAGTGCAGGGATCCGTCACCCGCCTCGCCCAGTCGCAGCGAACGGTCGAGCCCCGGGTTCACCACGTCCAGCAGCGCGGCACGCAGCAGCTCCTTGGGCTCGGCGTCGGGCTCGGCCTTGAGCCGTGCCCGCAGGTCGCCCAGCAGCTCGTCGGTCGCCCCGGCGCCCACGTCCGCCATCAGCAGGGTCTCCTCCAACTCGTCCCAGTCGTCCTGAGAGAGGGAACCGCGCCGGAAGATCGCGAGCAGGGACTGGCCCAGCCCCCCGCCGAGGCGACGTCGGAGGCGCGCGAAGCGCGCATCGACCGACTCGGGTGCCTCGACCGTCGCGACGGGCGCCGGGGGCTCGGCCGGCTCCGGCGCCTGCTGGGGCGCGGCCGGGGCCTCCGCATCGTCCACCGGCGCGGGCGCGGCGGGTCGAGGAGGCTCCTTGGGCGGCGCTTGGCGCGCCTTGCCCACCACCGCGGCCGCGGCACCGCCGAGCACCGCGAGCCCCGCGATGATCGCTACGAGAAGATCGCTGTCACCTGGGATCCATGAGACGTCCACGGGCATAGTCTCT
>NZ_JAHEBP010000039.1 GCF_024642165.1 Demequina sp.
GCCGCCGCACCGGGATACACGTCCGCCACCACCGCCCGCGTCACGACGATGCACGCGGCGGCCGCGAGCCCGGCGACGAAGCGTAGGCCAAGCAGGATGCCGATGTTCGGCGCCAGCGCGGCCAGCACGTGAGCGATGGCGTAGGCGAGCCCGCCCACCAGCAGCGGGAGCCGGCGTCCCACCGCATCGCTGAGCGGACCGAGCACCACCTGCCCGAGCGCTATACCCACGAGCACTGCGGACAGGGTGGCGGCCGCCGCTGCCGCGGTGGTGGCGAGATCGTCGACCAGGCGTGGCAGGACGGGCATGTAGACGTCCGTGGTGAAGACCACGAGTGCGGTGAACGCGGCGAGCAGCGGCACAAGATGGCGCGGCGCGGGCCGCGGCGCGGCCTGACTCACCCAGGACCCGGACGTTCGAGGAGCTCGACCAGGTTCCCTTCGGGGTCGGCGACGAACGCCATGCGCACGCCCGGCTCCGGCGACGGCCGCGGGGTCATCACCGGCCGCGCGCCCAGCTCGACCAGCCGCTCAAACGTCCGATCCAGACCTCGGACGTCGAAGGCGATGTGCCCGAAGCCCTCGCTGAGCGCCGCCTCGGCGGGATCGACCGCCCGCGGTCCCGGCCGCGAGCCCGCGCGGTGCAGCAGTTCGAGCCGCCCGCCATCAGGATCCAGCAGCATCACCACCTCGAGCCCGATCGCCTCGACCTGGGCCTCGAACTCGACCTCGTAGCCGAACGCCTCCCGATACCAGGCGGTGGCGGCCGCGAGGTCCGCGACGTTGAGACCCACATGGTCGAGGCGCGGCCGGTCAGGCATGGACGTTCAGCCCGTCCCTGTCGGCCGTCAGGTAGCCGGCGATGCGCCCCGCTGGGTCGCGGTGGGCCCGGATCTGCTCGAGCCGCGCGTAATGCTCGGGGTCAAGAAAACGATCCTGGCGAGCAGTGAAGTCGGTGTCGCCCAGATACACACCCACTCCCCCGTCGCGAGCGATCGCCGCGGTGCGCTCGTGGACGCGGGAGCGGTAGAGCGCATCGTCCTGCTCGTCCGTGTAGATCAGATAGGTGGCCACGTACACGTTGCCCTCGACGGAGAACGCCATGTCCGGCAGCTGCCGCGTGGGCGCCCACCCGTACCAGATGGAGAACGAGTGGTCGGTGTCGAGCTCCCGCCAGATGTCGAGCAGCAGCGGGGCCAGCACATCGGCCGATGCGTTGGTCCAGGCGCAGTCCACGGCGTACCGGTGGCCCTCGGGGTTCTGCGCCGTCTGCGCAACGCTCTCCTCCGCCACGGTCGTGGGGCCCGTCACGTGCCCGAGCTCGCGACCCAGCACCGGGCAGGTGCCCAGCGCGGCGAGCAGAGCCTCGGCCTCGTCGTCGGAATCGGCCATGCACGTCGCGTGCAGCAGCAGCACCGTGCCGCCCGGGTGCTCCACGCCCTCGTACAGCGGGATATCCGGCAGCCGGGTGGCCGCCATCACGGGCTCGACGCGCGGGTCCAGAGCCGGCAGCACCTCGTGCAGCCAATGGATCACGGCCTCGGCGTCGTCGAGGTGGAAGCTCCAGGTGTCGTGCCACATCGCCTTCGGCGCCTCGTAGGTCTGGAGGTGGAAGCGGGTGACGATGCCGGGAAAGCCGGGGCCGGCGCCGCGCGCGGCCCAATAGAGGTCGGAGTTCTGCCGGGCGTCCGCCCGTAGGTGCTCGCCGTCCGCGGTGACCACGTCGACCGCGACGATGCTCTCGCACGCCCAGCCACGTGCACGGCCGTTCCACCCCTGACCGCCCTGCAGAAGGTATCCGCCGATGCCCACGGTCGCGCAGTGGCCGCCAGGGAACGCTCGCCCCCGCTCGGTGAGGAACGGCGCGAGCTCGAGCGCGCCCATCGTCGCCGGGCCGGCTGAGACGACGCCTGTGGCGTCGTCGTACTCGATGGCGCGCAGGGCGCCCAGGTCCAGCAGCAGCGCCTCGTCACGCACGCTCCACGCCGCCCACGAGTGGCCGCCCGAGCGCACGCTCACCGCCCAGCCGCGCTCGATGGCGAGCCTCACACCGGCCACCACATCCTCGGCATCGGCGACCTCCAGGACCGCCGCGGGGTACCGGTCAGGCTTGCGCGCATTGAACACCCGCCCCACGCGGGCCTGCTCGTAGCCGGGCTCGCCGCGCAGCGTGAGCCGTCCGCGCACCTCCGCCGCCGCGCTCATCCGACCACCGCCGCGCCGCCGTCGACGGGGATGTTCGCCCCGGAAACGTGCCGCGATTCCGGGCCGGCCAGGAACAGGATGGCGTTGGCGACGTCCTCGGGCTGGCCCCAGCGCCGCAACGGCACCCTCGAGAGGATTTCCTCCGCCGGGCCGTCGGGGTCCATGAGCATCGGCGTGGTGTGGGGCGTCTGGGTCATCGCCGGGGACACCGCGTTGACCCGGATCGCGTGCGGGCCGCCCTCGACCACCAATTGGTACGTCAGGGCGAGCACGCCACCCTTGGCCGCGCCGTGGGCGTTCTGCGGCATGAACCACGCGCCGCGCGAGGCCGTGATGGACGCGACGTTCACCACGGACCCGCCGCCCCGGGCCACCAGGTGCGGCCACGCCGCGCGCGTGACCAGGAACACGATGTCGAGTTCATTGCGCATCGTGAACTGCCAGTCCTCGTAGGACAGCGCATCGATGGCGCCGAACCGGATCGCGGACGCGTTGTTGATCAACACGTCGACGCCGCCCGCGAGCGCCGCCGCCGCGTCGACCCATGCCGTCGCGCCCTCGGGCGTGGACAGGTCCACCGGCGCGATCGCGTCCATGCGGCCACCGGCGGCCCTCACCAACTCGACCGTCTCATCGGACGGCCCGGGGTTGAGGTCGCACCCGACCACGTGAGCGCCCTCACGGGCACATGCCAGCGCGGTGGCGCGGCCGATGCCCCCTCCCGTCCCGGTCACCAGGACGGCGAGCCCCTCGAGGCGCCCGCTCACCGTTCGGACACCCGGGCCCCGGCGTTGCCGGCGAACCCTCCATGCGTGATCGGCACCTGCGACGATCGATCGGTCACGACTGCACCCCCTTGTGCGAGACGGAACCCGGCGAACCGGGTGACTTTCGTTTTATGAAACCAACTTTCACTAGGATGGTAACCCCTCCCCCGTCGCGAATCCACCGCCCACCCGGGCGCCGCACTCGATATCGCATCGTCCCTCTCGGCGAGCCAAGCGAGGACGGATGCCAACAGGCCCGCCCGCTGGGCGCGTCCATCTGGACAGGCGCACGCCATGTCGCCTACTGTTGACGAAAGTGACTTTCACGATGTGAGAACTCAAGGAAGAGTGGGCACATGGCGTATTGGCTGGGTCTCGAGGGCAAGGGTGCCCTCGTCGTAGGAGCGGGCGGCCTGGGCGGAGCCACGGCGGTGAGTCTGGCGAGCGCCGGGATGCGCACCGTGGTGGTCGACCGGGACGCCGGGGCCCTCGACGCCGTGGCGATCGCCGCGCGGGACGCGGGCACCGAGGTCGCGACGCTCACGGCGGACGTCTCCACACCCGAGGCCTGCCGCGCTGTGGTCGCCGAATCCGCGGATCTGGTGGGGCCGCTCCACGCGTTTCTGCACGCGGTCGGGCGCAACGATCGTCGCCCGGTGCTGGACCTCGGCGACGACGACTGGCAGTCGCTGATCACCCTCAACCTGTCCACGGCATGGTGGCTGGGTCAAGAGGTGGGCCGGCGGATGGTTGCCCAGGGTTCGGGCCGGATGGTGTTCGTGTCCTCCGTCTCGGCATTGCTGGCACATGCGGACCACGCGCCTTACGCGGCGTCCAAGGGCGGCATCAACCAGATGATGCGGGTGATGGCGCGGGAGTGGGCCCCGCACGGGATCACCGTCAACGCCGTAGGCCCCGGGTACGTCGAGACCGACCTCACGCGCGCGTATCTCGATATGGACGACCACCGGGCGGAGCTCGAGGCCCTGGTCCCGGCGGGCCGGCTGGGCCGGCCCGAGGAGGTCGCCGATGCGGTGACATTTCTGCTGTCCGACCGCGCCGGCTTCATCACGGGGCAATGCCTCTACATCGACGGCGGGCGCACCCTGGTGTGACCGCGCCTCCCACTCCGACCATCGAAGGGCACACCGTCGTGCATTCTCACCACTCCCCCGCCGTCGCCCGGCGCGCCACGCCTAGCGCATGAGCGCGCACCCGCGGGACCTTCCGCTCGCGCAGGCGCGCGCGCTGGTCCAGCGCGCGGTCGACAAGGCCGAACAGCTGGGCCTGCGCGGCGGCATCGCGGTGGTGGGCGCCAGCGGCGCCCTCATCACCGCGTCGAGGCTCGATCACGGCGGACCCGGCGGCATGGCACGCGCGCGCTCCAAGGCCTGGATCTCCGCGACGCAGCAGATCCCCAGCACCGAGCACCTGCGCCGCATGACGACGCTCCCCGCGCCCATCTCGGCGGGCTTCGTCGCCGTGTCACCCGAGGCAGTGTTCCCCGGAGCCGGCGGCATGCCGGTCCACCTCGACGGCGTGGTGGTCGGCGGCATCGCGGCGTCGGGTGCGACCGTGAGCCCCTTCCTGCCGACGGGCGTCGCACCCGAGGTCGTGAGCGCCGAGGGGGAGCCGGCCAATCCCGAAGATCTACTCATCGCCTACGCACTGGGCCTCACCTACGTGGGACAGCACGGGGACGACGCGGCACGGTGGCGGGAGCGGTTCGGTGACCTGGTGGTGGCGCCCGGGGAGAGCCTGGGGATGCGCCCCGCACCACCGGCGAGCGCCCAGCAAGAGTTGGCGTGGGCCACCCATCTGTGCGACGCCGTGGTGGCGGCGGCATCCGCGCGCGGAGTCGCGGTGTCCGTCGCCGTCGTGGATCGCGGCGGCGATCCGATTCGGCAGGACAGGATGGACGATGCCGTGGCCGGGGGCGTCGACGTCGCACTGGCGACGGCCGCCGCGGCCGCGCGCTTCGGGGTCGCAAGCGGCGCCCTGGAGGGGATGTTCGGGGCGTCGGTGTCCACCGTGGGCTCGCTAGCGCCCACGGCGTTCCTGGCCGCGCCGGGCGGCGTGCCGCTCAGGGTTGCGGGCCGCGTCGTGGGAGGCCTCGGGATCGGCGGCGCCGAGCCGGAGCTCTGCGCCGGGATTGCGCGCGAGGTGGCGCGGTGACGGCGCCGGTGCGCGTCGCGGTGCTTGGCTGCGGCGCGATCGGCAGCCTCTACGCGGCGCACCTGGCGCGAGTGCCCGGCGTCGAGGTCTGGGCCGTCGACCCATGGGAGGAGCACATCGCCGCGATCGAGCGGTCCGGCCTGCGCGTGACGGGCGCCGCCGACTTCGTCGCGCCCGTGCGAGCCGTCACCGACGCGAGCCTGCTGCCTGACTGTGACTTCGGCATCGTCGCCACCAAGGCGCTCCACACGTTGGCCGCGGTGAGAGCCGCCCGCGACGCGCTGCGGGACGCGGCGGTGGTGAGCGTCCAGAACGGGCTGGGCAACGAAGAGGCCGTGGCGGAGGTGGTGCAGCGCGTCATCCGGGGCAGCATCGTGACGGCCGGCGCCATCACGGCACCCGGCACGGTGAGCTACGACGCACCTGGAGACTCCTGGTTCGGGCCGTTCGAGCCGAGCCCGGCGCCCACGGATGAGATCGAGACGCTGGCTTCGCTGCTTACGCGGGGCGGGCTGCGCACCCACGCGGTGGCCGATGCGCGCGGGCCGCAGTGGACCAAGGTCGTGTTCAACGCGGCCACGAGCGCGCCGGCCGCGCTGACCGGGCTCAGCGTCGGGCAAGTGTGCACCCATCCGGAACTGCGTGCGCAGGTCGACGCATTGATCGCCGAGGCGCTCGCCGTGTGTGCCGTCGCGGGGATCGAGCTGATTCGCGACCCGCACCACGCGGTCGATGAGGCGATCGGCGAGGCCTATTGGCATCGGCCGTCGATGCTGCAGGATGTGGCCGCGCGTCGCCTGACCGAGGTCGACGTCCTCAACGGGGGCATCGCGCTCGAGGGGGCTCGCCTGGGCGTCGCGACGCCGCTGCACGACGCCATGGTGGCGTTGGTGCACGGCCTCGAGAGCAGCTGGACCACCACCTCGGCGGCGCACTGAGATGAGTCGCCGCCGAACAATTTTGGACCCGCGCCATCCGGCGCGGGCTCACCACTGGAGAGGAGCATCACGATGACGGGTCGCGTATTGGGGCTGTCGTGCGGCATGCCCGGCGGCAGCGCGGAAATCCTGCTGATCGAGGCACTGCGGGCGGCCGAGGCTGACGATGCAACCGTCGAGCTGGTCCGCCTGGACGAGCTGCGGCTCGACGGCGCGCCGGGCCAGGACGACGCCGACTGGTTCTGGGAGAAGTTGATCGATTGTGACGCATGGATCGTCAGCGCGCCCATCATCAGCCGGACCGTGCCCGGGCGACTCAAGGTGTTGGGCGACCGGCTGCTGGGCCCCAATGCGGATGCAGCCATCATCGAGGGCCTGCTCGAGGTCCGGCGGAAGGGCGGCGAGCCGGCGGTGCCGTTCCGTGTCGATGAGCGCGTGCTGCGGCCGCGGGTTGCGGGCTTCATCGCGTGTGGAGGCTCTCTGACCACCCAGTGGAAGACTCTGGCGCTGCCCGTGATGCACACCCTGACCTTCTCGATGCACATCGCGGTGGTCGACCAGATGGTGGTCGAAGGTGCCGGGACGCCCAAGTCGGTGGTGCTCGACCCGGACGCGGTCGCCCGAGCGGGCAATCTGGGCCACCACGTCGCGAGCCAGATCGGCACGCCGCGCGACCGGGTCGAGTACTTGGGCCCTCCGGGCGCGTGCCCCATGTGCCACCTCGACGTCATGGTGCTGCACGGAAGCGACGTGGAGTGCGCGACATGTGGGGCCCGCGGGCGGCTCGCCGGCAACGGCATCGAGTGGACGGACCTGTCCCCGTCCGTGATCTCGATGACGGAGAAGGCGGCGCACTACACGGAGATCGTCGAGACCGCCCGGGCACACGCCGCGCAGGCGTCGCTCGTGGCCGAGAGGGCCGCGGACTACGCAGACTTCCCGGTGGTCAGGCCGGGGACATGACTCCCCTAGAGTCACGTTTTCGTCACGACGACGCAGGTCGTAGACAACCCATGGCGACTCGGCCTACCATGGGCCGAAGTAGCGAAAGTTACTTTCACGATGTGAAACTCAGCAGGGCAACCACAGATCGCGGACATCAAAGGAGATCCCCCGTGAACACCTCTCGTCAATACCTCTCACGTTCGGCGGTTGCCGTCGGAGCGGCGTCCATGCTGCTGCTCGTGACGGCGTGCAGCTCCTCCGGCGGGGACGAGACGCCGAGCGCGTCCGCGTCGCCCAGCGCCATGGAGTCGGAGACCCCGGAGACCACGCTTCCCCAGACGCTCGTCTTCTCGCCGGTGGGCCTCCAGGTCCCCGCGATGAAGGGCCTGTCCGAGGGACTTACCCACTACGGCGAGGAGCAGGGCTGGGAGATCATCGTCCAGGATCCGGCCCTCGACCCGCCCACGCAGGTCCAGCAGGTCACCCAGGTTCTCGAGTCCGGGCGCGCGGGCGCGCTGTGGATCATCGCGCTGGCCCCGCCGTCGATGACCGAGGCGCTCCACACGGCGCAGGAGAAGGGCGTTCCGGTTCTCATCAACGGCGTGCCCGCCGACTACGGTTTCGACGGCCCGCAGGCGGGCATCTCATTCGGCACCATCGACTACGCCGCGGGCGGCACGGCACTCGGCGAGCAGGTCGGCATGTGCATCAACGAGAAGCTTGACGGCACCGCCAAGGTCATCTACGGCGCCTCCGCCGCAGGCACCGCCGGCAAGGAGGAGTCCGACCAGTCCTTCCTCGATGCCCTCGCTGCCACGGCGCCCGGTGCGACGGTGGTCCAGGAGTGGACCCTCAGCGACCGTGCGGCCTCTCAGACGGACGTCGGCACGATCCTGCAGGGCCAGCCGGACGTCAACGTGGTCGCCGCGGCGAACGACGAGGGCGCGCTCGGGGCCATCGGCGCCTTCAAGGCGGCGGGCCGGGACCTCCCCTGCATCGCCGAGTTCGGCGGCAACGACGAGGTCCTCGGCCTGGTGGCCGACGGCACCATCTATGCGTCGGTCGCGCTGCAGTTCGGCGAGGACATGGTGCAGTCGTTCAACACCCTCGCTGCGATGCAGGCCGACCCGACCGCGGTGGGCCCGCTGCTCACCGTTCCCCAGAAGGTCATCACGGCCGACAGCTGACCGGCGATCGGTGACGAGACACGATGATGAGCAAGCCCACTGAGGCTGACGGCGTGGCGGCCCCCGGAAACCCGGGGGCCGCCACGGCGGCGACGCCGAACCTCACCCCCGGCGCCACGCGGCCGGAGGCCCCCGCCAAGGACAGCGCCACGGTGCGGATCCTGATCTTCATTCGCGATCGCGGCATCTTCGTGCTGTGGCTCGCGTTGATCATCGGATTCTCGATCTGGTGCAGCCCGTACTTCGCATCCCTCAACAATGCGATCCTCATCGCCAATGCCGCAGCGATCAGCGCGATCTTCGCCGCAGGCGTGGCAGTGGGCATCATCTGCGGGGCGCTCGACCTCTCCATCCCCGGCGTCGCCGCGCTCGCCAGCTGCGTGACCGGCTGGATGGTGGTCAACGGCCTCCCCGTGTGGCTCGCCCTGGTGACTGGAATGGCGATCGGCGCGGCCGTGGGTCTGGTCAACGGACTCATCTCGCTGCGCGGGTTCAACCCCATCATCGTCACCATCGCGATGCTGTCGATCACCTCGGCGCTGGCGTCGATCGTGGCCGGCGGCTACACGATCCCCGGGCTATCCGCCTTGGACTTCATGGGGACCGAACGCTACCTCGGGATCCCCGCACCGGTGTGGATCGTCGCCGGGCTGTTCATCGTCGGCACGGTCTTCCTCACCAAGACCCGCGACGGCATTCGCCTGATGGCCGTGGGTGGCAGCGCCGAGGCGGTGCGCCGCTCCGGCATTCACAGCGACCGGTACCGGGTGCTCGCGTTCATGATCAGCAGCAGCTGCGCGGCCCTCGGCGGCCTCGTCACCGCGGCGCAGGTCACCGAGGCGAACCCCGCGGCGAGCCCCGCGCTCATCTTCACCGCACTCACGGCCGTCGCGCTCGCCGGCGTCTCGCTGGTGGGCGGCCGAGGCAGCCTGCCTCGAGTGCTCGTGGGTGCGCTGGTGCTCGCGACCATCGCGAACGGCCTGACCATCAAGGGCGTTCAGCCCTACTGGGCGACCGGCGTGACCGGCGTGCTCCTCATCGGGTCGCTGTTGCTCGACCGCTGGGGCTCGATGACGGTGTCGCGTCGGCTCATGGCGACCGCTCAGGCGTCGGTCCACACGGGAACGAGGTGACCCCCATGACTCCCACCACCACGGCGGCGCTCGAGCTCGAAGGCGTCGACATGCACTACGGCTACGTGCGCGCCTTGGACACGATCGACTTCCATGTCGCGCAGGGCGAGGTGGTCGGCCTGCTGGGCGACAACGGCGCCGGCAAGTCGACACTCCTCAAGATCATGTCGGGCGCCCATCGGCCCACCGGCGGCACCTTGCGCGTCCACGGCGAGAAGGTCGAGTTCCACGCCCCGAGCGACGCGACGCATGCCGGGATCCAGATGGTCTATCAGGACCTCGCCCTGGTTGAGGCGCTCGACATCGCGACCAACCTGAACATCGGCCGCGAGATCCTGCGCCCCGGCATCTTCGGCCTGCTCGGCTTCGTCGACCACCGGGCGCAGCGGCGCCGGTCCGAGGGCGAACTGGACAAGCTGGGCGTCAGGACGGCCGCGATGACCCGCCCCGTGGAGATGCTCTCCGGAGGTCAACGCCAGGTCGTGGCCCTCGCGCGGAGCGCCACCAGGCTGACGGGCGATGCCAGCGGCGTGCTGCTGCTCGACGAGCCCACCGCGGCGCTCGGCTACGAGCAGACCCAACAGGTTCAGGCGCTCATCCGACGCATGGCCGACCAAGGGATCGCGATCGTGCTGGTGACGCACAACCTGCCGCTCGCCACGGCGGTCTGCGACAGGATCGCGGTCCTCAACCGCGGTCGCAAGGTCGCGGACATCGCCACCAAGGAGGCCGAGAACGACCACCTCGTCGGATGGATCACGGGGTCCCGGCCCTCGATGTTCAGCTGACGCAGCGAGGCCGATGCCGGCGGTGGGACACGGTCCCCCGCCGGCATCGTGCTGTCCGGTGAGCATCGTGCTGTCGGAACTGCGCCGCTCAGAGCTCCGCGGCCTCGCCCAAGGTCAGCCTGCGCACCACGCCCTCGAGGCTGAAAGCGGCGAGCATGCCGGCGTACTTGGCCGGGTCGGCGGTCTCCCCCTCGTGCATCGGCACGGCGACCCGCGGCCCGACGGCGCGCACGTAGTCGACCGCCTCGGCCAGCTTGAGCCAGGGGCCGTCCACCGCGACGGCCAGCACGTCGACCGGCCCGGCCGGGATGGTGAACGAGTCGCCCGGGTGGAGCAGGGCACCGCCGTCGATGAGGTACGCGGCGTTGGTGCAGCCGGGAAAGTCGGCGTACACCGGCGCGTGCAGGTCTCCCAGCACGTCCACCACGCATCCGCCGAAGGTCAGCCGGTCGCCGGGCCGCGCCACCACCGCCGTGCGTGGCAAGTCGGCCACCAACGGTGCCGTGTCCGCGTCGACTACCAGCGTGGCGCCCGGGTTGTGCTCGAGCAGCGGGCCGAGGCGCGTGACGTCCACATGGTCGGCGTGCTGATGCGTGACGAGCACGGCGTCGAGATCGCGGACGTGGTCGAAGGACGACAGCGTGCCCGGATCGATGAGCAGGCGCGCGCCAGCGGTCTGCACCAGCAAGCAAGCGTGGCCAAGGTGGGTGAGCTTCACGGGACTCCTTCCTCATGCCGCCCGCCGCGCACGCCGGACGCGGTTCGCTTTCATCCTGCGAACACGGCTTCCACCAAATGAGCATAGTCGCGCCGGTGCGTCAACTCCGACTGCGAGTGCCGGACTTCCGCCTCATATGGGCACTCATCCTCAGAATTGACGGCACGCCGGCGCCGGGCGGGCGCCGGGCGGGCGACGTGCGCCTCACACCTCCATGACCCGGTGCGGCGCGGTCAGGGCGTCGGCAAGATTCCGCGGAGTGCCCGCGGGATCGTCGGAGTAGCGCGCGACCGCGGTCGACGCCAGGAACTCGTGGCCACGGTCCGCGACCCCGATCGCCCTCACGAAGGGCCGCCACAGCTTGTAGAAGCCCTTCCGCGCATTGCCGATCTCCCCCCTCGGGTTGGGAGCGAACCGCAGCAGTTCGTCGTCCCCGACCACCGCATCGGCCCCCGCCGCGAAGGAGCCGGGCGTCAGCTCCAACCCGTTCTCCCGCGCCCTCGCCGCCATCCATCCGAGCGCGATGTCCGACAGCCCCGAATCCCGATGTCCGCCGCCCACGTTCGAGTGGTCGCCGGCGAACCACACCTGCTCCAGCCTCTGGCCCGGCTCCGGGTCCGGGAGCTGCCAGACCGCGGGCGCGAAGGGCTCGCGCAACTCGTTGATCGACAACGCCTGGTAGGCGGCGGCCACGGTGCCGGACAGCTTGGTGTCGTGGAAGCTCCATCGCTTGTTGAACCACTTGATGAACGGCACGCCGCTCCACGGCAGGCCCAGCGAGCCCACCGTGTCCCACACGCCGATGAAGCGCACCCCCAGGTCCTCGTGGGAGTACGAGCGTCGAAACAGCTGCGACTCGACGGAGTGCGGCCCGTAGGCGCGCGATCGGTACAGCTCGTACGCATCGTCGAGCCGGTCCGCATGCGCGGGTCGCAGGATCCCGCAGTTGCGGATGAGGCCGCCCACGGACCGCGCGACGTACGCGCCGCGGCTGAAGCCCACGAGGAAGAGCTCGTCGCCCGGTTCGTACTCGGCGAGCAGGTCGCGATAGGCGGACCGGACGATGCGCGACAGACCCACGCCGAACGCTCCCCCGAGCAGCCGCTCGCCCGCGTACGTCCCGACGCCGCGGTGGTAGACCACCACCTGGCGCATGCCGTGCTGATCCTCGCGCGCGATGGCGGCCGCAAGCTTGGTGACGTTGGTAGGCGTCGCCGTGCCGTCCTTGCTCTGGTCCGGACGGTTCCAGGTGCCGTCACAGCACAGCACGATCCGCTTGGTCACGATGCCCTCCCCCGACACGCCCTCGCCCTCCATCACACGCCGCCGGCGGCGGCGTGTCAACGGGACGATGCGCGCGGGGCGCGGGCGTACGCCTAACCGAAGGCGGGAAGCGCCAGGGAGTGCCCCGTGCGGTCCACCTTGGCCACCAGGTAGCGCGCGTTGGCGTCGGTGAGGTGCACGCCGGTGCTGACGCGCTGCTCCACACGCACGCCGAGCAGCTCGAGCTGCGCGGCCTTGTCGGGGTTGTTGCTGAGCAGGCGGATGCGATCGGCGCCCAGGGCGCGAAGCATCTGAGCCGCCGGCGCGTAGTCACGCTCGTCCTCGCCACGCCCCAGGGCGACGTTCGCCTCGTAGGTGTCGAGCCCGTCGTCCTGCAGCGCGTAGGCGTCGAGCTTCGCGTAGAGGCCGATGCCACGCCCCTCCTGGCGGAGGTACACCAGGAAGCCGCCCACCTCGGCGATGCGCTCGACGGCCTCGCGCAGCTGGGGCCCGCAGTCGCAGCGCTCCGAACCCAGGACGTCGCCCGTGAGGCACTCCGAGTGCGGGCGCACCAGGGGCGCCTCTCCCCCGGCGGCGGACCGGGCGAGCGCGCCCTCCCAGTCGCCCAGACCGATCAGCAGGTGCTCCTTGCCGTCGACGAGCCCTTCGAACGTCATGACTCGACCCGTGGCGCGGTAATCGTCTGAGAACCGCAGCGGCACCGTCACGGCGGTGCGAACGGAGGCGGGCGACGGCTCGAACGACTGCTCCGGCAGGCGGGAGACGCGGCGGTTGAGGATCGGGCACGTGACGGTCATGGCTTCTCCATCTCAGGGCGCTGGCGCGCGGCGTGTGGTTGTCCCAACAACTACATGCACGCGCATATTTCCCGCCGCAGGAAAGCCGCAAGAAAGCGGCGCCGCGCGGTGACGGGACGGCGCGCGCGGCGCGGTCGGTGGACACGCCGTCGCGGGTTTGCGTCGGGGCGCTGTAAGCGCTTACATTGTCCCGCGACGATCCTGCACACCGATCCGCACGCCGCCATCCTGAGAGGACACCGTGACCCCGACCCACGCCCGCGACGCCGAATGGTGGCGTTCCGCCGTCACGTACCAGATCTACCCGCGTTCGTTCGCCGATTCGAACGGCGACGGCGTGGGCGACCTGCCCGGCATCACGTCGCGCCTCCAGGACCTCGCCGAGCTCGGTGTCGACGCGGTATGGCTGTCGCCGTTCTACACCTCGCCGCAGAAGGACGCCGGCTACGACGTGTCCGACTTCCGTGACGTCGACCCGCTGTTCGGCACCCTCGCGGACTTCGACCAGATGGTCGCCCGCGCCCACGGCCTGGGCCTGCGCGTCATCGCGGACATCGTGCCCAACCACACCAGCGACCAGCACGCGTGGTTCCAGGCGGCCCTCGCCTCCGCGCCCGGGTCCCCGGAGCGCAACCGCTACATGTTCCGCGACGGCGCGGGAGCGCGCGGCGACCTGCCGCCGAACAACTGGGAGGCCATCTTCGGCGGACCCGCGTGGACCCGCGTCACCGAGGCGGACGGAGCCCCGGGCCAGTGGTACCTCCACCTGTTCGACTCCTCGCAGCCGGACCTCAACTGGGAGCTCGAGGAGGTGCGCGCCGAGTTCGACAGCGTGCTGCGCTTCTGGCTGGACCGTGGAGTCGACGGGTTCCGCGTCGATGTCGCACACGGCCTCATCAAGGCGGCGGGCCTCCCCGACTACCGCCGCGAGGACAGCGACACGTCGGTCGCGGGGGAATCCGCGACGCTCGCCCCGTACCTGGCACAGGACGGCGTGCACGAGGTGTGGCGGCGGTGGCGGCGCATCACCGACTCGTACCCCGGCGACCGCATCCTCATCGCAGAGGCGTGGGTCTCCCCGCTCGAGCTGATGGCCAACTGGGTCCGTCCGGACGAGATGCACCAGACGTTCAACTTCGGCTACATGGAGTCGCCCTGGGACGCGCCTGCCCTGCGCACCGTGATCGACGACTCCCTCGAGACGTTCGGCGGCGTGGGAGCCCCCAGCACCTGGGTGCTCTCCAACCACGACATCGTCCGCCACGCGACGCGACTTGCGCTCGGCGTCGAGCTCCCGCACGGCCATGGGGTCGGACCCGACACGCCGGGCCTTCCCGACCTCGACCACGGCATCCGGCGTGCACGGGCAGCGTCGCTGCTCATGCTGTCGCTGCCGGGAAGCGCCTACGTGTACCAGGGCGAGGAGCTGGGGCTCCCGGAGGCCACCGACATCCCCGGCTCGGCCCGGCAGGATCCGTCGTGGTTCCGCACCGGTGGCGAGCGCTACGGTCGCGACGGCTGCCGCGTGCCGGTCCCGTGGGAGTCCGACGCACCCGCGTACGGCTTCAACGACACGGGTGCCACCTGGCTGCCTCAGCCTGCGACGTGGAAGCAGCTCGCGCGCGACGTCCAGACCGGCGTGCCCGGGTCGACCCTCGAGATGTATCGCTCGACTCTGCGGCTGCGTCGGGAGCACCGCCTCGGCACCGGGGACGTCGCGTGGCAGGACTCCCCCCTGGGCGTGCTCATCCACGACAACGGCCCGGTGCGCGTGATCGCCAACGTCTCCGGCGCCCCCGTGGACGTGTCTGGGGACGTGCTCATCGCATCGTCGCCCCTCGAGGGTGGGCGACTGCCGGCGGACACGACGGTCTGGGTCCGCAAGCCCGAGTAGGATTCCCGACAACACGGCGCCGGGGGGCGTCGAGGGAGGGAGCCACGGTGGCGACGATCCAGCGGGTCGCAGACCTGGCCGGAGTGTCGACCGCCACCGTCTCCCGAGCCCTGGCAGGCAAGGCCACCGTCTCCGCGAGCACGCGCAAGCGCGTGACCGACGCCGCGCGGGAACTGGGCTACGTGGCCTCGGCCACCGCCTCATCGCTCGCCTCGGGGCGTACCCGCAACGTCGGGATGGTGATGCCGTTCCTCAGCAGCTGGTACTACGCCTCGGTGCTCAAGGGAACCCACCGCGCCCTTGCCGACGCCGGCTACGACCTCACGCTCTACCACCTCGAGGACACGGTCCGGCACCCGGAGAGGCGCCAGCGCCTGTTCGAGGAGTTCCTGCAGCGCAAGCGTGTGGACGCCTTCATCGCGGTAAGTCTGGAGCTCACCGATGAAGAGCTGTCGCGCATCCATGACTTGAAGAAGCCGATGGTGGGCCTCGGCGGTCCGCTCGCCGGGGTGACCACGCTCAGCATCGACGACCGCGCGGTCGCGGAACTGGCGACCGCGCATCTCACGTCGCTGGGTCACCGACGCGTCGCGCTCATTGGCGGCGCGGAGGAACCCAACCCCGACTTCCACATGGCCGCGCACCGGCGCCAGGGCTATGAGGATGCGCTGGCCGAGGTCGGGATCGACGCCGATGCGGCGCTGAGAGTCGAGGCCGATTTCACCCTTCAGGGCGGCTACGAGGCGACGCTGCAGATCCTGGGCGACCCCCGCCGGCGACCCACCGCGATCTTTGCGGCCTCGGACGAGATGGCGATCGGCGCGATCCTCGCCGCCCGTGGACTGGGGTTGCGGATCCCGGAGGATCTCTCCGTGGTGGGCATCGACGGCCACGAGCTGGGTCAGTTCTTCGAGCTCACCACCGTGGATCAGCACCCCGTCCAGCAGGGCAGGCTCGCCGCCGAGGCGCTGCTCGCCGAGCTGGGGCCCGACGCCGCCGGGGCGGAGCACGCCGATCTGGACCTGCCGTACGACCTGCGGGTGCGCAGAAGCACCGCCGTGCCCGCCGCCCGCGCGCGTGACTGACGCCGGCGAGGTCCTCGTGGTGGGCCCCACCAGCGAGAACCTCCTGGTGCACCTCGACACGCTTCCCCGGCCCGAACCCCACACCGTGTTCGCACGGTCCTTCATGCCGGCGCTCGGCGGCACCTCCGCCGGCAAGGCACTCCACCTCACCGACGTGGGGGTCCCCACCACGCTGCTCACCACGCGTGGGGACGATGCGACGGGCGAGCAGCTCATGGCACGCCTGCGGCGGTGCGGCGTCGACGTGCGCGCCGTCCTCACGGACGGCCCCTCCGAGCGGCATCTCAATCTCATGTCGGCCGCAGGCGAGCGCGTGTCGATCTACCTGCAGGCCTGCGGCGAGGTGGGTCCGGCGGAGCTTCGCCGCGCGCGGGCCACGGCCATCGCCGCGATGGGTGCCGCGCGCGCCGTCTTCCTGGATCTCTCCACGCTGTCACGCGCGCTGATCCCCGAGGCGTCCGCGCTCGGCGGCGAGGTGTGGGTGGACCTGCACGACTACGACGGCATCGAGGAATTCCACCAGCCGTTCCGCGAGGCGGCCGACGTGGTGATCATGAACGGCGATCGGATCGGCGACCCCGCGGCGTACCTGCGGACCCTGGTCGGGGGCGGGAAGACGCTCGCGGTGTGCACCCTGGGCGCGAACGGCGCCATCGCCATGGGCTCGGACGGCGTGATGGTCGCGGGCGCAGCGCCGCGCGTGACGGCTGTCGACTCGAACGGTGCGGGCGACGCCTTCGCTGCCGGCGTGATGGCCTACGCGCTGAGGGCCGGCGGCGCCCGGGCCCTCGTCGGGTCGCAGCTCGCTGAGGCGCTGGCAGCGGGCGCCGCTCAGGCGGCGCGGGCGGTCACGAGCCCGCAGATCTCTCCGCTGCTCGAGCGCGAAGATCCCTGACCGCCTGGATCGGATTCCAGTCGGGCAGGAGTCGGGCCAGGACCACGAACGCGATCGCGAGCAGCAACGCCACGGACCCGAGCCACAGCATGATGGTGGTGAACGGCACCAGCGCGGTGTCGGACAGGAAGTTCGACACGAACACGCCGACGCCGCCCTGCTCGCCGCCCGGCATCGCCTTCGCGATGGTCGCGGGCGCGACCGAGCCCAGCGCGAAGGCGATCGCCAGCGCGAGAACTCCCATGCCCAGCGCGGCGCTCCCCAGGTACCAGCCCCGGCGGCGCGCCGCGAAGGCGCCGATCACGATGCCTACGAGCCCGAACCAGACGAACCAGTTGCCACCGAACCGGATCACGGCATACGCGGTGCGCACCTGGTCGAAGGTGGTCGCATCGATCAGCTCCTGCTCCACGGGAGCCATCTGCACGTCGGGGAGGAACCGCCCCACGAGCGGTACCTGGTCGAGGCGATCGTTGAGGCGAGCCGCGACATCGATGGAGACGGAGAATGGCGCGCTCGGGCGGTCCCTGGCGGTGAGCTCCTCCAACAGGCGGGCCTCGAGCCGGTCGGCGCCCGCCTCGGCTCCCCGACGCACCGGGTCGGAGCTCAGCGCCTGCGACACCAGATCCTCGATGGAGCCCCGGAACGCCCGCAGCGCCAGGTCCACGGCACGGGACTCGGTCGCCTCCTGAGCGCGGGCGATCAGCTCCGTGGTGATGGCCGCGGAGGCGCCGTCCACCACGCTCTGATCGTCCAGTACCGAGGCGACCACGGTTTGAGCCGCAGAGCCGGAGGTGATGGCGCGGTCCGTCTCGAAGCACAGCATGCCCACGATGACGAGCATCACGCCGAGGATGGCGGCGAACGCCGCCGCGATGGAGCGGACGATGCTCACGGCCGCGCTGGTTGCTTGCCCCGCGGCATCGTGAGGATGCCGATCATGAAGAACGCCAGCGCCAGGATCAAGGCAGCCGCGGCGACCACCAGGAGCCGGCTCTCGAGCGCCGGCACGGTCTCCTCGGTCATGACCCGCGTGAGCAGGGTTCCCAGGCTGCCACCCGAGCGGCCGGGCAGCACCCGGACGATGCCGTCGACGCCCCAGAGCCGGAGAATCAGCCACAGTCCACCGGTGACGGCACCGATGGCGAGGCCCGTCTTCGCCAGGAACCACCGGAATCTCAGGGTCACGAACATCCCGATGACGATGAAGGCGATCCCCAGCCACAGCGCCCAAGGCGAGGCGAGCTCCATGAGGCTGTAAACGCTGCGCACGTCTTCGAACGTCTGGGCGTCGAGCACCTCGACGGGCAGGGGCGGCATGGTGATCGGCGGGATGCCGGCGCCGACCACCGGGATCGACGCGATGCGGGTGTTGACGTAGGCCGACGGGTCCACCTCGAGCACCAGCGGAGCGGGCTCCCCGAGCACCCGCGTCAACTGGGTGGCGAACTGCTCGTGGCCGGCGTCGATCTGCTCGAGCAGCGCGTCGCGGAACTCGTCCGTGGCCACCTCGTTCTCGATCAGGGTCCGCAGGGCCCGCTCGAGCCCGAGTCGCGACGGGTCGATGCCCCGCTCGGCGAGCGCGTCCACGGCGCCGTCCGCGAGGGTCTCGCCCAGGGCGGCCACGATCTCGGGATCGTCGAGCGCCCGCACCGCGATACCGTGCACGGCGGTGCCGTCCTCGACGGCACTGACGGCGACCGTGCTCACTGCCCACAGGGCGATCGACGCCGCTCCCATGAGGATCAGGATTGCGGAGATGACGGTGTTGACCCACTTCATGGACGATTCCCCTCCCAGCCAAAGAACACACGCTCCGTGACGGCGCGCGCCCGGCGCGATGCGCGCGAGTAGCGCTCGTCGAGCTCGGAACCCGTCTCCCGTGCACCAAGAATCTCAGCAATGACGCCGAGTTCACGGATATCGGCGGGCAGCACGTCCGTGTCGCGCGCCGTTCCGCGCAGCGCCATCGCGCCGCGCAGATCCGTGGCGAGCACCCA
>NZ_JAHEBP010000040.1 GCF_024642165.1 Demequina sp.
CCAGCCCCTGGACGCCCGCCAGCATCGCGCTCCCGTGGAGCGCGTGACGCGCCTGGTAGGCGCCCAGCCCCTCCTCGAGCACCAGCCGCGCGCACTCGCGGGCGCCGTACAGCATCGTGGTGGCCTCGGTGTGGTGGTTGAGGCGACGCGGTGACCAGTAGTCGAAGATCATCGCGAGGTCGAAGTAGTTGGAGCGGATGGGATGCGCGGAGACCGCGTCGCCCTCGACGCGGATGCCCGCCTCGACGCTCTTGCGGCGCTCGATCTCCTCAACGGCACGCGCGGAGAAGGTGGCCGGCGCCGAGCCGGACGGGCCTCCCAGGCACTTCTGCAGACCGGCGGTGGCGGCGTCGACGCCCCACTCGTCGGTGAGGAACGGATTGCCGCCGATGGACGCGGTGACGTCCGCGTAGAGCAGGCAGTCGAACCGCTCGCACAGCTCGCGCAGCCCCTCGAACGGCTGCATCATCGTGGTCGAGGTGTCGCCGTGCACGGTCGCCAGCACCTTGGGGCGCACGCGCTCCATGGCCGCCGCGATCTGCTCGACGTGAGCGACCCGGCCCCACTCCACGTCCACCGTGTGGACCTCCGCGCCGCAGCGCGTCGCGATCTCCACGAGCAGGTGCCCGAACCGGCCCATGACGGGGACCAGCACGCGATCGCCGGGCTCGAGCAGCGACACCAGCGCGGCCTCGATGGCGCCGCGGGCGGTCGAGTCGATGAGCAGCGTCTGCCGGTTGGAGGTCTCGAACACGCCCCGGTAGAGGTCCATGACCTCGTTCATCCAGCCCGTCATGGCAGGGTCGTACTGCCCCACCAGCTGGGCGGACATCGCGCGCAGCACGCGCGGATCCGCGGTGATGGGCCCCGGGCCCATGAGGAGCCGGGCCGGCGGGTCGATGGGACCCGGCAGGCCGCCGTGCAGTGACATCGCGGACCTCCCCCGAGATGTTGATGTGACTTACAGAGTCTGCCTCACGGGTGTTTCACCGTCGTTACGCAGCATGGCTTCGATCTCGAGGCCCACGTCGACCAGCAGCCGATCCGAATCGCGCGGGCCCACCAGACACAGGCCCACCGGCCCGGCCGGGGTGGACAGCACCGGCACGGAGAGCGCGGGGCGACCGGTGAGCCCGGCGATCGCGGTCATGCTGAGGGTGGCCTGGCGACGCTGCTCGAGCTCCGATTCGGACGCGTCCAACGCGGGCGCGGCCGATGCGGCTGCGGGAATCAAGAGGATCCTGTCACCCAGTGCGGCGTCGAGATCCGCGGCGAGCCGCGCCACGTCCTCCCCCGCGGCCCATTCGCGCTCCGGGGTGACGTCGCGCGCCCACGCGAAGCGCGCCTCGACGTCGGGGGCGAGGGCGCCGGGGTGCGACTCCACCCACGCGCCGTCGCTGCGCCAGGCCTCCGCGGACTGCGTGACGCGGAACGCCATCAGGAGATCGTCGAGCGGGGGCAGGTCGACGGCGTCGACGATGCAATCCGCGGCCACCAGGGCCTCCACCGCGGCGTCGAACGCAACCCTCACGCCGGCCGCGCAGACCATCATGGCGGAGGGCGCGGCCAGGAGCCCCGGCGCGGGAACGGTCCTGCGCTCCGGGCTGATCACGGCGTCGACCACGGCGCTCAGCGTCTCGCCGTCGCGCGTCATCCACCCCACCGTGTCGTAGCGCGGCGCGAGTGGCGCGACACCCTCGAGCGAGACCGCACCGTGCGTGGTCCTCAGCCCCCAGAGCCCCTGGTAGGACGCCGGAATGCGGATCGAGCCGGCGGTGTCCGTCCCCAGGCCGATGCTGGCCTGGCCGAGCGCCACCGCCGTGGCGGGGCCGCTTGAGGAGCCCCCGGGGATCGCCCCCGGCACGGCCGGATTGGGCGGTGTCCCGTAGTCGGGGTTCAGCCCGGCGATCGAGTAGGCGAACTGATCGGTCTGGGCGATTCCCGCGATGTCCGCGCCGGCGTCGAGCAGCGCCTGCACCGAGGGCGCGGACGCCTCCTCCACCGGCGCCTCCGCGAGGTAGGCGCGCACGCCCACCCCGATGCGCTGGCCGGCCACGGCGTAGAGATCCTTGACCGCGACCGTGTGGCCCGCGAGGGGCCCCTCGCCCGACCCGGACACGAGCGGCGCGCCCACCACGCGCCACACCCGAGCGTCCATGGCCGGTGCGGGGGCGGTGACGTGGGCC
Organism: Demequina sp.; assembly: GCF_024642165.1. GTDB lineage: Bacteria > Actinomycetota > Actinomycetes > Actinomycetales > Demequinaceae > Demequina. The sequence goes on from NZ_JAHEBP010000040.1 coordinate 2,187, forward strand.
GCCGCGATGCGCCAGGCCCCCGCATCGTCCCGGCGCCACAGCTGGGTGACGATGCCGCGCCCGCCGCCGGCGGGCGCGTTGACCGTGGTGACGTGCGCCGCGGCGTCGCCCGCCGCGTGCACCACCAGGTCCATCACGTCCCGCTCCCCCACCCCGCCGCGGCGGCCGCGGAAGCCGGTGATCCGGTCGCGCCCCACCAGCAGGCCGTTGCGGTCGGCGCGCAGCGTGGCGTCGCCCGGCTCGAAGAAGTCCGCGAGCGCTGCGAGGTCGTCCGCGACCAGCGCGGCCTCGTAGCCGAGCACCGCCTCGACCAGGCCCTCGGGCGCGGGCCCGCCGCCCTCCACGTGGATGTTCGTCACAGGACCCCCTCGAAGTCGGCGCGACGGATGCGGGCGTGGACGCCCTTGACCAGGTCCACCACCTGGGAGATCTCGAAGTCCGTGGCGGCGGACAGGTACGCGTAGGCCAGGTGCGGGGCCATGCCGTAGCGGGCCCCCAGCAGCGCGATCGCCTGCCGCACGCAGGCCCGCATGGCCTCGTCGAGGTCCTCGTGGAGACCGGTGGGCATCAGGTAGTCGGCGTCCGCGGCGAGCGGCGAGGCCAGCGCCCCGAATTCGCGCGCGGCGTCCGTCGAGTCGAGGAGGTCGAGGCGGACGCGCACCCGCAGCGACGCCTCGAGCGCGGTGAGCGCGACCTCGCCGTGGCCCTGGGCGAAGTGCGGGTCGCCCACGTAGGCGAGGGCCCCGGGCACCTGCACCGGAAGGTAGAGCGTGGCGCCCGCGACCAGGTGACGGATGTCGATGTTGCCGCCGTGCGGGCCCGGAGGGACGGAGTGCGCACGCTCGCGGGTGTCCGTGGCCACGCCCATGATCCCGAGGAAGGGCGCCAACGGGAAGGAGACGATGCGGTCCCCGCCCGCGGTGAGCGGCAGCCGGCCGCGCCACTGGCCGTCCGCGTCGGGCGCGATGGGCGCGAACACCGAGACGTCCTGGGGACCCTGGGGGAACTCCCCCGCGAGTGCTCCGCGCCCGTGGCGATTGGAGATCACCCCGTACGGAACGCGGGGGGTCGCCTCGAGCAGCGTGATCGCGAGCAGGTCGCCGGGCCGGGCGCCGCGCACCTCGACGGGGCCGGTGACCACATGCGGGCCGTCGGCGGCGTCGCGCGTGCGGGTCGCGGCGATCGCGATCGCGTCCTCGAGCACGTCCCCGGCGGCGACCCCGTGGTCACCGAAGAACGCCCGCGGATCCTGGCCCTGGTCGGGCAGCAGACCCTCGTGGCTGACGGTGTCGATCGTGATCTCCGCGCCGGGGTCGACGGCGAGCACCGGGGCGTCGCCTCCCCGTGGCAGGCGACCCCACAGCACGGCGGACGGATCCGCGGGCAGGTACGGCGCATCGTCCAGGCCGACGCCGGGCTGCAGGGTGCCCCGGAAGTCCCCCACGCGCCCTCCCCTCGGCGGGCCGCCGGCGCGGCGTGCCCTAATCTGTGTCCGACACTACCGCCGCCCCGGGCGCTGACCGGGGCCCCACCCCCGGAGGCACAGTGCTCGACAGGATGCGCCGCGATCCCGCCACCGCCCACCTGGGTCTCATGCTGGCGCTGACCTTCTCCACCGGGATCATCGACGCGGTGGGCTACCTGGGACTCGACCGCGTCTTCACGGGCAACATGACGGGCAACGTGGTGATCCTGGGCATGGGTCTCGCCGGCGGCACGGACCTCCCGGTGGGAGGCCCGCTGATCGCGCTCGCGGCCTTCATGGGCGGCGCCGCCGTCGGGGGTCGGGCGCTGCGCGGCGCGAGCTCCGCGTGGACCGCGCGGCACTCCGTCCTGTTCGGGGCCGTCGGGGTGGTCATCGCGCTCGCGGCGGTGCCGGCCGCGCTGGTCGACGCGCCCGGACGCGGCCTGCAGTACGCCGTCACCGCCGCTCTCGGCCTCGCGATGGGCTGCCAGGCCGCGGCGGCGCGGCACGTCGCCGTCAAGGACGTCACCACGGTGGTGGTCACCTCGACCATCACGGGGCTGGCCTCGGACTCCGTGCTGGGCAAGGGCGGCGGCCAGCCGTGGAAGCGCCGCGCGGGCGCGATCCTGCTGATCGGGCTCGGCGCGCTGACGGGCGCCCTGCTGCTCAAGCTGCACATCGGCGCCGGGATGGCGCTCTCGGCGGTGCTGACGCTGGTGGTGGCGTGGATGGGACACGTCACCCACCCGGGCCGCGGCGCGCGGCTGCCGTACGACGCGGCCTGAGGGCCGGCGGCGCGCGTCCTTCCGACAATCCGACAGGGCCTGCGTAGGCGATCTATCAGGCATGACACGTAGACTTGAGCGATAGTCGCTCAGGTCTTATCCTGGAGGCGGAGCGCGGCTCCCGCGCTCGCCCATGAGGGCGCCATCCCTCACGGGAAACGGTCCTACAAGGAGGTCAGATCATGGCACGAGAGGTTCTTCGTCGCTCCGTTCCGGCCGGCGCCAGCACGCCGTGGCCGGACGACTTCCAGCGCATCGTGCAGCAGTTCTTCGGCGACGCCGACGCGTCCCTCGCGGGCGCCTTCAGCCCCGCGCTCGACGTCGAGGAGACCGAGGACGGCTTCACCATGCACGTCGAGCTACCGGGCGTGAAGCCCGAGGAGGTGGACGTCTCCCTCGAGGAGAACGTGCTCACCGTCTCCGGCACGCGCGACTTCTACGACGACAAGACGGCCGACGGGTTCCGTCGCGTCGAGCGTCGATTCGGCAGCTTCCACCGCGCGGTGCGGCTGCCCGACCGCGTCGACCCCGACCATGTCACCGCGTCCTACAAGGACGGGCTGCTCACGGTCACGGTCGCCAAGGCCGAGTCCGCGAAGCCGCGGCGCATCCAGGTCGCCACCGACTGAGCCGGTTGACGGCAGGCGCGGGGCCCGGAACCGACATCCGGGCCCCGCGTCCCGCGGCGGCGGGGCGCCGCACCCCCCAGGGCGTCAGCCGATGATCTCGTCGTCGTCGTGAGCCCCGTAGAAGTCGCTCTGGCCTCGTAGCAGCTCGCGCATCGAGGTGCCGCGTTGCACGCCGTAGACCGTGCCCGTGAAGTCGAGATCCTGCTGGATCGCCCACACCTCCTCGTGACGATCGGGCGGCAGCATCGTGGCGGGGGTGCCGGCCGCGATCCAGCCGATCGGCACCAGCGTCCCTTCCGCGAGCACGGTGTTGACCTGGACCACCGCGCGGATCCTCACCTCGCAGCCGCGCTCGAGGACGGCGCCGGGAAACAGCGCCGCGCCCGTGGCGATGAAGCATTCGTCGCCGATGTGGGCGCCGTTGACGTGGACGTGCGGTCCGATCACCACGGCGTCTCCGATCAGCACGTCGTGCCCCGCGCGCGCCTTGACCAGCGCGTTCTCCATCACCACCGTGTCCTCCCCCACCACGATGCGCCCGTCCTCCGCGGTCAGCACCGCGCCGTGCAGCACGCGGACGCCGGGGCCGATCGTGACGTCGCCGCAGACCACGGCGCTGGGCGCGACGGTCGCCGCCGGATCGATGGATGGGGACTTGCCGCGATGCGTGACGATCATGCCCACCATCGTAGGGACCGGCCCGCGAACGTACGAGGGTCCCGGAGCTCTCGCCCCGGGACCCCGCTCCCGATACCGCCGTCGCCCCTCGGCCGGAACGCTCGCGCCGCCGGACACGGTGCGGCGGCGCGGGCGGGCCCAACGGCGGCGGGGAGTCTCTAGATGGCCGACCAACCCCCGTCCGAGGGAAGGATGACGCCGCTGAGGTTGACCGCGTCGTCGGACAGCAGGAAGGTGATCGACGCGGCGAGGTGGTCGGGGGTGACGGGCGTCGTGAGGATCGCCATCGCGGCCTCGACGCGTTCGCGGCCCAGCTCCGAGTCGAATCGCGCCTCGATGTTGGTGATGACGGGCCCCGGGGCGACCGCGTTCACCCGGATGCCGCTGGAGGCGTACATGTAGGACGAGCTCTTGGTGATGCCCACCACGGCGTGCTTGGAGGCGGTGTAGGCGACCCCGGCGGCCGAACCTCGCAGCCCCGCCTCGGACGCGATGTTGACGATCGAACCCCTGCCGGCGGGCAGCATGCGCTGGAGGACGGCCCGGCTGAGTCGCATCAGGCCCTCGACGTTGACGGCGAAGACCCGCGCCCAGACCTCGTCCGTGACCTCGTGCAACGGGGTCATGTTGTCCATGATCCCGGCCACGTTGGCGAGCGCGTCGATGCGGTCTCCGGCGGCCTCGAGGACCCGCGCGATGTCCTCCTCCTTGGTGACGTCCGCGGTCACGATGGTGACGTCCAGGCCCTCGTGCTCGGAGGCGAACTCGGCGAGGCGCTCGGCGGAGATGTCGAGCGCGATCACTCGGCCGCCCTCGCGGGCGACGCGGGAAGCGGTGGCACGGCCGATTCCTGAGCCCGCGCCCGTCACCACCACCGTCTGGCCGGTGAACCGACCCTCGGTGATGCGCTCCTCCCACTCCTGCTCCTCGTCCTCGTCGGGCGCCTGCGCCTCAGCTGGCACGGGGGCGTCGGCCGGCGCGGCGGCGTCGCCCGCCTCCATGCGCCGCGCGGTCTCGGCCATCAGGCCGTCCAGCATCTCCTGGCTGAACTGCCCGTTGCTCAGCTTGACCAGCTTCTTCATGGAGAAGCGCTTGACGGGGCTGAGCGCGCGTTCGCTCTGGCCCGACTGGGCGAGCATCTCGCGCAGGACGGGACCGGCGTAGGGGTGCGCGAGCCATTCGGCGATCTTGGAGTCGCCGGTGGGAACTGCGGGGGCCATGAGAGCTCCTTTGCTCAGGGACGTCGGGGGGCTGCGCCCGCGGAGAGGCCACTACCGTCACGATCGGTCATCGCCTACAACTCCGCAACCGGACAACGATGTCCGGTTGCTGCTCAGCCTATACATTCTTGGCATGACCGGAAAGTCCAACCGCGGCCCCGGCGCGGCCACCGAGAACCGGGCCGCCCTGGTAGCCGCCGCCCGCGACGTCTTCGCCGAGCAGGGCGTGGACGGGCCGCTCTCCGCGGTGGCGAAGCGTGCCGGGGTAGGTCAGGGAAGCCTTTACCGCCACTTCCCGAGCCGCGAGGCCCTGGCGCACGCGGTCTTCGACGAGAATCTCGCGGAGGTCGAGCGGCTCGCCGCGCACGACCACAGCTCGCTTCGCGACGTGACGGACCTCATCACGCATCAGCTGGAGGGCAACGCGGCGATGATCGCGTACTTCGCCCACGAGGGCGACCCCCGGCTGCGGGGATTCGAGGCGCGCATCGCGGCAGCCCTGGCACCCAAGGTGGAGGCGGCGAGGGCGGACGGCACCCTGGGCCCCCGGACCACGGTGGACGATGTGGTGCTCGCCGTGGCCATGCTCGCGGCGCTGGTGGCGCGGGTGCCCGAGGCGACGCGGCATGCGCGGGTCGAGGACGCGTGGGCGCTGCTGATGCGCGGGCTGGGCCCGGGCGCCTGACGGGCCACCCCCGCGCGTGACCCGCGGCCGCGGGGTCAGGCGGAGTCGCGGATCACCAGCGAGGTGGGCAGGATCACCTCGTGGGGAAGATCCGTGCGTCCCGCCAGGACCGCGATGAGAATGTCCGCCATGGTCCAGCCCATCTGTCGCGACGGCTGGCGCACCGTGGTGATCGCGATGGGGCCCGACACCGCCGCGGCGCTGTCGTCGAACCCGACGATCGCGATGTCCTCGGGCACCCGGATCCCGCGTTCGAGCAGCACCGGGATCGCGCTCGCGGCCATGAGGTCGGAAGCGATGAAGATGCCATCGACCTCGACGCCCGAGTCGAGGATCTCGCGCATGGCGCGGGCGCCGCCGGAGATGGTGAAGTCGCCATCCACCACGGGACCGGCCGCGACACCCGCCTCGTCGAGCGCCGCCCGCCAGCCCTCGAGGCGGTCGATCGCGCTCTGCATGTTGATGGGCCCGGTGATGGTGGCGATGCGCCGGCAGCCGCGCTCGACCAGCAGGCGCGTCACGTCCCTGGCGCCGGCCACGTTGTCCACGTCGACCACGTACGCCTCGAGGGCCGCCACCGAGGAGCGCCCGCCGAACACCACCGGGAGGTGCTCGGTGATGCGGCGCAGGAAGCGGTCGCTGGTGTGGTGCGACACCACGATCGCGCCATCGACCGCGCCGCCGCCCAGGTAGCGAAGAGTCTTTCCCCTGGGGTCGTGATTCGCGATCATGAGGTTGAGGACGTAGTCGCTCTGCTCGAGGCGCTCATCGATGCCGGCGACGATCTCCGCGAAGTAGATGTCGCCGAAGAACCGGGTGACATCCTCCGGGGCCACCAGCGCGATGGCCTGCGACTGCTGGCTCACCAGCGAACGCGCGGCCCGGTTGGGAACGTAGCCCAGGTCCTTGACGGCGCGACGCACCGCGGCGGCGATGGGCGCCGACACCGACGGCGAGCCGTTGACCACGCGCGAGACCGTCGCTCGCGACACCCCGGCGCGGGCAGCGACCAGCTCGAGGGTGGGCGCCTGCGCGCGCCCCGGCAGCGTCACGTCCGTTCCGTCATCAGCGGGCATGGGGCCATCGTCTCAGACAGGGCCCCATGCCCGTGGACGATTCGCGACATGGCCCGCTAGCCCTTGACCGCGCCGGCCATGATGCCCGAGACCAGCTGGCGGCCGGCGAACATGAACAGGAGCAGCAGCGGCACGGTCGCAAGCAATACCCCGGCGAGCACCAGCGAGTAGTCGACGAAGTAGTTGGCCTGCAGGATGGACAGCGACACCGGCAGGGTCGGGTTCGCCTGATCGAGCACGATGTACGGCCACATGAAGTTGTTCCAGCTGGTGACGAACGTGAACAGGAACAGCATCGCCGCGGCGGGTCGCGCCGCCGTGAGGCCCACGTGCCAGAAGGTGCGGATCATGGAGCAGCCGTCCACCCGCGCGGCCTCGATGAGCTCCGTCGGCAGCGCCTGGGAGATGTACTGCGTCATCCAGAACACGCCGAAGGCCGTGACCAGGCCGGGGATGATGACGGCGCCGATGTTGCCCGTCCAGCCGAACTTCGACATCAGGATGTACAGCGGCACGATGCCGAGCTGGACCGGCACCGCCATGGTCGCGATGACGGCGACCAGCATGGGGCCCGAGCCCTTGAACCGCAGCTTCGCGAACGCGTAGCCCGCCAGTGTCGACAGCACCACCGTGGACACGGCCGTGACGGTCGAGACCAGGATCGAGTTGCTGAGACCCTTCCAGAAGTTGACGGCCGGGTTGCTCAGCACGGTCGAGGCGTTGGCGAGGAAGTTCCCGCCCGGGAACCAGGACATGTTCGGATCGTTGATGGTGAACCGATCGCCGGAGGCGATGAGGAAGGACCAGTAGAAGGGGAACGCCGAGGCGATGAGGAACACCGCCAGGCCTGCGTAGATCCACCAGGAGGGTCGCATGGTGGCGACGGCGCTGGCGCCCCCACGGACGCGTCGACGCGGAGCGGTCGTGACGCTCATTTCTTCACCTTCTTCACCTTGGGTGCGGTGTCGCCGGCGATGAGTCTGCGAGTGACCGCGAAGTTCAGCATGCCGATGGCGATGATGATGAGGAACAGCACCCAGGCCACCGCTGCGGCGCGGCCGAAGTCGAAGTTCCCCCATCCGGTGTTGTAGAGGTACAGCGTGATGGTCTCCCACTGGTTGTTGGAGCCGCCCTGACCGGTGGTGTCGTACATGCGCGGCTCGTCGAAGATCTGGAGGCCACCGATGGTCGACGTGATGATGACGAAGATCATGGTGGGACGGATCTGGGGGACGGTCACCGAGATGAAGCGCCGGAAGTTGCTGGCGCCGTCGATCGCTGCGGCCTCGTAGAGGTCGCGCGGGATCGCCTGCATCGCGGCGAGCAGGATCAGCGCGTTGTATCCGGTCCAGCGGAAGTTGACCATGGTGGCGATCGCCACGTGACTGGGGATCACGTCGACGTGCCATGCGATCGAGCTCAAGCCGATGTCGTTGAGGAGCGAGTTGATGAGGCCGTAGCGGTCCCCGAACATGTTCGAGAAGATCAGCGCGACGGCCACCGGCGCGACCACGTACGGCAGCAGCACGCCCATGCGCCAGAAGGTCTTGGCGCGGATGTTCTTGTCGAGCATGGCGGCGATGAACGTCGCGACGATGATCTGCGGCACGGAGGACAGCAGGAAGATCGAGAAGGTGTTGCGCAGCGACAGCCAGAACTCGCGGTCCTGCAGCACGAACGTGAAGTTCTCGAAGCCGATGTACGTGCCGGTGTTACGGACCAGGTCCCAGTCCTGCAGGGAGATCACGGCGGTGTAGATGATCGGGAACATCCCGACCACGGCGAACACCAGGAAGAACGGTGCGATGTAGACGTACGGCGAGTACTTGACGTCCCAGCGCCCTACGCGTTGGCGCCAGGTGGGCGGTGCGGTGGTCCGCGGGCCCGGCGCGTCATCGCGTCCCGGGGCCTTCGGCTCGGTGATGGTCATCAGAGATTCCTCGGTTCAAGGCGGATGTGGCCAAGGGTGGGAGCGGTTCGGGCCCCCTCTGGGGGACGAGGGGGCCCGAACCGATGGGTGGTGCTAGCCGATCGCGTTGACGTCGGCCTCGAACTGCGCCCATGAATCGGCGGCGTTCATGGTTCCCTCATCCACGCGGCGCAGGGCGTTCACCATGGCGTCGCTGACCTGGAAGTAGTGGGGACCCTTGTACGGGGCCACCGTGACGGCCGCGGCGCGCTCGGTGAAGATCTCGCCGGTGGGCGCGTCGTTGAAGAAGGCGTTGGTCGCGCTCTTCACGGCGTCGGAGTTGGATGCCTCGGGCTGGCTGGGGAAGGCGCCCACGTTCGCGAAGGCCTTCGCCTGCTGCTCGGGAGCGGTGAGCCATGCGGCCAGCTCCTTCGCCGCCTCGACGTTCGCGCCGGCGTCGGGAACGGTCAGGTACGAGCCGCCCCAGTTACCGCCGCCGTTCGGGAAGGCGTTGGCGATGTCCCAGTTGCCCTCGGGAGCGTTGCCGTTGATCACGCCGAGCATCCAGGACGGGCAGGGCATGGCGGCGAAGTCACCGTTCGCCATTCCGGCCGCCCAGTCATCGCTCCACTGTCCGAGGCCGGCAGAGACGCCGTCCGCGCTCGCCTGAGTCAGGGTGTCGTAGATGTCCCGCACCTCGGGGTTGCTGAGCGCGATGATCTCGTCGGTGGCCGGGTCCTCGTAGGGCGCCTCGAGCTGGCCGATCATGGCCTGCAGCATCGCGGCGTTCTCCTCGTAGAAGCCCTTGCCCGTCGCGTCGGAGTACTCCTTGCCCAGCGCGAAGTAGTTGGCCCAGTCGCCGTCGATCGCGGCCGCCATCGCGTCGGGAGACGCGTCCATGCCGGCTGCCTCGATGGCGTCGACGTTGTAGCAGATGGCCTCCGGGCCGATGTCCGTGCCGTAGCCCACGAGACGGCCGTCCTTGTCGGTGGCGGCGTCGGACTTCCACTGCAGCCAGCGGTCCGCGAGAGCGGGGTCCGTCAGGTCGGCGAGGAGGTCGGAGTACTGCAGCGCCTCGGGCAGCCAGTCCACCTCGATGGCCTCGATGTCGGCGAGACCGCCGGGGCCGAGCTTCGTGAAGAAGTTCTCACGAGCCGTGTTCGACGTGTCGGCGACGTTGTAGACGATGGTGACGTTCGGGTGCAGCTCCTGGTACTCGGCGATCAGGTCGTACTGGTAGTCGCCGCCACCCTCGGAGCTCGACGCGTAGCCGAACTGGTTGAATGTCGCGAGAGTCAGCGTCACCGGCTCGTCGCTCATCATGCCGTCATCCGAAGGCTCGGCAGAGCTGCCACCGCCGGAATCCGAGCTGCTGCATCCCGTGAGGGCGATCGCGAAGGCCGCGGCGCCAGCCACGATCCCGAACGAGGTCTTGCGTCGTGAGAGGCTCACGTTCACTCCTTTGTGTCCGTCTTGGTTGGTGATCCTGAGAGCGCTCTCTCTGGGAGAGCGCTCTCACGTATCGCCTTCAAGGTAAGGCCAGCGTCCACCGGGTGTCAATCCGGGAGCGCGTGGCGTGACCGATTCGTTGCCGAAACGTTACGAGAGGGGCGTGAGCGGGCGCTCCCTGCGGCGCGACGATGCGGCGCTCGCGACGGATCAGGCGTCGCGGCGGGCGAGGGTCGCCTGGCCGATCACTCGGCTTCCCTGGTAGATCACCAGGGACTGGCCGGCGGCGACCCCCCGGAGCGGGGTTTCAAGGTGGACCTCGATGGCGTCGCCCGCCCGCACCACCGAACCGGGCACCGGCGTGCCGTGCGCCCGCACCTGCGCCGCGCACGGGGTGGCGGAATCCGCCGGCACGTCGGGCGCGAGCCAGACGGTGCGCTCCCCTACCAGCCGCGTCACGCTCAACAGCGTCTCGGGCCCCACGGTGACCACGTTGCGCTCCGTGTCCACGCCCGTCACGTATCGCGGCGCGCCGTCGGGGGCGGGGCGGGGCAACCGGAGCCCGCGCCGCTGGCCCACCGTGAAGGCGTAGGCGCCAGCGTGGGCGCCCACCACCTCGCCCGACTCGTCGATGATCTCGCCGGGCCGGTCCCCGAGCGCGCGCCGCAGGAAACCCGGGGTGTCGCCGTCGGCGACGAAGCAGATGTCGTAAGAGTCCGGCTTGTTGGACACGCCGAGCCCGCGCGCGGCGGCCTCGGCCCGCACCTCGTCCTTCGAGCGCATCGTCCCGAGCGGGAACATCGCGCGGGACAGCTTGTCCGGGCCCATCACGGCCAGCACGTAGGACTGGTCCTTGGCGGCGTCGGCCGCGCGGTGCAGCTCCCGAGCGCCGTCCTCGCGGATCTCGATGCGCGCGTAGTGGCCGGTGCACACGGCGTCGAAGCCGAGCGCTCCGGCGCGCTCCAGCAGCGTGTCGAACTTGATGTGCTCGTTGCAGCGCACGCACGGGTTGGGCGTGCGCCCCGCGGCGTACTCGGACAGGAAGTCCGTCACCACGGTGTCGTGGAACTCCTCGGACAGGTCCCACACGTAATACGGGATGCCCAGCCGGTCCGCGGCGCGGCGGGCGTCGTTCGAATCCTCGATCGAGCAGCAGCCGCGCGATCCCGTCCGGTGCTCGTCGCGGTTGCGGCTGAGCGCCATGTGCACGCCCACCACGTCGTGGCCGGCGTCGACGGCGCGCGCGGCGGCCACGGCGGAGTCGACTCCGCCGGACAGGGCGGCGAGCACGCGCATGCGGGGACCTCCGGGCTCAGGGACCCGACCATTGTACGGACCGGGCGCCGGGCGCCCCGACGGCGTCAGCCCGCCGCGCGAGCCCGTCGCACGGCGTCCGGCAGCGCACCGAGCACGGCGTCCACGTCCGCGACCGTCGAGGTGCGTCCCAGGCTCAGCCGCAGCGTGCAGGCGGCGTCCCCCGCGGACCACCCCATGGCCAGCGCGACGTGGCTTGACTGGACCACGCCGGCCGAGCAGGCGGAGCCGCTCGACGCCTCGATGCCGGCGGCATCCAGCAGGAACAGGACGGACTCCGCGCGGGCGCCGGGGAGCACCAGGTGGACGATGCCCGGGAGGCGGCGCGACGCATCGTCCGGTCCGGAGACGGTCGCCGCGGGCACGGCGGCCGCCACGCCGCCCACGAGCCGCGCCCGCAGGTCTTCGAGCCGCGCCCGTTCGGTCCTCCGCTCCGCGACCGCGGCCTCGAGCGCCGCGGCGAAGGCGGCCGCGCCCGGGGCGTCCAGAGTGCCCGAGCGCACCGAGCGCTGCTGCCCGCCGCCGTGGGCGAGCGGCTCGAGCGGTGCGTCGCGCCGGGCCACGAGCGCACCCACGCCCACCGGACCGCCCAGCTTGTGCGCGGTCACCGACATCGCGGTGAGCCCGGACGCGCGGAAGTCGACGTCGAGGTACGCCACGGCCTGGACGGCGTCGGCGTGCACCGGCACCCCTTGGGCGGCGGCGATCGCGACGGCCTCGGGCACTGGCTGGACGGTCCCCACCTCGTTGTTCGCCCACATCAGGGAGACCAGGGAGGTGCGGGCGTCGACGGCGTCGGCGAGCGCATCGAGCGACACGGCGCCCTCAGCGTCGACCGGGAGCTCGACCAGGTCCACCTCACCGCGTGCGGCGAGCCAGCGCGCGGGGTCCAGCACGGCGTGGTGCTCGATCGCGCTCGTGACCAGCCCGCGCAGCGCCGGGTCCGCCCCGGAACGTCCCCACTGCAGGCCCTTGACCGCGAGGTTGTCCGCCTCCGTGCCCCCGGAGGTCAGGATCACCTCGGCGGCGTCGGCACCCAGCGCGGCGGCGATGCGCTCGCGCGCGTCCTCGACGATCGCGCGCGCGGCGCGGCCGGCGCCGTGCAGGGAGGAGGGATTGCCCACCGCGGCGGCGGCGTCGACCCAGGCCTCGCGCGAGGCCTCCCGCAGCGGCGTGGTCGCGGCGTGGTCGAGGTAGTGGGTCACGGGCCCCAGTCTAGGAAGGGTCCGGGACCAGGCCCGGGCACGCTAGCGTGACGGGGGACGGTTCACGCGAGGAGACTTCATGGCGACCTGGTTCATCACCGGCTGCTCGACCGGCATCGGCCGCGCGACGGCGGAGAAGGCCGCCGCTGCCGGGCATCGCGTGGTCGCGACCGCGCGCCGCCCCGAGTCCCTGGATGACCTGGTGGCGCGCTTCCCCGACACGGTCGCTGCGCTGCCCCTCGAGGTCAGGGACGATGCGCAGATCGCCGCCGCGGTCGACGCGGCGCTCGCCCGCTTCGGCGGCGTGGACGTGGTGGTGAACAACGCGGGCATCGGCTACTTCTCGACCATCGAGGAGTCCGATCCGGAGGATGCTCAAGAGGTGATGGACGCCAACTTCTGGGGCGCGGCGAAGGTCACCACGGCGCTGCTGCCGCACCTGCGCGAGCGGCGCTCGGGACACATCTTCACCGTCTCGTCCATCGCCGGCGTGCGCGGGTCCGCGGGCCTGGGCTACTACTGTGCCTCGAAGTTCGCGGTGTCGGGCCTCATGGAGGCGCTGGCGGCGGAGGTCTCCCACCTGGGCATCCGTGTCACCGTGCTCGAGCCGGGCCCGGTCCGCACGCTGTGGATCCCGAGCGGCGCGAAGAACGACGACGTGCTCCCCGACTACGAGCCGGTGATGCGGCCGTTCTGGGACCGCATCCACTCGCTGCCCGGGAACCAGCCCGGCTCGCCCGCGGCCGCCGCCGAGGCCATGCTCGCGCTGGCGGACCACCCGGAGCCGCCCCTCCACCTCATCTGCGGCGCCCACGCGGTGACCCAGACGCGGGCGAAGCTCGCGCGACTCGGCGGAGAGGTCGACCGGTGGGAGGAGCTCTCCCTCAGCGTCGACCGGCCGGCGGACGCGTGAGCACCGTCGCCTGATTGCGACACGGGCGTCGGGCGTGGAGCCCCTGACGTCGAGCCTCAGACGTCGCGACGCTCCTTGATGCGCGCGATCACCTGCGGGATCACGTCGCCCAGGTCGCCCACCACGCCGAAGTCCGAGATCTCGAAGATCGGGGCGTCGGGGTCGATGTTCACGGCGACGATGGTGCCCGACGCCTGCATGCCACCGCGGTGGTGCACCGCGCCGGAGATCCCGCACGCGACGTAGAGCGCGGGAGTCACGGTGGTGCCGGTCTGGCCCACCATGTGCTCGTGGGAGATCCAGCCCTCGTCGGTGGCGTCACGGGAGGCGCCCACGGCTGCTCCCAGCACCTCTGCCAGCTCACGCACCAGGGTGTAGTCGCCGCCGGTGCCGCGCCCGCCCGAGACCACCACGGGCGCCTCGGCCAGCGGGATGCCCTCCTGTGCCGGCACGGGCTCGACGGCAACCACGGTCTCGCGGGAGGCCAGGGGCTCGAAGGCCACGTCGACCACGACCGCGGCGCCGGGCGTCTGCGCCGGCGACGCCTGGGTGGTGTTGGGGCGGATCGCGACGATGCCCGCATCCGTCTCGATGCGGGAGCGGACGTTCCACGTCGCCGCGAACACCGTCTGCAGGGTCTCGATGCGGCCGTCGACCAACTCGGCCCCGGCGGCGTCGACCACCACGCCCGCACCCGTCGCGAGCGCCAGGCGCGTGGCGATCTCCTTGTTGACGAACGTCGAGATCATCACGATGGCGGAGGCGTCGGCGGTCGCGGCGCCCAGGGCGGCCGCTCCCCCGGCGGCGAGCCGCGCATCGTCCCCGCACGGGACCACGCGCACCTCGGCGGCGCCGTAGACACTCAGGCGCTCGACCTGCGCCCCGTCGGGGGCGTCGCCCAGCCACACCGCGACGGGAGTGCCGAGCGCGCGTGCGAGCGTGAGCGCCTCGAAGGTGGGCTGGGTCACGGAGCCATCGCGGCTCTCGACCAGGACGGCGACGGTGGCGGCGCTCATGCGAGCCCCCTCTCGATCAGGAAGTCGGCCAACGCGGTGCCGCCCTCCCCCGTGTCGGTCACTACGGTGCGGTTCTCGCGCGGCGGGCGCGGCGAGGCGTCCACCACGACGGTGCGCGCGGCACCGGCGCCCACCGCGGCCGCCTCGACGCCAAGGTCCGCGAGCGTCCAGGTGGTGACGGGCTTGGTCCGCGCCGCCATGATGAGCTTGAAGTTGGGGTAGCGCGGCTTGTTGGCCTCGTCCGTCACGGAGACCACGGCCGGGAGCGGGGCGCTCACCGTCTCGTGCGCGTCCGGGAGGTGCCGCACGATGGTCGCGGTGGCGCCGTCGACCGCGAGGTGCGACGCGAGGGTCAGCTGCGACCAGTCGAGCTCGGCCGCGAGCGCGGTGGGCAGCATCGAGGTGAGACCGTCGAGCGCCGCCATGCCGGTGATGACCAGGTCGAGCGGCGCCTCCTCGTGGACCTTGCGGACGGCGGCCGCGATCACTCGGGCCGTGCCGAAGACGTCCGAGCCCGCGACGGCCGCATCCGACACGTGGATGGCATGGTCGACGCCCAGCTGGAGGGCCTTGCGGACCGCCGCCACGGCATCGTCACCGCCCACGGTGAGGGCGTAGACCTCTCCCTCGCCGGCGGCCTCCTTGAGCTGCAGGGCCGCCTCGACCGCGTTCTCGTCGAGCTCGTTCATCGTGCCGTCGTCGCCGGTCCGCGTCACGGCGCCCTCGGTGAAGGATCGCTGCGACTGAAGGTCCGGGACGAACTTGACCGTCACCAGGATGCGCATGGGGAACAGCCTACTGGCGCGGCGGGCGCCGCCCGGCGGTCAGCGCACCGTGAGGACGATGCGGGCGTAGGCGGTGAGCGGCGGCTCGCCCTCGTCGGTGGCCTCGAGGATCACGTGCGCCGTGGTGCCCGGCGTCGCGTCCGCCGGGATCCGCACCTCGAGCGAGTCCTCGCCGGTGCGCGTGAGGTCGACCTCGGCGTCGAGGGTTCCGGCCTCGCGGTACTGCCACGGGCGCACCGAGACCGGGTCGCCGTCGGGGTCGGACGCCACCCACCGGATCGTCACTACCTCGCCGGGCTCCGCGTCGACGTCGAGGCCCGTGGACACCTCGACGCGCGGGGCGTGGTTCGCGCCGGCATAGGACGGCGTGACGGACCATCGCAGGCGAGCGGCGAAGTCGCGCTGGAACGCGGGCAGCCAGCGGGCGACGTCGCCCCAGTCGACCGGCGGTCCGGACAGGTCGAGCCCGCGGAATCCCGCCGAGACCCAGTACCGCTGGTCCGTGGCGTGCGGCTCCTGGCGGCCGCCCCAGCCGCCGAACGTGGGGTGCTCGAAGTTGCGCAGGCCGTTGTCGATGTGGAGCGCGTAGTTGGAGGTGTCGCCCTCGGAGATCCACGCGCCGGCGGGCTCGACGGGAAAGAACACCTGGTAGCCGCGCTCGCGCAGCTCGTCGTCGGTCATGTCGCGCAGCCCGAAGTAGTCCTCCGGGTCGAAGCCCTCGGCCATCTGCAGCCCGTCGCCCCACACCCGGTAGGCGGCGCCCACCGGTCCCGCCGAACTGACGTTCTCGCGCGTCCACTCTGCGGAAAGGTACGCGTGGCTCTCGGGCGGCGTGACCCACCGGGCCGCGTATCCCCAGGCCGCCGTCGCGACCTGCCGGAACTCGAGATCCGGCCAGTGCGGACGGATGTACTCGGCGAACGCATCGTCCTGCTCTCCCCAGGCCGTGAGCACCGTGCGGCGGCTGATCCGCTCCTGGACGGCCGGCCACTCGGAGGTGCCAGCGTACCGCTCCTCGATCGACATGAGCGCCCGTGCGATGGTGTTGAGCCCTCCCCACGCCTGCGCCACCACGATCCCGGGCTCGTGATCCAGCAGCACCCGGGCGATCAGATCCGAGCCGGGCGTGGGTTCTCTCCGGTCGCCCGCGTCGATCAGGTTGCCGTCACGCACCAGCGCGCGCAGCGTCGCGGGCGCCGGGTAGCGAGGGTCGTGGACCACCAGGTTGGCGTGCACCGCCTCGTAGGCGTCGAGGGCCTGATCGATGTGGCCGCGAGCGCCGGCGGGCGGCCACCGGTGCGGCGCGATGC
>NZ_JAHEBP010000141.1 GCF_024642165.1 Demequina sp.
CGTGCTCGATCGCGGTGTCACCGAGGAACCGCTCGACCGCGTTGATCCCCACCTCCTCGTCCAGCTCGGCGCGGTTGCACGCCGTCTGGCAGGGGTGATAGCAGATGCGCCCCATCACGGCCGGGAGCGGGTTGGCCGCGACGATGCGCCGCCACGCGACCTCGAAACCCGCCTCGCCCTCCTGGGTGGGGCCCAGCCAACCGCGGATGTCCTCGCGCGACGGGCACGCGAGCGAGCAGGGTGGCGCGAGGTCCACGTAGACCGGGCGCTCGGTGCGCCACGTGCCCGTGTGGTACGCGAGCGAGGTCGCAGGCCCGGTCGACAGGCCCAGCGTCGGAGGTGCATCGTGCCCGCTCATGACCGCTCTCCCATCAGGTGGTATCGCCGGATGTTGGCGCGGGCTAGTTCCCGCCACCGCTCGAGCGCGACCTCGCCGCCCGGCTTGAACAGGTGCGCGAACCGCGCCTGCGGCCGCAGGTAGTCCTCGACGTCGGCGAGTTCGCGGATGGGCTGCACGTCGGTGAGCTCGCCCGCGCGGGCCTCGATGACGGGGAAGATGCCGGACTGCACCGCGGCGCGCGACAGGGAGATCGACTCCGACGCCGCCGAGCCCCAGCCCACGGGGCAGGGGACCAGCACGTGGAGATAGCGGGCGCCGTGGATGGACATCGCGGTGCGGACCTTGTGCTCGAGGTCGCGCAGGTCCGCCGCGGTCGCGGTGGCCACGTACGGGATCTCGTGCGCCATGGCGATCTTGGGCATGGACTTGCCCTGGCCCACCGGGGCGCCCGGCTGGTGACCCACCGCCGGGGTGGTCGCCGTCCGGGCCGATGCGGGGGTCGCCGAGGATCGCTGCACACCCGTGTTCATGTACCCCTGGTTGTCGTAGCAGACGTAGAGAACGTCGTCGTTGCGCTCGAACATCCCGGACACCGCGGCGAGGCCGATATCCACCGTGCCGCCGTCGCCGCCCTGCGCCAGCACCCGCACATCGTCCCGGCCCTGCGCATGCAGCGCGGCCGCGATGCCGGTCGCCACGGCGGCCGCGTTGGCGAACAGCGAATGGATCCATGGCGGCTTCCACGCGCTCTCGGGGTAGAGGGTCGAGAACACCTCGAGGCAGCCGGTGGCGTTCGCGACCACCAGCTTGCCGCCCGCCGCCTCGACGGCCGTGTCCATCACCCAGCGCGCGGCGAGCGCCTCCGCGCAGCCCTGGCACGCGCGGTGCCCCTTGGTGAGCGACGAGGGCCTGTCGGCGTGCGACTGAACAGAGCGGTCGTCGTCCTCCAGCAGTCGGCCACCGACGGCCAGGCTGCCGGTCTGCAGGAACGGGATATGCACGGTGCTCATCGCGCCACCTCCGTCGCGCCAACGCGGGGCACGGGCACGCCGCCCTGCTTGAGGTCCAAGAACTCGAGGCTTCGCATGCCGCCGGCACGGGCGCGCATGACCGCATCGCGCAGCGAGGCCTCGAGGATCGGGCGCCCGCCCAGCCCCGCGACCACCGAATGGATGCGCGAGCGTGTGCCGGCGAGCGCGCGGCCCACGCATCCGGTCAGCACCCCGCCGGATCCGAGCTCGAGCGCGCGGTCGATGACCACCACGTGGCGCGAGCCGCCCAGCGCCGCCCGCAGCGCCCGCTCCGGGAACGGCCGGAAGGCGGAGATGCCCACCAGCCGCACCGGGACGCCGTCGGCGCGAAGTGGCGCGAGCGCGGCCTGCAGCGTGCCGATGACCGAGCCCATCGCCACCACCGTCAGGTCCTCCGGGTCCGCCGGCGGCGCCTCGCGATCGCGGTCGAGCGTGTCCGGGTGGTACCGCGCGACGAGCCCGCCCGCCTCCCGGCCGAACTCCTGCCGGAAGCGATCCGACCACGCCTCGATCACCTCGGCGGCGTCGAGGAACCGCAGGTGCTGGAGGTACTTGGTCTCAGTGAAGGACTCGGGTCCCGCCATGGTGCCGATGGTGGTGGGATGGTCGATGTCGAGAGCCTGGGTGGGGCGGTACGGGGGAAGGAACGCGTCGATCTGCTCCGCGGTGGCGAGTTCGACCACGTCGGACGCGTGGGTGAGCACGAACCCGTCCATGCACACCATCGCCGGCATGCCCAACTCCTCGGCGGCGGCGAACGCGATGACGTGGAGATCGGCCGCCTCCTGATTGTCCGCGGCGAACAGCTGGAGCCAGCCGGAGTCGCGCATCGCCATCGCGTCGGAGTGGTCGTTCCAGATGTTGATGGGCGCGCCGATGGCCCGGTTCGCGACCGTCATGACGATGGGCAGACCCATCCCGGCGGCGTTGTAGACCGCCTCCGCCATGTAGAGCAGGCCCTGGGACGCCGTCGCCGTGTAGGCACGCGACCCGGCCGCGGACGCGCCGATCGACACGGACATCGCGGAGAACTCCGATTCCACATTGACGTACTCGCAGTCAGCGAGTTCTCCCGTGCGCGCCATCACGGACAGCGCCTCGACGATGTGGGTCTGCGGGGAGATGGGATACGCGCACACCACGCCCGGCCTGCACCTTGCCACGGTGCGGGCCACCGCCATCGAACCCTCGAGCACCTCTCGCATGTCAGGCCTCCCTGCCGCCGCCGGACGCCGCCGGGGCCAACTGAGCGCGGACGTGGGCGAAGGCGGCCGCCGCGGCCGCCGCGTTGGCCTCGCCCATCTGTCCGGGGAACCGCTCGCGGAACACCGACTGCACGGCGTCGAGCGTGATGTCGTCCGCGCACGCAGCGTAGGCCGCGAGCATCGCGGCGGCCGGCTTGGGCCGGCCCAGGTGCTCCATGGTGATCGAGGTGGCGGGCACCGTGATGACGGTGGCGTCCACGTCCGCCGCGCCCGCCTGGGCGCGCGCCTCGCCGGCGTCGGCGGTGGTGTTGACGATGACGAGCCCGCCGGTCGCGAGGCCTGCGAACGGGTGATCCGAGGCGAGCAGGGTCGGGTCCTGCACCAGCACCACATTGGGTGCCAGCACGGGCTCGCGGGTGCGGAGCGGCGTGTCCGCGAACCGGCAGTACGCCACCACCGGGGCCCCGGTGCGCTCCGATCCGAAGGAGGGGATCGCTTGTGCCTCGTGTCCGGCGATGAAGCCCGCCCGCGCGAGCATCTCGGCGGCGGTGACCACGCCCTGGCCGCCGCGTCCATGAATCCTGACCTGTCGCATGCGTCCGCCCGTGAGGCGCCGGCGACGGCGCGGGCCATGCGCTCGCGGGGGGACGTCGTCGGCGACATCCACCCCTTCACGGTATGCCGCCAGGGGTACCGCGACCGGGACTCTGGTCCCTGGTCGGCGGCTGCACGGCACCGCCGTCCGATACCGTGGTCGCGCCGCCTGACACCGAGGGAGCCGCATGTCCGAGTCCACGCCCCACCGCATCGTGGTGATGGGGCCCTCCGCGACCGGCAAGTCGACGGTGGGCGCCGCTCTGGCTCGGGCGCTGGGCCTGCCGTTCGTCGACGGTGACGATCTCCACCCCGCCGCGAACACCGCGAAGATGGCCGCGGGAACGCCCCTGACCGACGAGGACCGGTGGCCGTGGCTCGACGCCGTGGGCGGCGTGCTGGACGATGCGGGCGACGGGGTGGGCGTGGTGGTCGCCTGCAGCGCGCTCAAGCGCGCCTATCGCGATCGGATCCGAGCTTCCGCTCCCGCGACATGGTTCCTGGAGCTCGCGATCACCGAGCAGGAGGCGGCGCGCAGGTCCAGCGCGCGCGCGGGCCACTTCATGCCGGCCGCGCTGGTGGAGTCGCAGTTCGCGACGCTCGAGCCGCTCGGTCCCGACGAGCCCGGGCTGCGCGTCGACGCGACGGAGGGGGTCGCGGAGATCGTGGAGCGCGCGCTAGCGTCCGTGGAGTGACGTCGTACGAATTCGACTCGACCCTGTACCTCTGGGAGGCGCGCACGGAGTCGTGGGTGTTCGTGGACCTGCCGTTCGACATCGCGGACGAGATCGAGGACGCACAGACGGGGCCGCGCCGGGGGTTCGGGGCCGTCAAGGTCGAGGTGCGCATCGGGGACTCCACGTGGCGCACCAGCATCTTCCCGTCGAAGGACCGCAAGACGTTCGTGCTGCCGGTCAAGCGCGCGATACTCACGGCAGAAGGGCTGGCCCCCGACCGGCAGGCGCGCGTGCGGTTGACGCCCCTGTCCTGACGGCGGCCTCCCTGGCACACTGGGTCCACGGCGTCGAATCCGGCGCCCGAGCGGAGGTTTCCATGTCCGACGTCGAGTCTGCTGCAGTGGGCACCGTCCCGGCGGCCACGGGCACCCGGGCCGCCTGGCTCGCCACCGCGATCGGCATCCCCGTCTACGGCGCGCTGGCGCTGCTGATGTCGTACATCTCCGCCCCATTGGTTGACATGCTCGCGCCTGACCGCAACACCGTCGAGGACCTGGGGATCTTCCTGGGCGTGGCAGTGGTGAACGTGTCGATTGCGCTCGTGGGCATCATGATCATCGCGCACACGGCGGGCCGGCTGCTGTTCGCGCGCACACTGACGAGGCCCACCCGGAGCGCCGCGATCGCATTCGCCGTCATGGGTTCCACCCTGGCGGTGATCCCGGTGGTGTTCGTCGCCTTCGCCCAGCCGCTGCACCTCGTCGGGACCCTTTACGCGGCGCTCGCGATCGGTGTCCCGTGCGGCGTCACGTCGGGCTTCACCCGCGCGGTGCTTCCCGCCGTGGCGGCGTCGCGTTCCGCCACCCGGACCGCGGCCGCGGTCGGCATCGGCGGCGTGGTCGTCGTGATCCTGTGGTCCGCCGTGGTGCTGTTCGGCGTCGGCCGCTGA